>JBGSIX010000266.1:0-62977 GCA_041742315.1 Phycisphaerales bacterium | reverse complement strand
CGGAGGTCTTCGAGGAAACCGGCGCAGGCCAGCCGCTCCCGCCCCAATCCGACGGCCAGCCCCACGCCCTCGCCGAGCGCCGGGCAGAGGTCGAGCAGCTCATTCTGGCTGCCCTGCTCCGCCTCAACCACGAGCGGGCGGAGGCCTAGAAAGCCGAATCCAAGGCCTCGACTAATACCCACACACGAGCCGACAGGATCCCAACCATTTTTCGCCCAACACCTTCCCTAGTGGTTGGTTGGTGCTATTATACACTACCGCTAGTGTCACTCCCCTATTTCAGATGTTCGCCAAGGTCGGCGTTCTCAAAGGGATCAAGGAAGAAGACCCATGCCAAAGCGACAGGCCCTCTGGACCCTCACCCGGATCGCCGAACATCTCGGCGTCCCAACCCACCGAGTCAGGTACATCGTCAACTCGCGCGGCATCGTCCCGGTCGATCGGGCCGGGATCGCGCGGGTGTTCGATGATTCAAGTATTCAATTTATCAGTAGCATCCTGAATGAACAGGATCGCACAGGAGGCAAAGCATGAAGTGGCCGTACATCTCGACACTGCCCAAAAACAGTGAAAGCCCCCAGATCCCGGCAAGAATCGAAAGGGGCGTTTGCTGTTCAAAGTATAGCTCAGCTTCCATCTCAACACAAGCGCGTGCGAGTGAGAGTTTTCGCCGCGTTCACGCTGACACCCAGATCGGGGTCACTCGGAAGGCGGTGCGTGATGCACGAGCCTGAGACCTACAGCATCACCGAGCGATTGATCGACCGCCGAGACCGGGAACTCCGTCGCCCTTGGACGAGCCCGCCCGATCGTCGACGCAGTCGGCGCAGCATCTTCATCAATCAATTCCTCGATGGGCTGTCCATCCCCAACCCGCACGATGATCAGCTCGACGATCTCGATTCGGAAGGGGGTGCGCGTTGAGCACGAGCACAATCACCCTCGAACCACCCGAAGGCATCCGGCCCGAGACATGGCTCCGCCTCGCCCGCGAGGGGGCGGGGCGCTGGGAGATCGACGAACGCAACCCCGATGGCGAGATCATCGGGACCGCGTACCGCCACCCCGACGGCTCCAAGGACTTCAAGGCTGGCGGCAAGCGCGGGCTCATCGTCGAGTGGCCGCTCGACGCCTACGCGGGCACCTCACAGGCGGACCCGGTCTTCATCTGCGAGGGCGCGTCCGACACGGCGGCGCTGCTCCAGATCGGGCTCGACGCCGTCGGCGTCCCCATGACCGGCAAAGGCGGCGACATGCTCGCGGCGCTGCTCAAGGACCGGCACGCGGTCATCGTCGCCGACAATGACAAGCCGGGCGAGATGGGCGCAGGCAAGATCGCCGAGCAGCTCGTCCTGGCGTGCGCTTCGGTGCGGATCATCAAGCCGCCCGAAGAATGCAAGGACGCCCGCGAAGCGGTACAGAACGGCTCGACCGCCCACGACTTCAAGACCCTTGCCGCGCTGGCGGATTCGATTTCGGTTCCGTCCCCTAGTGTGAAGTCGGGGAGAAACGAATCGAACTTCAGTTGGCTCTCCATCGCGGACTTCGAGCCCGCCGAAGAGCCGACGTGGGTTTGGCCCGGCTACATCGCCGAGAGCTCGATCACATTGCTGACAGGGCAATGGAAGGCGGGCAAGACCACGCTCCTCACGCACCTGCTCCGCGACGTCTACGGGGGCAGCGGGCTCGTGGACTCGTCCATCGAGAAGCCCATCCTCTACATCTCGGAAGAGAGCCCGAGTATGTGGTCGCACCGGCGCGAGAAGCACAACCTCGACCCACGCATCCTCTTCCTCAAGCGCGAGAGCTTCCAAAGGCTCAACCCCAAAGGCTGGATGGAGCTCATCGAAACGACCGTGAGCCAATGCAACCAGACCGACGCCGCGCTCGTCATCATCGACACACTCGCGGGGCTCTGGCCCGTCACAAACGAGAATGACGCGGCAGAGGTGGGCGAAACCATTGCACCCCTCCGCGACATCACCGAGACGGGCGCTGGGCTCCTGCTCGTGCATCACCCACGCAAAGGCGAGTCGTCGAACTTCAACGCCTCACGCGGCTCGGGGGCGCTTCCCTCATTCGTGGACGTCATCGTAGAGATGAAGCGAATGACAGGTGACGACCCAAAGGACACGCGCCGCACGCTCACAGCAATCGGACGGCACGACAACATTCCCGATGAGATGGTCATCGACCTCACCGAGTCTGGATACGTCCTGCTGGGTGACCGGGTGCAAGTGGGTAAGGCCGACGACGCCGACACGCTCGAAGGCATCATCCGAGAGATCGGGGGCGACGCGGAGGTGGAGCAGATCCGTGAGCGTTGGCCCTCCAAACCTCGCATCGGCAAGGGCAGGCTCGCAAATCTCCTCAAGTCAGGCTCCGAGCAGGGGCGCTGGCGTCGGACGGGCAAGGGCGTCAAGTGCGACCCCCACCGCTACCACCCGGCCCTCAAATACCCGGATTCGATTCTCCCCGACCCACAGGCTTAGGGGCGAAACCGAATCCGAATCCGCCGGAAGTGTTCGCTATCCACAAGGACACACTGGCGCGCCGCCTCACCTTGCCGCATAATGGGGCAGGAGGGCTATCCATTGGCATCACTCGCATATGACGACGGCGGTGTTCGGTTCATCTACAAATCGGCGTCCGGCAAGCGCAGAACGATCCGGCTCGGCGACGTCAAACGCCCGACCGCAGAGAACTTCAAGGTCTTCGCCGAGCGGCTCGTCAATGCTCGCAACCTCAACACCGCCCTCGACCCTCAGACCGAGTCCTGGCTCGACGGGCTCGGCCATGACATGCACGAACGCCTCGCACGCGCCGGGCTCGTGGATTCCAAAGAACCCCGTGAGACGATCACGCTCGGGCAGTTGCTCGACCACTTCATCGAGTCCGCAACGGTGAAGAAGAGCACAATGGACGCCTATCGGCAGACGACCGAGAGCCTTCGGGATTGTCTCGGAGAGGGAACCGACGTTCTGGACATCGACTCGATGGATGCCGACCGCTGGAGGAAAGCAATCGCGGAGGATGGGACGCTCGCGCCAGCAACGCAGGTGAAGCGGTGCATCGTCGCCAAGGCGATCTTCAAGCGGGCTGTCCGCTGGGGCTGGCTTGACGAGAGCCCATTCGAGCACCTTCGGGGCGGCTCACAACGCAACCCACAGAGGGCCGCGTACATCGGCAGGGAAACCATCGAAGCCGTCCTCGCTACTTGCCCTGATACACGCTGGCGCGCCATCGTGGGGCTCGCACGGTTCGCAGGACTCCGCTGCCCGAGCGAACTCACCGAACTCAAGTGGGCGGACGTCTCGTGGGATCAGCACCGGCTGACAGTGAGAAGCCCCAAGACGGCGCAGCACGACGGGCACGCCGTCCGCGTTGTTCCGATCGCACCGGAGCTCATGCCCATCCTCCAAGACCTCTTCGATGAGGCGGAGGAAGGCGTGGAGCGCGTCATCGTGGGGCTCGACTCTGCGACCAACCTGCGGACCCACATGTTCCGCATCCTTGCCCGTGCGGGCGTGAAGCCTTGGCCGCGTCTCTTCCATGCGCTCCGGGCCTCGTGCGCCTGCGACTGGGTGGACCAACTCCCGGAGCACGTTGTATCGAGTTGGCTCGGGCATTCCCCCCGCATCGCCGCCGAGCACTACCTCCAGACCCGAGACGATCACTTCCGACGGGCCGCCGGGCTCCCAAGCTTGGAGGGTGGCGCAAAATCCGGCGCGCGCGGGGCCAGGAAAGCCTCAAAGCTCGACGAGGCCGTCGCAAACACCGAACGAGGGAATGAATCGGAAAGCATTGCAGATTCAGGAGATACCTGGCGCTCCACCGGAATTCGAGGCGTTGGGCAGAAGGGGAAAGTGGGCGGAGAGGGATTCGAACCCCCGAAGGCGTTAGCCGACAGATTTACAGTCTGTTCCAATTGTCCACTCTGGCATCCGCCCATCGTGGAGTCAGGCCCGGGGGCCTGGGTGGAAATGTAGGTTCCAAGCCCCCCAGCGGCAAGGCGGGGTCGAAACCCGTCCTCAGCCCTTCTCGGGCTTGGTCCACTCCCAGTCCGGGTCGTTGTGGAGCTTGGTCGCTCCCTGGCGGATGCACCGCAGGCAAATGACCGCCTCCTCAAAGGCCGGGCTCTGCCAGCAGCGGTCCTTCCGCTCCTCCAGGCACATTGTGCAGGTGTACCCCGGTTCGAGCGCCGTCTGCTCCTCGATCACCACGAACCGGTACGCCAGCGAGAGGCAGTCGCCCGAGATCAAGCTCCCCCGGTGCCCCTCGACGAGCGGGAACTGGCCGTCCCAGGCCTTCCGCGAGAAGTCGCAGATGAAGTCCGTGGTCTGCATGTTCTCAGGATCGGCGCCGGCTCTCTGCATTTGCGAGTGTAGGAGGAGGGAGATGGCACTGGGCACTAGGCATTAGGCACTCGGGAAAGGCAAAGACTCCAGAGATTCTTCCTTGCGCCTTATGCCTAGTGCCTTATGCCCCTCTCCTACGGCAAGCTCAGCACGATGTCCGCGAAGCGATGACCCAGTTCGATCATGCTCGCCTCGTTGTAGTGGATCCCGTCGGGCAGCACACCCAGATCGTCCGTGTCGAACCAGTAGACGTTGGGGATGTTCCCCGCCACGCTCACCTGGGCGGCCCGCACCATGTCCGCGTGGGGCTGACCCGCGTCGCGGATCCGGCCCAGGATAAACGGCATCTCCGGATCGCCCACGAACGACCGCATGCTCGCGATGAAGCTCGTCAGCTTGCCCGCGTACGCCTTGGCCCGGTACTTCTTGTCCGCGTCGCTCTCGCCCTGCATCCACAGGAACCCCTCGACGTGGTACGTCAGGCCCATCGCGTCGAGCCTCGTCAACGCGCTGGCCATCTGGTCCTGGAGCTCGTTCCAGAGCACGCCGCCGTCGGGGAACTCCCGGTTGGGGGTCGTCCAGAACTCGAACATGTCGGTCCCGCCCACGGCGAACTTGATGATGACCACCTTCGAAGCGGGGTCGCTCACCATCAGATCGCTGCCGAACGAGATCTCGGGCCCGAAGTAGAACTGGGGCGCAGGGTCGGAGCAGGACGCGCCGCTCGTGCCCGCCTGGAGGGCCTTGAACCCGGGCGCCGCGTCGTTGCCCCAGTAGAGCATCACGTCGTCGAGCTGGGACTGCCACATCGGATCGACATTCCGCACGTCGTCGCAGCCGGCCATGTTCGACTGGCCCGCCAGGATGTAGACCCTGAGCGAACCGGGTTCGGGCTCGGGCTGCTCGGGCGGATCAAGACGCACGTTGCGAATCGAAAAGAGTTCCGTCGCTTCCGCGCTCGTGTCTCCGATAATGCGGATATCTGTCAGGCGGGCGAGCACGTCCTGGAACTCCTGAGCCGTCGGGCCCCGGCCCTCGCCCACGAAGTTCCAGCTGTCCGTCTCGTCGAGCTTGATGGAGTAGCTGTGGAACACGTCGGGAGCCGTGGGCCTCGAGAGTGAGATCTTGAAGGTGAGCGTGCCGTAGGGCGTCTCGCCCGAGATGCGGACCTTGGGATCGCTCGGGGCGTACTGCAGGGCTGAGCTGCTCATCTCGAATGAGAACGTGCCGCCGTAGGCGGGTGCCAGATTGCCCAGGTACTTGGAGGGGGCTTTGAAGGCCATGATGCCCGAGTGCTGATCGCGCTGGGAGATGACCCCGGTCTGCCAGAGGACTGGGGCGTTGCCGTTGGCAACGGTCACCCAGCCATCGGTCCCGGTGGCGAAGTCGCTGACGGCGATCTGGGCATCCGAGCTGCTTGCAGTCAGCAGAGCGATCGCGCCCACGAGCAGGCCGAAGCCTCGCACGAGTGTCATTGGAGCATTCCTTTGCTACGCCGTGATCCTGGGGGATACGCACGCCTGACTGTCCCCGCCGCTCGGGAGGGAGCCCTGCCAAGACGCCGAGGGGATTCGCACACGAGGATACTGCGCGTCGGTTGGAACGCAAGGGAAATTGTCAGATTCCGTCCCGGATCTGCCGCAGATATCGGGCGTGATCAGGCCGAGGCGCGACCGGGTTACCGGGCGGAGGCGGGCGGTTTCACTCTTGGGTGCGGACCGCGTCGATGACGATGTCCATGTCGGCCTGGTTGGCGACGCCGTCGCAGTTCAGGTCGACCGGGTGCTGCGTCCACTCGTAGAGGTCGTCGACGTCCGATCGGCCGTCGCGGTTGACGTCGCCCAAGGGGTCCAGGAACACCGCGAGGTTGTCCGCGAAGCGCTGTCCGAGCGTGATCATGCTCGGCTCGTCGTAGTGGATCCCGTCGGCGAGCCAGGGCAGGTCATCCGTGTCGAACCAGCACGTGTTCGGATCGGCGGTGGCGACCGCAACCTGAGCAGTGCGCACGGTCTGGGCGTGGGGCTGGCCCGCGTTGCGGATGCGCCCGAGCACGAAGGGCATGTCCGCCCGCCCGGTGTGGGCCCGCATGCTCGCAATGAAGTTGGTGAGCTTGGTTTGGTAGGCGTTGGCGCGGAAGTTCTTATCCGCATCGGATTCGCCCTGCATCCACAGGAAGCCGTCGATCTGGTACTCGTACCCGTCCGCCAGAAGCTCATTCAGGGCGTTGTCGATCGTCAGCTTGAGCTGAATCCACAGCGGCCCGCCCATCGGGAACTCGCCCGTGGGCGTCGTCCAGTCTGCATACAGGTTCGTCCCCCCCACCGCGTACTTGATGAGCAGGACCTGCTCGTCGGGGTACATCTCGACCAGCTCACGCCCGAAGGAGAGCTCTGGTCCGAAGAAGAATTCGGGCGCGACGAGGGAGCAGGAAGCCGTCGACGTCCCGGGAGTCAGTGGCACGAACCCCGGGTTGGGCATCTGCTCGTCCCAGTAGACCATCGGCTCATGGAGCGTCGCCTGCCAGGTCGGATCGACGTTGCGCACATCGTCGCAGCCCGACATGTTCGACTGCCCCGCCAGGATGTACACCCGGACGCGCGCCGGATCGAGCCGGACCGAATCGATCGCAAAGAGCTCGTCCGAGGCCGACTGCGCCTCGCCCACGATGCGAAGAGCCGTCAGGCCCTGCATCACCTCGCGGAACTCAAGCGACGTCGGCGCCCTCGACTCCCCGACGACCTCCCAGCCATTCGTCTCGACGAGCCTGACCTTGTACTTGTGAAACGCGTTCGCCCGCAGAGGCGAGGCCAGACCGATCTCGAGCGTGAGTTCGCCGCCCGTGGTCGTACCGACGAGCTGCACCTTGGGTCGGCTCGGGGCGAACGCCTGCTGCGACGTCATGAAGTCGAACGAGAGCGTGCCCCGATAGGCGGCCCCGACGTCGGTCACGAAGGCCGGGGGCGCGACGAAGGCCATCTCGCCCGGGTCCGCGTCCTGCTGGACGATGAAATCGCCAAAGTGCTGGACCGGCGCCCCGCCGTTGCCCGCGGTCGTCCAGCCGTCATCGCCGAGGGTGAAATCACTCTGGGCGAGCTGCGCCGTGGCCGAGCCCGCAAGGAGCAGGCCGCCAATCGTCAGCGCTTTGACTGTGTCGTGCATCTTGCGTTCCTTCGCTGCAAGCGGATCCGGTCCCCGGATCGCGTCAAAGGCCTCCCCGGCGCATCAGGCGACAGCATCGCCGACAAAGCGGGCAGCCCAACTCCCCTCCGTTGAAAGTATGCTATCGACGCCAGTTTCGGGCAAGAAAAAGCCCAGACCGCCACCGGGTTTGAGCCTGTCGGATGATGACGATCCGCACGACTTTGCACGTCCGAGAACCACCGGATGCAGTGAGAACCTTTACAGGTACCGCCCGGTCAGCTTGTGCGCCTTGAGCACCTCGGCCCTGCTCAAGAGCGGCATCCGCACCGCGTTCTTCAGGTGAGGCTCCACCATCGCACGGAACTGGACCTGCTGCTCCGCAATAGGGAGCATCGCGTCGATCACGGAGAGCCCCCGCTCGTCCACGAGCCGCTCGTACTCCTCGTAGATCCGGCCCTGGAAAAGCCTGAAGCTCTGGTACGGGTCTTCGCTCAGGCCCAGGTCCATCCCAGCTTCGTAGTACTTAAGTTCGGGCCTGCCGTGGAGGATGCGCCCGAGCGCGACCTCCAGCGGCAGCCTGAAGTACACCGCCAAGTTGGGCTTGGGGGCATATCGGTACATCCGCCGGACAAAGTCCCGGTCCATCCCGCGTGCCGCGTCGCGGGCGAAGGCCGTGTAGATGTACCGGTCCGCGAATACCACGCCGCCCGCGCGGAGCGAGGGCAGGATCTCGCCCTCGAACCGGTCGGCGAAGTCCGCCGCGTGGATGAGCGAGAATGTGAGCGGGCTGAGCTGCCGCGTCGCCTTGCCGCGTTTGGTCGTCTCACGGACCAGGTCGGACGAGTTCCACTCGCTGAAATACGAGCAGTACCCGAGGGAGGCGACCCACTTCTTGAGCAGGTCCATCTGCGTGCTCTTGCCCGAGCCGTCGAGCCCCTCGACCACGATGAGCGTCCCGGGGAGGGGCTCGTCCATGTAGGACTTGAAGCTCGTTCGCCTGCCCAGGGGTCTGGCGCTCTCGAGCGAGCTGGAATCGAACCACCGGATCACCGGCTCTCGGCCGAAGACCTCGGCCATCAGGTCCGCCTTGCGCTGCGCGCCTTCGATGCACGCGACCGGGTTGTTCTTGCTGAGCGCCAAAACTCGGAGCGTCTTGTCCTCCAGTTCGATCCGCACCGATTCGACGTCCCGTGAGTGCGTCCGATCGAGCCCGTCGGCGACCCGCAGGATGGCCGCGAGGTGACGGGCCGTCTCCTGGTTCTCGTTCGTGAGCCTCTTGAACTCCTCGTGGTCCTTGCTGGGCGTGCTCTTGCGGTGGTACCGGGCGATCACCGCGATCAGCTCGATCTCCTCCTGCGTAAAGCCCGCCAGACCGCTGTGGATGATCAGGTGGTAGCTGTGCCGATGGTGGCGGGTGTAGTTCATCACCATGCCCACGTCCCGCAGGATGGCCGCCGCCTCAAGGATCTCGCGGTTGCGCTTGTGGTTCGGGATCAGCTCCAGATCCGCGAGCTGGTCGTAGATGCTGGTGGCGAGCTTGGAGACGTGGATCGCCCCGGGGATGTTCACGCCGCAGCGGTCGGCGAACTCGAACGCCGTCGCCAGCGTGGGCAGCGCGCCCGCCGCGATCGCCGAGGGCGCCCCTGCGAGCTCGTCGATCATCTCCAGGATGATCCCGTCCCGGACACCCCGGTCGTGCACCCGGACCTTGTCGACCTTGAGCGCCTCGAGCAGGCCCTCGATGATCACCAGCCCCGACACGATGATGTCATTGCGGTCCGAGCTGAGCCCCTGGATCGAGTCGCGCTTCTCAACGGGCAGCTCGTTGAGCTGGTCGATGAAGTCGCGGATCTCCTTGAGCGAGACCTCGTGCCCTTTGGTGGAGCTGGGCACGAGCCCGTAGCTGTCGCTGCCGGGCTGGGATCGCAGGCTCATCGCCGCCAGCGTCGTGATCGTCCCGCCCGTTCCGATGAGCATGTCGGGGAGCTTCTCGAACCGCTTGATCTCCTCGGAGACCGCGTCGCTGACGAACGCGCGGAGCTCCTTGAGCGCCTTCTTCTCGCCCGGGCCGCAGGGCCCGAACGTCTCCGTCAGACGCACCGCCCCGAGCTTGAGCGGGTGGACCGTCTTGATCTTGCCGTCGTCCAGGCTCACCAGCTCGGTGCTCCCGCCGCCCAGGTCCGCGATCGCGACCGACAGGCCCGTCAGGTCGATCTCCCCCGCGACGGATCGGCAGGCGAGCTCCGCCTCGCGTTCGGCGCTGATGACCTCGACCGTGTGCCCGGTCCGGGCGCGGATCATCTCCACGAAGTCGGCCCGGTTCTCCGCCTCACGCACCGCCGCCGTCGCGACGATCCGGAGTCGGCGGACACCGAAGCCCTTGGCGATCTCGCACATGTGCGCCACCGCCTCGACCGCGGCGGCCATCGCGTCGGGGTCGAGCTGCCCCGGGTTGATCGACTTGCGCCCGAGCCTTGGCATCGCCTTCTCGTCGTCGATCACGCGGTACCCGCCCGACCTTGGAGCGTCGGCGATCACGAGGCGGACCGTGTTCGTGCCCACGTCGATCGCCGCCAGACGCGAGGCCCGCTGGCCGGTCGTGGGCCTCGGGAACTCATAGGAGAGCATGGTCATGGCTTACTCCCCCTCCCGCAGCCGGGCCGAGCTCGGACGCACACCCGTCCGGTGGAGCACCCTTTTGACCGAGTCCTTGAGGTCGTTGAACACCTCGGGCATGTTCCGGTTCGCGTCGATGCGCTGGAGCTCGAACCGCTCGACGAGCGAGTCGAAGACCCGGAGCAGCCGCTCCTGGTACTTCATGAACGAGCCGTAGATATCCCGCTCTTCGATGAAGTCCATCCCCGACTCCCAGTAGTCGAACCCGCCCCCGGCGAGCACGCGCGGGATCAGGTTGTCCACCGCGACATCGAGGTAGAAGACCGCGTCCGGGATCGGCGCAAAGCGGTAGATGTCCTCGACCCACTCCGGGTCCGAGCCTCGCACGATCGAGCGGGCGAGCGAGGCGTAGATGTACCGGTCGGTGAGCACCACGAACCCCGCGCGGAGGGCCGGGATGATCTCGTTCTCCACGCGGTCGGCGAAGTCGGTCGCATAGAAGAGGTCCATCGTCAGGGGCCCGAGGGTGTGCCCCTCCTTGGCGCGCTGCAGGCCCTCGCCCGCCAAGCCCGAGCGCGTCAGCGCCGAGCGGATCACGCCGTAGCCGTCGTTCTCGAGCCACTCGTGGAGCAGGGCGATGTGCGTTGATCGGCCGACGCGGTCGGTGCCCTCGACACAGATCAGCGCCCCCGGGTACTCGCTCGTATCGACGGGTCCGGCCCCGGTGAACGGGTACTGCTGACCGTACGACAAGCCCCGAAAGCCCGTCTCTTCCTGCTGACCTGTGGATGTTGGTGTCGGTTGCATGGTGTCTCCGAGTGGACTCGGAGAATGATAGACGCCCGCGGTCGAGCCTCCCGTTTGAACGGGCTCTTCACTCGGCGTTTACGCTTTCTTCAAACATCGCCTCGACAAACCGCTCCGGGTCGAAGGGCTGCACGTCGTCGGGCGTCTCGCCCACGCCGATGAGCTTGACGGGCAGGTCCGTCTGCTGGCGGATGGCGACCACCATCCCGCCCCGCGCGGTCCCGTCGAGCTTGGACAGGAAAATCCCCGTCACCCCGGCCGCAAGGGTGAACCCCTCGGCTTGCCTGAGCGCGTTCTGGCCCGCCGTCGCGTCGAGGACCAGCAACACCTCGTGCGGTGCGCCGGGGATCTGCTTCGTCGCCACGCGTTTGATCTTGGAGAGCTGGTCCATGAGCCCGGCCTGGGTCTGGAGCCGGCCCGCGGTGTCCAGGATGATCACGTCCACCCCGCGGGCGAGCCCGGCGCTGCAGGCGTCGAAAGCAACCGCCGCCGGGTCACTTTTCTCCTGGCCCTTGACGATGTCGACGCCCAGACGCTCGGCCCAGATCTCGAGCTGCCGAACCGCGCCGGCCCGGAACGTGTCGCACGCGCCCAGCAGCACGGTCTTGCCGTCCTGCTTGAACTGGTTTGCGATCTTGGCGATGCTCGTGGTCTTGCCCGCGCCGTTGACGCCCGTGACGAGCACGACCGTCGGGCCGCTCTGGGCGAGATTGAGCCGGCGGTCCTCTTCGGGCCACATCGCCTTGATTTCGCGCTTGAGATAGTCGAGCGCATCCTCGCCCTTGGTCATCTCGCCCTTGCGGTACGCCTCGCGGATGCCGCCGCTGAGCGCCCTCGCCGCCGTGACCCCGACATCCGCCCGAATGAGCCTCGCCTCGATCTCTTCGATCAATTCCTCGTCGAGCTTTCGGCCCCGCAGGAGCGAGACGATCCCCCCGAGGCTCTGGCGCGTCTTGGCCAGGCCCGAGCGGAGCTTGCTCACCACGGACTTGAAGAGCGCCATGGCTACGACTCCGCCTCTTCGCTCACCGGGGTGCCCGATTCGAGCACGCGTTTGAGGAGCTTGTCGAGGATCGCGTTGACGAACGCGGGCGATTTCTCGGTGCTGAACTCCTTGGCGAGCTTGACCGCCTCGGCGACCGCCGCCTTGGGGGGCGTGGTGCCGCGCGTCATCTCGTAGTACGCGAGCCTGAGCAGCGCCCGGTCCACCGCGGGCTGGCGGTGCACGGGCCACTCGGGGGCCAATTCCGAGACCGCGTCGTCCGCCTCGCCCCGGAACTCGAACGCCTGGCGCGCCAGCTCAAGCGCCTTGTCCACCTCGCCCGGCTTGATGTCCTCGTCGATGTCGATCGAGTCGCGGATGCGCTCAAGCTCGGCGTCCTTGACAGCGTCGAGCTGGTAGAGGGCCTGGAAGGCGAGGCGTCGGATGATGCGGGGTGTGGCCATGTGTTGAATCAGTTCCCGGATTTGTCCAGCTGCAGTCCGCTTGCCAGTCGCTCGACCGAACAGGGCCTGCCCTCGGCGACCGCCCGGCGCACCGCGTCCATCGAGGCGAGCGTGTCCATCAGAGCCGCGGCGGCTTCCTGGCCCTTGTTGCCCTTGGCGCCGCCCGAGCGCGCTTTAGCGTGGTCGGCGGTCTCGGCGGTGATGAGCCCGAAAGCAATGGGCACGCCCGTCCCGACCGTGATCTTCGTCAGGCCCTGCGCCACGGCGTCGGCGATGTACCGATCGTGCAGCGTCTCGCCGTGGATCAGGCAGCCCAGCGCCACGACCCCCTTGTACGTCCCGCTGCGGACCGCCGCGTTCGAGAGGGCCGTCAATTCGAACGCCCCCGGGGCGTCGATGACCGCGATCTGGTCGCCGGGCACGCCTCTTCGCTCGATCTCGGCCCTGGCCGCATCGAGCAGGCGCGTCGTCACCGCCGGGTTGTACCGGCTCACCACGATCGCGATGGGCGAGAAGGGCGTCACAGAGGCGATGGTAGGCCCAAGGGCGGTAGGATCCGCCCATGCGAGGACTGATCCAGCGAGTGGCCCCCGTGCTGCAACTGACGCGGGTGACCGGCGCGTTCTCGGCGGTCGCCAACGTCTGGTTCGTCATCGTCTGGACCCGCGCCTTCGACGAAGAACCCGGGACCAGGCAGATCGCCGAGCGTTCGCTCTGGGTGCTCCTGATCGGCGGCGCGGTGGCGGCCCTTGGGCTCTACGCCTTTGGGGCTGCCCTCAACGACATCCTCGACGCCAAGCGTGACCGCACGCTCCGGCCCAACCGGCCCCTGGCCTCGGAGCGGATCTCGGAAGAGATCGCCATGAGCGTGGTCGTGGGGACGCTCGTGTGCGCGATCCTGGGCTCGCTCGTGCTGGGCGCCGAGGCCGTCACCCTGACCGCGATCGCCGCGGTCGGGATCACGATCTACAACGTGGCGGGCAAGTTCGTGCCCGCGATCGGGCTCCCGGTGCTCGCGCTGGTGTACGCGGGGCACATGCTCGCGCCCAACTACGCGCTGCACTTTACGCTGCCCGTCTGGCTCGTCATGACGCACGCGATGGTCGTGGGCGGGCTCGCGCACACGATGGAGCACCGCGTGCCCAGGCTCAGCACCCGCGCGATCATGTTCGCCGTCGCGGGCTGGGCCGTCTGCTCGGCGGTCCTCCTGGCGCGGGGCTCGGCGGGCATCGAGGGCGAGGGCGGGGGCATCTGGCCCGCGTGGGTCCCCTGGACCGCGATCATCTGGGTCGCCGCGACGTCGGCGGTGTTCACACTGGTTTGCCTGAGGCGCATCAAGCGGCTCGGCTTCGGCGAGAAGTCGGGCGAAAAGATCCGGCGTTACGGCACGCTCTGGCCCGCCGTCTACGCCTGCGCCTGGCTCGTCGGCGCGGGCAAGTCCGCCGAGGCCTGGCCCCTGATTGCGCTGCTCGTCGTGGGCGTCCTGGGCATGACCATCCTCCGCGAGGCGTACGCCATCGTCGAGGAGCCCATCGAGTTCCGGCGATAGCCGCTCGCGGGTCAGTTCAGGTTGAAGATGAAGAAGATCGCCGTGAAAATCGAGTCGGCGATGATGATCGAGACGAGGCACTGCACGACGGTGTCGGTCGTGGCGCGTCCGACGCCCGCAGCCCCGCCCGAGGTTTTGAGCCCGTTGGCGCAGGCGATCGCCCCGATGAGCATGCCAAAGATCGCGGCCTTGATCATGCCCGTCCAGAAGTCGACGCCCTTGAGCTGGTTGAGCATGTTGTCCCAGAACGTCGAATACGGAATCTGGAGCACAAGCCTTGAGATCAGCATCGCGCCGCCCACCGCGACGATGTTGGAGATCATCGCCAGCGAGAACATGCTCAGGATCGACGCGACGAGCCTGGGCACAACGAGAAACCGCACCGGGTCCAGCGCGTGGACTTCGAGCGCCTCGATCTCCTCGCCCACCACCATCGTGCCGAGTTCCGCCGCGATCGCGGCCCCGGCAAAGCCGGTCAGCACGATCGCGGCCATCAGAGGCCCGAGCTCGCGGAGCACCGCGACGCCGATGATGTTCGCCACGAGCTGCCGCGAGCCGAACTGATCCAGCGGCGGCGCCATGTTGAGCGCCAGGATCAGGCCCACGCTGAACGAGACGAGCGAGACGATGAAGATCGATCGGACGCCGATGCGGATGATCTGCGTGCTGATCGCGCCCGTGCCCATCCGCTTGCGGTTGGTAAAGTTCCGAAAGAACCAGCGCAGCGCCTCGATGACGAGCAGGAGCACCGCGCCCGTGTGCGTGACGATGTCGATCGCCCTTGTGCCCAGCTTGTGCACCGGGGCCAGGATCGGCGAGCCCTTGGGTTGGATCGTCGGCTCGCTCAAGGCTTTACGCTTCCATCGCTTCGTTGACGTCGGCGCAGATCGTAAAGAACTGGTCGAGCCTGGCGATCTCGAAGATCGAGTGCACACGGTCCGTCAGGGCGCAGAGCACAAGCTTGGCGTTGATCTTGCGGGCCAGCTGCATTGCCTCGACGAGGGTCGCCACGCCCGAGCTGTCCATGTAGGACACGCCCGAGAGCTCGATGACGAGCCTGCCCGGCTTGTCCCCGATCGCCTTGCGGATGTCGTTGCGCAGCACGGGCGATCGGCTCAGGTCGATATCGCCTGCGGGCTTGAGGATGGTCGCCCCGTCGCGGGTTTCCCAGACGACCTCGAGTTCGTTCGGACTAGCCATTGGCGTGCTCCCGCGCGTGTGTGGACTTTGGAGTGAGTGCTTTGATCATGGTCAGACGCATGCCCACCGATTCTCGGCGCTCGTAGACGGCTTTGTCCATGACTTCCCTGATGATGTGCACGCCGAGCCC
This sequence comes from Phycisphaerales bacterium, assembly GCA_041742315.1. Lineage (GTDB taxonomy): Bacteria > Planctomycetota > Phycisphaerae > Phycisphaerales > UBA1924. The sequence continues at coordinate 47,730 of JBGSIX010000266.1, read as the reverse complement.
CCCGGGCTTGACGTCGTCGAGGTCTCTGCCGCAGATCGAATCGGGATCGATCTGCTTGGCCTCGTCTTCGATCGTGATGCGCAGGCCCGGCAGCCCTTCGGGGGTCTGGGTCCAGATGGACATCCAGATGGGCCGGTCGAGCGCGCGGGCGTAGCCGTGGTTGATCACGTTGGCCAGAGCCTCGTCGACCGCCAGCGCGATCCGGCCCGACTCGTCCTGCTTGAACCCGAGCCGCCTCGTGAGCCCGAGCACCAGTTCGCGCGCGCCGGCGAGGTACATCGGGTCGCTCAGGAGCCGGATCTCGATCACGGGCTTGGGATCGCTCACAGGTCGGCCCTCCGTGACGATGCTTGGGATCGCTTGGTCTCGAGCCACTCGGCCCAGCGCTGGGCGCCCGCGCGGCGTTCTGAGTCGCTGCTCGCGGGGTCATAGCCCATGTCCTCGCCCGTGATCTGCTTGAGCGTGTCCGACGCCACGAGCCGCATCAGGGGATCGTCGCTGGCGAGCATGCGGATGAGGGGCTCGATCGCGGCGTTGTCGTTTGTTTGGCGGGCCTTGGCGACCGCGGCGAGGCGGTCCTGGGGCACCGGCGAGTCAAAGTCCGGCTTGACCTTTACCTTGGGAGCGCAGCCGACAGGCAGAGCGATCAACCCGGCGATCATGAAGATGGGCAAAGGGGTCGTCCGCAGCATGGCGTAGATCCTAAAGTCTCCGTTTCCACTCCGCCTGGCGGGGCAACCCGCATTGATGATGCTAGGAGCACCCTGAGAGATGGCATCGACCAATCCAGCCCGCCTCCCCCACTCGGACCCACACGACGAGATCGTCCCCGTGCTGGACTGCGGCGGTCAGACCATGCAGCTCATCGCCCGCAGGCTCCGTGAGGCCGGGATCTACTCCATGATCCTGCGCTCCGACACCCCCGCGAGCGAGCTCAAAGCCATGAACCCCAAAGGGATTGTGCTCTCCGGAGGTCCTGCGAGCGTGTTCGATGCCAAGGCACCCAAGATCGATCCCGAGATCCTGAACCTGGGCGTCCCGGTGCTGGGCATCTGCTACGGCATGCAGCTCGTCTGCCAGCATCTGGGCGCGAAGATCACCCCGGCGAGCCACCGCGAATTTGGGCGGGCCAACCTGGAGATCAAGGACGACGGCGACCTCTTCGGGGCCGTCCCGCAGCGGACCACCGTGTGGATGAGTCACGGCGACCAGGTGACGGACCTGGCCAGCGCGAACATCGAGACGATTGCCTCGACGCCCACCTGCCCGCAGGCGGGCGTGCGGTATTCGGAGAACGGCGTGCGGTTCTATGGCGTGCAGTTCCACCCCGAGGTCACGCACACGCCCCACGGCTCGGACATGATCCGCAACTTCGCGTACAACATCTGCGGCTGCACGGGTACATGGCACATGGCCGAGTTCGCCGAGACGGAGATCCAGCGCGTCCGCGAGCTCGTGGGCAGCGACCGCGTCATCTGCGGCCTCTCGGGCGGCGTGGATTCATCCGTCGTCGCGGCCCTCCTGCACAAGGCGATCGGCGACCAACTCACCTGCGTCTTCGTCGACAACGGCCTGCTCCGCAAGAACGAACGCCAGCTCGTCGAGAACACCTTCCGCGACCATTTCAAGGTCGACCTCCGGGTGATGGACGCGACCGAGCAGTTCCACGCCGACCTTGCGGGGATTACCGATCCGCAGGAGAAACGCCGGCGGATCGGGCACCGGTTCGTGGAGGTGTTCAAGGAGGCGGCCGAGAGCATCCGGGGGGCCAGGTTCCTGGCGCAGGGCACGCTCTACCCCGACGTGATCGAGTCCGGGCACGGGCATTCGGGGCAGTCGGCGAACATCAAGCTCCACCACAACGTGGGCGGTCTCCCCGAGGACCTCGGGTTTGAGCTCATCGAGCCGGTGCGGGAGCTCTTCAAGGACGAGGTCCGCAAGCTGGGCGAGGTGCTGGGCGTGCCCGACGCGATCCTCTGGAGGCATCCGTTCCCGGGGCCGGGGCTCGCGGTGCGGGTGCTGGGTGAGGTCAGGCCCGAGAAGCTCGAGGTCATCCGCGAGTGCGACGAGATCGTGCTCGAAGAGATCATCGCGGCGGATCTCTACCGCCAGACGAGCCAGGTGTTCGCGGTGCTGCTGCCCGTGCAGTCGGTGGGCGTGATGGGTGATGGCCGGACGTACGAGAGCGTCGTCGCGGTGCGAGCGGTCGAGACACGGGACTTCATGACCGCCGACTGGGCACGGATCCCGTTCGACGTGCTGGCGAGGATCTCCAACCGCATCATCAACGAGGTGCGCGGCGTGAACCGCGTGGTCTACGACATCTCGAGCAAGCCGCCGGCGACGATCGAGTGGGAATGATCCGCGAACTGACCATCCAGACGCCCGGTCGCGGGCTGCACGAGATCACGGTATCGATCACCGAGGTTGTGCGCGAAGCTGGAGTCAACGAGGGCCTCTGCACGATCTTCATCTGCCACACCTCGGCGAGCCTGATCATCCAGGAGAACGCCGACCCGAGCGCGAGGCGCGACCTTGAGCGCTGGCTCGACGCGTTCGTCCCCGACGGGACGGCCTACGAGCACACCGATGAGGGGCCTGACGACATGCCGAGCCATATCCGGTCGGTGCTGACGGCGACGAGCCTTGGCATCCCGATCGTGGACGGGCGGCTTTCGCTCGGGACGTGGCAAGGGATTTATCTTTGGGAACACCGGCGGGCTGCGCACACGCGGCGGGTCGTGGTGCATGTCTCGGCATGAGCACTCAGAGCAAGCACAAACTGGCCGCGGGCGAGGAGGTGTTCATCCGTCACCCGGTGCCCGAGGATCGAGCGGAGTGGTGTGCGCTCTGGGATGCGAGTTGGTCGTTTCTTTCGCCCTGGATGCCAAGGCCTCCCAAGGGCGCGACGGGTGAGTCGGCGGAGCGGTTCGATCGGCTTCTTGAGACCGCCGACACGCCGGAGAATCAGCGCCACGCGATCTGCCGAGTCACGGACAACGCGATCGTGGGGATGGTGAATCTGAGTCAGATTTTCCGCGGGCCCTTTTGTAACGCGGTGATGGGTTATTGGGTGGGCGAAAAGTTTGTGAGGGCGGGCTACGCGTCCGAGGGCGTGCGTCTGGTCATCGGGCGGGCGTTCGGCGAGCTTGGACTCCATCGGATCGAAGCGAACGTCGTCCCGACCAATCTTGCATCCATGGCGCTGGCGAGGCGTGTGGGATTCCGCGAAGAGGGATACTCGCCCCGGTATCTTGAAATCGCCGGTGCGTGGCAGGACCATGTGCGTTTTGCGATGACGGCTGAAGAGTAGTCAAAACACCCCGGCATACACCCAGATTATGCCGCCCCAGACAACCCACACACGTGTTGCCCAGCACCCTCTTGCTCGCACAAATCTGTGCAGCATCCGCTTAATCGCTTTATTCGCCTATCTCTCACGAAGAAATAGAGTAAACCACTTAGTTCCAGACAGTTTCAACACTAGTTCGCGATGCATACCGAATGTACTTATTTATTGTGTTTATTCGTGTACATATTGTTTGCAATTTTCTTGCCTTCATTTAGTATGTAATAAGCCGTCGAAGTCTGCGCCTGCGCCGCGATGTACGGCACTGATATCAGCCCTAATAGGCAAAGGAGATCCATCAGAATGAAACGCAATCATCTTATTTTAGCGATAACATTGACATCTGCCGGACTGTGCGAACAAGCATGTGGCGACATCCTGGGTTCGGCACAGGGATTCGCGGTTCTCGGCGGCTCAACCGTGACGAACACGGGCCCGACCGTACTCACAGGCGATCTGGGTGTATGACCGGGCCTTGCCATTACGGGATTCGGACCCGGGGTCGTGAACGGAACGACCCACGCGGGCGATGCCGTCGCGGAGCAGGCCCAGAGCGATGTTACAGCTGCATATAACTCTCTCGCAGGCATGCCATTCACACAAAATTTGTCGGGAGTGGACCTGGGAGGGATGACGCTCACACCTGGTGTGTACTTCTTCTCATCGTCGGCATTCCTCACAGGGACTTTAACCCTTGATGCGATGGGCGACCCAAACGCCTTGTTCGTATTTCAGACAGGCAGCACACTTATCACCGCAAGTAACTCTTCGGTGGTAACGATCAACAGTGCTGATGCGTGCGACGTTTACTGGCAGGTCGGCAGTTCCGCGACACTCGGCACGGATACATCCTTTCAAGGAAATATACTCGCACTCACGAGTATCACGCTGAATACACGCGCGACTCTATTAGAGGGCAGAGCCCTTGCACGCAATGGAGCCGTCACGATGGATTCCAACACCATCACGGCTGGTTGCATTCCAACGCCGGGCGCTTCGGTGTTAGCGAGTGGAGCCTTTGCTTGTGCGTTTGCACGAAGGCGCAGGTGAGATCCTTCCAGAATCTCTCCTCTCGATTTTGAGAGATGAGTTAGAGATCCATATAAACCGCTGGCGGTGGTAGCGAGCGGCAACCCCTTGTTCAGAAAGCAAAGGGTTGCCGCATTGCTTGCGCTGGATCCCCGATACATGAAGCAGGTTCAGCCTTGGCGACTGACATAGAGTCGTATTTTCTTTCTCGCCACAAGAACAGCAAGTCACGAGGATTTTAGGTCATCCTCCCGGATTCGTGACAAACCAATGCTCCTGAGCGAAGCTTGACCGCGGCTAGCCGAAGTAGGCGGGCTCGTTGCCGGGCTTCCACTTGATGTTGCAGCCCATGCTCGGCTTCTGGTCCGCGCCGACGTTCTCGCCCGCGACCACCGCGTTGATTGCGTGACGCAGGTCCTTGCCGGTCACCGGCACGTCGCTGCCCGGGCGGGCGTCGTCGAGCTGGCCCCGGTAGACCAGGTTCAGTTTCGAATCGAAGAGATAGAAATCTGGCGTACAAGCGGCCATGTACGCCTTGGCAACCTCCTGATCCTGATCGAAGAGGTAGGGGAACGTGTAGCCCCGCTTGGCGGCTTCCTCGGTCATGTGGACCGGCGCGTCGGCGGGGTGCTTGTGCGTGTCGTTGGCGTTGATGGCGACGACCCCGATGCCGTGGGCCTTGGCGTCGTGCCCGAGACGGGCCAACTCGTCGGCGACGTGGATCACGAAGGGGCAGTGGTTGCAGATGAACATCACCAGCAGCCCTTGGGGGCCGGCGGCGTCCTCGAGCGAGACGCGTTCCTCGCCCGTGCCTGTGTTGGCGTTGGGAAGATCGAAAGCGGGCGCCTTGGTGCCCAGTTCGAGCATGACCGAGGGGGTGCGAGCCATGGGGATCTCCTCACCAAGAACCCAGCCCGGCGGGTCCGAATGACGCGCCGACCTGGGGGATGGAACTGAAAGCGGAGCGGGAGGGATTCGAACCCTCGATACGGGTAAACCCGTATACCGGATTAGCAATCCGGCCCCTTCAGCCTCTCGGGCACCGCTCCGTGGGGACGCATGGTACGCCGATCGCCCCCGAGGGGACTACGCCTCGTCAAAGCAAACCGGAGCCCCTGCCTAAGGTCGGGAACTGCCCGATTCCATGCGCGCGAGAAGAGGCGCTGCCACGCCTTAGAAAAAAGCAAGCCAGACCCGTTCTCGGGCCTGACCTGCCAATGGGGGCATGGATGTGTGCTGGGGAGGTGGGCTTTTAGGCGGGATCAGGCCTCGTCGCTGGGGCGGCGTTCGAGGAGGGCGCGGAGCTGTTTGTTCTCGCGGCGGGTGGCTTCGAGATCGAACACGAGGTACTTGACGCTCACACGGAGGTAATCGAGCGAGTCCTGGAGCTCGGAGATGGTCTTCTTCATCTGCTCGTGGCGGCCGCGGGTTTCGGAGGCGATCTCCTTGAGCTTGCCCTGCTGGTCGCTGGGGAGGGTGTTGATCTTCTCGAGAAGCTTGTTGAACTGATCTTGGAATTCACGCTCGCTCATGGTCTTCTCCTGCCTGTCTCTCGTGATGTGTTTCGCGACCGCCGTGGTTGGACGCGTGTGACAAGAGACAGATCAACGCGGATGCCCGCCGTGCCAGAACGGGTGTCACGAGGGCGCAGGTCCGCAAATACCGCATGCTGGGCGCTCGGATCGCCGAGCACGATCGAGGTGCCCGGTGTGCGCGGGCGGTTCCGATTGGCCGGTTGGTTCGGATGTTGCGTGGCGTCAACGCCGGGCGAGGGCCCGACGCAGCGCGTGCTGCCCCGCCTCGGGTGCCTTGGTGACGATCTCGCTCAGCTTGGCCTTGTCCTGCCGGGCGAGCTGGGCGCCCAGTTCGCCCGCGTGGCGGTCGAGCGCCCGTCGGAACGCGGCGAAGTGGGTCTCCAGGTCGTGGCGCAGGAACCGGGTCAGCGGATCGGCAAGCCCGGTCTGCATCGCGGCCCAGTCGAGCAACGAGCCGCCCTTGTCCGAGAACCGGTAGAGCCCGAGCGTCGTTTCCAGGCGCTTGGGGAGGGAGACAAAAGGATCGACCGCGTCGTCGGGCAGGCCGGCGAGTTTTTTGGCGAGCTCGGCGTCGCTCTCTGGGGTGTGATCCGCGAGCGCGGGCTTGGGCTCTGCGAGGGAGGCGGGCTTGGTGTTCCCCTCGGCCTTGCGGATATTGGCGACGGCGGCGGCCAGGGTTTTGATCCCCGCACGCTCGAACCGGATCGTCAGACGCTGGCTCGGGCGGCCCTCGACCATGATGGGCTGGACGGAGGTGATCTGCCCGACTCCCCACTCGGGACGGTCGGCGTGGGTGACACGGTCACCGAAGGACCAAGAAATCGCAGCCATGCGTGCCTCACTGAGGATTCGACCCGCCGCGAGCGTCCCCCGACGAGGGCGGCTTGGCAGAATCCGGGGTGGAAAGGGGCCCGAACCGTCGGGCGAGGCCCTCCGGGCTCGTCAGAGCCGGGTGGGATGCGTATGATCGTGCCCCGCTTGGGTGGGTCTGTCAAGCCCGAAGGCGAACAGACCACGCCCCGCGACGAGAGCCCCCGACATGATCGAAGCATTCAAGAGCGAAGAGATCGTCGACAAGTTCGGCGGTCGGTTCCGACTCACCGCGGTGATCCAGCGCCGCCTCGTCCAGCTGATGGACGGCGCCCGCCCGCTGATCGAACGCGACGGCCGCTCTGACCTCGAGTTGGTCGTGCAGGAGATCCTCGAGGACAAGATCGAGATCGTTGAGTCCGAGTCGGGCGGCTTCGCGGTCGTCGCGCAGGACGAAGAGCCTCTGCTCTGACCCGATCCCCGCGACCCGAGGGTTTCGCGTGAGCACTCTGAATATGTTTCTGGCTGACCGACGCATCATCCTTGGTGTGTGCGGCGGCATCTCCGCGTACAAATCGGCGGCCCTGACCAGCAAACTCGCGCAAGCGGGCGCGCAGGTCACGGTGCTGATGACCGAGTCCGCGGCGCGCTTCGTCACGCCCATGACCTTCCAGGCACTCTCGGGCAGGCCGGTGTACACGGGCATCTGGGAGCACATCGAGTCGAGCGACCCGCAGCACATCGCGACGGCCAGCGCTGCGGACCTTGCGATCGTCGCGCCGTGCAGCATGGACTGCCTAGCTCGGCTCGCCACCGGTCGGGCGGATGATGTGGTGACGCTCGTCCTGAGCGCTGTCGATCGCACCAAGACCCCCGTGCTCCTGGCGCCGGCGATGAACGAGGTGATGTGGAGCCAGCCCGCGACCCAGCGGAACGTCGAGACGCTCCGTGGCGATGGCTATGAGCTGATCGGGCCTGAGTCGGGTTGGCAGGCGTGCCGAGCGGTGGGCCCGGGCCGGATGGCCGAGCCCGAGTTGATCCTGGAAATCATCCGCACCCGCCTGGCCTGACCGAGCCGAGCCCGGCTTGACCGCACGAGGTGGGCTATCATGGTCCCAACCGTCGGAGAGGTGGCAGAGCGGTTGAATGCGCTGGATTCGAAATCCAGTTGGGCCTCCGGGTCCACGGGGGTTCGAATCCCCCCCTCTCCGCTTCGTAGAGACCGCGTTGCTTGAAGTCCTGTGTTGAGCGGGACTTGCGAGCAACGCGGTCTTTTCTTTTAGGGCAACTGTCCTAGAACTGTCCTACGTGGTAGAACAGGGCAGAATCTGTCCACTACTGGGCGTTTTCTTGCGGGAGCGTCCATCCTGCTTCCCGAAGAACGAACAGCCCGTGACGTGGCCGAGAAAATGCCACGTACAAGTCCTTGGATTCTGCTAGCCCCGAGCCGCGCGCCAAATCAAACACGATGACGCAGGGTGCCTCAAGCCCTTTGAAGCTCATGAACGTCTCGTAGAACAACACATTTTGCGACTTGGTTGTATAGCGTCGGGACGCGTCAACAAGTCGATAGCCCGCGATCGCCTCAACCTCTGCGAGCGTTGTGTTCTCGCGACGTTGCGGCGAGAGCAAGATGATTTGCGATGGTTTCAGATCATGATCTTCAATCAGCTGCTGTACCAACTGCTCAATTCGCTTGACTTGCTGTTCCGGAGACTTGTACTCGATGACCCGTGGAACAAAGCCATCTAGCGCGAAGGCCGAGGGTTCCATGTCGCGAAGACGCTCGCGGTCGGTATCCCGTATGAAGGTGCAGAGACACTTGGTGTTTCGGCAGTTCGTGGTGACCTTGAATGGCTTACCGAACCGTTCAGGGAGATCGTTACCAACTCCGTACACATCCTGATAAGGATCGTAGAAAACGGCGAATGATCCACCAGTCTTAAGGGCAGTCTGCTCAAGCGCCTCGATCCACTTCGGACGGAAGTCCTGGCCTTCATCAACAATTAGTGCATCGAAGGGTGGCGTAGCCCCTTCGCAGAACGCCTCCTCAAGAATATCCACGCACCCGTACTCGAAGTAATGCTGGTCCTTCGTGCGCGGCGTGGATACACCAGTGCGCTCTGCAACTCTCTCTACGAGCGAGTGGAAAGTCAGGGCCTCAATGTCAGCATCTGTCGGGAGCATTTCCCGCCTGATGAACTCGGCCAAGTTCGCGTTGTAGCAGACTATGGCAATCGATGGCTTCGCGTCAGCGGGAGCACGATCGTACAGCCGGACCGCTCTGAGAACGGCCATGAAGGTCTTCCCAGTCCCAGCAAAACCAGCAACCAGAACGCGTGGCTGATCTTCGAGGAGTTTGACCGCAGCCTGTTGTTCTGTGGTCAGCATGGGCTCAAGTTGAGACGTTCGCGCAATCTGTGCTGCGAGTCGGGCATGGGCTTTCACCCGCGGCGCGAAGAACCCACGGATCACGTCGTTGAACTGCTCCCTGAAGAGGTCATTCCTCCGGAACTGACCACCGATTTGGCCGAAACGCCTTAGCAGCCAGGCTCGCAGGCGTTCAGGTGATTGGAACACCGCTTCTTCAGCAGTGATGTCTCCATTGGCGTCCGCTGGAAGATGGCCATCAAGCCGGTCCAGAGTGCAGTGCGGAAACGCAACTGCCGTCCCCCAGACGTACGGCAGTGCTCGAGGATCCCATCGGAAGTGTGAAGTCAGCACATCGTTCAGCGCTCGTGCCCCGGTTTCCACCTGCGTGTAGGGTCCTCCACGTGCCGTGTCGGGCTGGTAATTGCCTCTATAGACGTGGCACCATCCAAGCTTTGGTTCATATGCGTACTGACCGCCTTTTACTTCGATCACGAGGCAACCACGGTCAGGGTGAAGCACGATGAAGTCGAGCTCGCGTGAACGAGTGCCGGATTTGTCCAGGTGAAAACGGAGGCTATGAAAGATGTGCCATGAGGGCTCGGGCAGCGCGTCTCGTAGCATGCTGTACACGAGGTACTCGCCATGTCGGCCTTCGGCCGGAGTCAGGTCAGCAGGGTACATGTGAGCCATGGTCACTCTGCTCCAATGTTGAGGTGGCGTGCGAGCTCCCTTTTCCATGCACTTGGGTCTATGTCTTCACACGCAACGAGAACCCAGCCATCCGGCACGCTCTGAGCGTTGCCCTGCATGACGATGAGTAGCGGACGAGCAGAGGGCGCACCAAGAAGAACGGCAGGCCCTGCACTCCCGCCGTTCCCAACTCGCTTCAATCAGTTGCCGCCGCTCCATGCAGCCCGCACCCGCCCCAAGCACCGCCATTCAGGTGGGCCAGAAGTTTGTGCGCTGCCTTATGCGGCATCTAGGCAATGTTCTGAGACACGGATGACCGGGTATGCCAGCCTCGGGTCTCCCCGGACACACCGCCGTTGCATTTCGATTCTGGGCTCGATACCTCCTCTCTGTGTGTATGTTATGATCTCGATTGCCGAGATGCCTCGCTCTGCTTCGGTTGGCGTCAATGTACCATGGGCTGTATGTGGCCGGTACCGGTTGTGCCATTCTGTGTACGCATCGAGGCGGTCTTGGACCGCCTTCGTACGCACCGGCATCGCCGACCGCCGCACCCACGACTTCACATCCTTGAAGACCCGCTCGACCTTGGCGTTGAGCTGCCACGTCCTGACTTGGCATCGGATGTGCGTCACCCCGAGCAACTCGATGCTTTCATGGAATCGAGATCGGAACTGGCTGCCATGATCGGTCACCAGGAACCGCGGGGACGCCCCACTGCTCTCGATCGAAGACTCCACGATCTCGGTCAACTCCTTCGAACTCGGCCGATGGCTAAACGCCTTTATCGCGAGGATCTTCCTGCTAAACCCATCGACGATCGCAGCGATCTCGATCCGCTTCCAGAGCACCCGGATCTCGGTCATGTCCAGGTGCCACACCTGATTCGGCTTCGTTGGGTGGCGGACATGGCTAGGTGCCTGTGTCACACGTGCTTTAGGATGTTTCTTTGGCGAGGCGGGTGGACCCTCCTGAAGCACTCTCCTGATCGAAGTCCGGCTTACCCTAATGCCCGCTCGCAAGATGTGCCGCGCGATCGTCCGAGTCCCGAACTCTGGCTCCGGAAAGGCTTCTCGGATCTCATGGATGAGCCTGCGGACACCGTCGTGCAATCGGTTCCACGGCGGACCTCCGAGCAGCTGCTCCGCACGGAGTTTGTCACGCACAGCCTTCTGCCAGTTGCGGATCGTGTTTGGATGCACGACGAAACGAGATCCAGTTTCCTTCGCCGACCACCCGCGGAGCTTCATGACCTCGATGATCTGCGCTCGCTCGGCGGGCGCGTAGTGCGACCGCTGGTGCGCTGGCTTCCTCTCACGCTGCGATCGGAAAACGGACAGCTCCCGCTCGAGCAGGGAGGCATCGTAGTGCAAGGCATCCCGCTGCCCGAGCAGGCGGACCAGCGGCGAGGCGTGCTCCAGCATCCGGGCCCTGGCCGTCACTGCAGCGCACATAAAGGCAGTGGCAATGCCATCGGCCACCTCCCACACGGATCGATCTTTGCCCAATTCAACACCCCCACCGCGATGTCCGGCCCTGCACAGGCGGACATCCATAATCACCTGCAATACAAGTGTTTTAGGAGGCGTCGCACCCTTGAGAGCCGGACACATCGGACATCTTGTGGGAGGCGCACAAACTCCTGGCCCACCCCAGTGAGGGCAAATTGGAGGGCACCAAGGCCAATCAGCTAGAAGACCCCACTACCGGGCAATGAGAAACGCCGCCAGCAGGCGGCGCGAGAGACTGTTTGACATATCGGGGATCGCCCACCGCTCCCTCGACAATCTTGGCAATACCGAAGTCGATTACTTTAACGCCGACGCTGCGTCCGTCCTCTCGCTGGGTAATAAGCACATTGGAGGGTTTGATGTCGCGGTGGATCACGCCGCGACGGTGAGAGTAATCGATCGCATCGCAGATGTCGAGTACCACGCGGAGCCGATCCCAGCGGTCGAGTCCCTCGCGACCAATCGCCACAGACAGGGGTTCGCCATCTATGTATTCCATCACAATGTACGGCATACTTAGCACTGACGAGGTCACCACGCCCGCCTGGAACACACGCCCGACATACGGGTGCTCCAACCGGGCGACGAGATGGGCTTCGAGGCGAAGCCGGTCCGCCGCGTCTTGCGCGGTACATACGAGACGGATCGTTTTAATCGCTACATGTCGGCTCGGGTTCTCCTGCCGGGCAAGATAGACGATGCCGCTGGCACCTTGACCGATGACACGTTCGAGGTGAAAGCCAGGGATGCAAGGATCCCAGGGAGTCACCGCGTTGATCAATTGGTCTCCCGCTGAGTCGGACTCGATCCGTGAGAGGTGGGTCGGATCTGTTGCATACTCCTCGAACTCCAGCAGCGATTCAACTTCCCTCCGTAACGCGGTATCGACCTCAAGCCGATCGAGTACATCTGCACGCTTCACCGGCGGGAGACCCAGGACGGCGCCGAGGAGATCCCGGACACGACGGTGGTCGGAATCGGTTCCCTCGTTACTCTGCAAGTTCTCGTGCGAGCCAGAGCCTTGCATGGTTCCACTCCAACTGGACGGTGCGCCTTGAAAGTGAAAGATACTCCGAGATTGTGTCGATCGTCATGCCGCCAAAGCATCTCATCTGTACGATTTGAGCCTGGCGGAAATCGAGCGATTCGAGTCGATCGATTGCCTCATTGATGGCCAGAAGATCGACCTCCCGAATTCGGCCTTCAGCCCCGGGATCCCATAGAAGGCGGATTGGCCGAATTCCTCCACCACGCTTAACTACCGAGCGATCCCTTTGATGATTCGATAGCACGCGTCGGATCATCAACGATGCAACTGCGAGTGCATGAGACCGGTCGCGTAATAGCTTCATATCTTGCCGGAGCAGACGCCCAAGTGCCTCGTGGGCAAGGTCGGTCGTGTCCAATGTCACGCCACCCCGAACGCCTGCTAAGTGCCACGATGCCACCCGCTTAAGTTCCAGATAGATCGCATCAATAAGCCATTTGACGTCGAGATACTGCTCAGGACAATCCAAATAGCATTTATTCCCAGTCGGGTCCGATCTCATCTTAAGCTCCGGTGGTAAATAAGATCCCAGTACTTATATTTTTAATATTTCGTACAGATTTGTTGAACCGCTATACGAACTGTGACCATGAGGGAGCGGTATCACACGTCCCTAGCCCACTCCAGATCCCATCATCCAGGTGGACCAGGACTTCGTGCGCTGCCTTTACGCGGCCTGCGGGCAGTACTCCGAGACTCGGATGACCGGATAGGCCAGCCGTGGATCGTCTCGGACGCCCCGCCTGTGCATCCTGATTCTGGGCTCCATACCTCCTCTCTGCCTGTAAGTCACAGTCTCCATAACAGGCGCACATTGCTCCGCCTCGATCGGTGTCAATGTACCATGGACGGTATGCGGTTGGAACTGATTATGCCCTCCCGATACGCATCGAGTCGACCTTGCACGGCTTTCGTGCTCAGCGGCAGGGTCGACCGCCGCACCCACGACTTCACATCTTTGAACACCCTCTCGACTTTGGCATTGAGCTGCCATGTCCTGACCTGGCAGCGGACGTGCGTGATGCCGAGAGACTCGATACTGGTACGGAAACACGATCGGAACTGGCTGCCATCGTCGGTCACCAGAAACCGAGGCACCGCCCCACCACTGTCTACCGACGTCTCAATCAGCTTCGAAAGATCCTCAGAGCTCGGCCGCCGGTGATACGCCTTCATCGCGATGATCTTGCGGCTGAAGCCATCGACGACCGCCGCGATCTCGATCATCTTCCACAGCACGCGAATCTCGGTCATGTCCAGGTGCCAGACATGATTCGGCCTCGTTGGATGACGCACGTGATCGGGCGCCTGGGTCACGCGGACCTTCGGGTGCTGTTTCGTCGACTGAGGCGGACTTTCTTGGAGCACTCGATGGACCGAGCTCCGGTTGATTCCGATCCCGGCGCGCACGATGTGCCGCGTGATCGCCGTCCAATGGCGGCGCGAGAGACTGTTCGACATATGTGGGATCGACCACCGCTCCGAGCCGACGGTTGGATACCGCTTGTCCGATGATGAGCTGTATGAAGCTCGGCCTGAAGGTCCGCAGCACGAATAGGAGAATCGGGGACTATACTGCAGAGAGGCCTTTGATTTTCTCATCTTCTCCCATGACGACCAGCACATCGTCTGCGTTGAGTGCCTCGGTGGGAGGTAATGCCGCCACCTTCGCACCAGATGGAGCACTCGCGTCCGCCCGTTTCACGGCGACGATATGAACATCGTGCTGCTTGCGGACATCGAGCTCGATCAGCGTCTTGCCGATCCATGGTTTGGGCACGATGAACTCCACGATGCTGTAGCCCTCGTGGAACTCGATCTGGTTGAGCACTCGTGGCCCCAGAATGCGGTTGGCCCAGCGATCCGCTGCTTCGTCCTCGGCGAGCACGACGTCGTGGGCCCCAACCCGCTTGAGCACCTCGGCCGTCGTGCGAGACCGAGCGCGGGCGATGATCCGGGGCAAATCCATCTGTTTGAGGATGACCGTCGCGAGCACGGACGCCTCGAAGTCCTCGCCGATCGCGATGACGCCGCATTTGACGCGGTGGATGCCGCGGGACCGCATGGCGGCCTCGTCGTTGACATCGAGTGTGACGGCCTGGGCGACCTTGGATGCGATCTGCTCGACGGTCTCGCGATTGATGTCGCAGGCGATGACCTCCTCGCCGCCGCGCGCGAGCTGGGTGGCGATGCGTTGTCCGAACCGGCCGAGGCCGAGGACGGCGACGGGGCGTGTGTCATTGTTGCTCTTGGACATGGGTGTACCTCGCTGCCCGGTCAGCCGAGCGAAATCGTATCTCTGGGGAGCAGGTAGCGTCCCTCGCTGCCCATGCCGCCGACGAGCGCGGCGAGCAGCGCGAGCGCGCCGACGCGGCCCAGGAACATCGTGATGGTGATGACGACACGGCCGGTGCCGCTGAGTTCGCCCGTCGCCCCGAGCGAGAGCCCGGTCGTTGTTGCGGCGCTGATGACCTCGAAAAACAGCGGCTCGAACGGGATCGTTTCGGTCAGGTCGAGCGTGAGCATTGCCAGCGTGATGACGGAGAACAGCCCCGCCGCGACGGTTGCCGCTTTCTTGACCAGCGCGTCGGGCAGCGCCCGCCCGAAGGCCTCGACCTCGCTGCGCCCGCGCACGGTCGAGATAATCGCGAACACGAGGATGGCGAACACGGCCGTCTTCATCCCGCCCGCAGTCGAGCCCGGGCTGCCGCCGATGGCCATGAGCGCCATGAGCACGAACCGGGAGCCCGATGAGAGCTCGTCCATGGGCACGGTCGTAAAGCCAGCCGTGCGAGCGGTCGTGGACATGAACGCCGCGTCGAGCACCGTCTGTCCGTTGACGGCCCCGGAAGCGGTCGCCTGGGCGATGAAGATGAACGCGAACCCGCCGAAGAGCAGGCACGCCGTGGTTGCGAGGATGATCTTGGAGTGCGTCGTCAGGCGGATCCGACCGCGCCATCCGCGGACACGGTCGCGGGACTGGCGGTAGACATCTTCGAGGACGATGAATCCGAGCCCGCCGAGGACGATCATCGGCATGATGGCGAGGTACGCCGCCGGGTGCGATCGCACGCCGATCATGCTCTCGCTTGTGATGTCGAAGCCCGCGTTGCAGAAGGCCGAAACGCTGTGGAAGACCGAATACCAGAGCCGAGAGCCGTTGGCGAGTTGGTCTTCTGGCCACGAGAGATACAGAATCCCAGCGCCGATCGCTTCGAGGATGAAGGTCGTCAGCACAATGAACCATGCGAACCGTGCGATCCGGTGCGCGGGGTATTCGTCGAGGGCCATGCTGAGCGTGACGTGCTCCTTGAAGCTCATCCGAGCGCCGAAGAGCAGTGCGAGTGTCGAGCCGAAGATCATGACCCCCAGCCCGCCGAGCTGGATCGAGCCGAGCACGACGGCCTGGCCAAAGAGTGTGAACTCGGTCCCGGTGTCGCGCACGGCCAGCCCGGTTACGCAGACGGCCGAGGTCGCCGTGAAGACCGAATCGATCCACCCGATCGGCTGATCGGGGGGCGTCGCTGCGGGAAGCTTGAGCAGGCTCGCCGAGACGGCGATGAGGACGAGGAACGAAGCCGGGAAAAGGATGGCGGGATTCCGGATCGTGCGGGCGAGCACGCCGTTGAGCCGGATCGCGAACGCGACGAGTGTGGCAATGGAGACAAGCTCTGGGATATCCGCCCACCCGGCGATCGCGGCGGTGAGCGCCAGCAGGGCCAGCATTTCGCTGATGATGCTGAACACGCCTCTCCACCGACTGCGATCGACGGCCCGCCAGCGGATGTCACCCGCGACGACGAGCGCGACCCATGGCAGCACGGCCTGCACGAACGCGCCCGCGAGCCCCGGCAGCAACGCCTCCCGGAATCCATGCTCGAACGCGACCGATGCCGCGGCCAGCAGGGCGATCCCGGTCGCAGCGCCCAGCCGGCTCACGCCGATCTCGCGTGATGTGGCCGGGTTGAAATGACGCTCGCCATCAGCCAATCAGTTCCATCTCCTTGAGCTCTGATCAGGGATAATGAGGTTGCAAACCCGTCCAGCCGTCCTGTCCGAAGTATCGATGGTATCCCGACGGCGTGCGGAGTCGAAGTTGAGCAGCGTAGCAGACGGTCAACGGGATATGGGCGGAAAATCGACCGAATCCGGTGCTGCAGTAGCGGACGAGCCAATCATATGGCAAGAAGAACGGCAGGGCATCCCGCCTTGCCGTTCACTATAGCTTCGAACCGGATGTCGCCGCCGCACGAGTTCTTAGCCTGCTCCAGATCACGCGGCTTGTGGGTTTCCGCCCGAACCGGTCTTAGAGTACCATGAGCCGTTCGTGGGCGGAGGCGGATATACAAGACGCAATACGCATCGAGATATTTCTGCACAGCGTTCGTACTCAATGGCATCGCCGAGCGCCGGGCGCACGACTTCATATCTATAAAGACACGCTCCGCCTTCGCGTTGAGTTGCCATGTCCGGATCTGACACTGGATATGCGTAACGCGTCGACCGACATTTAAAGATCTGTCGAAACATATCGGTGTATCAATTATGAGCGGCTGGGCGTCGCCGTGGTTTCATGTGACCGAACATGCCATGAAGAACAATGCGATACGGTACGCGATGAGCAAGTTGATAAGTTTGTTTTCATCTGCATGAGGTATAGACACATCGGGAATGAGAAGCCTTTGAGGTGCATATTGATGCTTGCGACTCTGCCGGTAGATCTTCGCACAGGCCAAACGCCATGGGTTACAGCGTCTGCGACCGAAGTCCCCCTCGCGACACCTTCAGATCAGCAGGTTGAAGTCCTGATCGTGGGAGCGGGTATATCAGGGGCTCTTTGCGCGGATGCGCTCTCGGCC
Source organism: Phycisphaerales bacterium (assembly GCA_041742315.1). Lineage (GTDB taxonomy): Bacteria > Planctomycetota > Phycisphaerae > Phycisphaerales > UBA1924. The sequence continues at coordinate 30,526 of JBGSIX010000266.1, read as the reverse complement.
GCAGGCATGGATGTACTTGTCATCGATCGTAGGGGCGTGGCTCGAGGCTCAACCGCAGCGTCGACGGCGCTGCTTCTCTACGAACTCGATACTCCACTCACAAATCTTTCCAAAGCGATTGGGACCGAGGCAGCAACTCGCATCTGGCAGAGATCGCGGCTTGGCGTCACGACGCTGATGGAACGCACAAAGCATCTCGGGATTGATGCCGGCTTGCGCGAATGCTCGTCGCTCTACCTCCAGGGCACCCTACTTGACAGTGAGGCGCTTCGGGAGGAAGGCAAGGCAAGACAACGCATTGGTCTTCCGACTGAGTACATCGAGAAGCATGACGTGGCAAAGGAATTCGGCCTCGAAGATACGTGTGCACTGCGATCCCTCGGCAACGGTGTGGTCGATCCGTGCGCCCTTACAGCCGGCTATCTGCGAGCGGCAATCAACCGTGGCGCACGTGCGATCGCGCCTCTCAATGTCAGCCGGGTGGATACACATGCGCCTGGTGTGGTTGTCACGACGGAAGAAGCGATCAGCATCCGCGCCAGATACCTTATCTATGCTACAGGATACGAATTACCAAAGGGCGTACCCACTCAGGGACACAGACTCATCTCGACATGGGTCATCGCGACCAAGCCTCTGTCCCACCTGACATGGGAATGGAAGCATGTTCTCTGGGAAGCTTCCGATCCATACCTGTACATGCGCACAACCAATGATGGGCGTATCATCTGCGGCGGGCTAGACGATCCATTCCTCGACGAAGACAAACGGGACTCAATGCTCGAGCGTAAAGCACGCACGCTCTCGAATAAACTGGGCCAACTCCTACCTTGGATCGATCCCACACCCGACCTGGCCTGGACGGGCACTTTCGGTGATTCTTCAACCGGAGCTCCAACGATTGGCAAGGTTCCTGGCATGCAGAACACGTTTGCAGTCCTCGGATACGGTGGCAACGGCATCACTTTCTCAATGATCGCAGCCCAGTTGTTTTGCGCCGAGATAACCGGGAAGAGAGATTATGACGCCGAGTTCTTTCATTTCTCGAAACCTATTGGCGATGCGTAGCCTCCACATTGGCATGCGCTGTAGAGTCGATAGTGATTTTTCTTATTATTTCGCAATTAGTTTCTTGAATGGGGTGATCCAACCGCTCAGTCGCCGGAAACAAACCGCTGGTCCCCGAGCGTGGGCATTTCACAAGACAAATCTGGCTGTGAGATGACACATATCCTTCTTTATTTTCAGTATCGTGCCGCATTGTCCCTGGTTGATGGTGTACATTACGTCTCCGAAAGGACAGGGGTAGAATGTCACTTGATACTAAAAATGTCAAAGGCAGGCTATCGGAATGGGTGAAAGGTAGATACCAAGAGCTCTACACATCAGCGTTTGTCGCTGTGGTATGCCTCGTGACATTCCTATTGCTCTACCTCATAGTCGACATCTACATAAATTAGGCACTTCCAGTTTGCGCCATAACCTTGAACTTGCTCCAATTGCGATTGCACCGCATTGGGCCGTTTCCAATGGTTGATGGCCTCCTCTTTGCCAATCACATATGAGTAAGATTTTACGGCGTATTCACCTCTCTGAGAAAGCGGGTGTTCATCATGCCCTCTGAGGAGGTGCATGATGGCAAAGAATCACGGCCCGCAGATCAAAGATGATGAGAGATATGAGAAGCTCCGTCAGGAGGGCGCGAGCAAGGAAAAGCTGCCCGGATTGCGAATACGCCCGCTTCCAAAGCCGGGCACAAGGGCGGCAAAGCCTCCGCATACGAAGAGATGACGCGAGATGAACTCTATGACCGAGCAAAGGACATTGGAATCAATGGCCGCTCGCACATGAACAAGAATGAGCTCATCTCAGCGCTTTGGCACCATTGAGTTTCGGATCTTTGGAAGAAGCCAAGGAGATCGTATGTCTGACGCAAAGACTGCCCGCCCCGTAAAGGAACCAGAGCCGCCGTTCCCTGAGCAGCACCAGGCCCCGCCCGGGATCGAAAGCATGATCGATCCGGCTCCGAGATGGCGGGGTGAACGCTACAAGGCCGCACGCAAGCTGGAGAATATGGTCGCTATCGTGACTGGTGGGGATTCCGGCATCGGCAGAAGCGTTGCCTATCACTTTGCCCGCGAAGGGGCCGATGTACTGATCACATGCCTCCCCGAGGAGCAACAAGATGCCGACATGGTGCAGAAAGCTGTATTGGAACTCGGTCGTAAGTGTCTCGTTTTGACCGGTGATCTCGCCGATCCGGCGTTCTGTGCCCACGTGATCCAGCATGCCAACAAGAAGCTCGGGCATATCGACGTACTCGTTCACAACGCTGCCTGGCAGAACCGAAAGGATATCAACGATATCTCCGAAGACGAACTCGACACAACCATGAAGGTCAATGTCTACGCGTATCTCCGTCTCGCGCGTGCATGTGTTCCACACTTGAAACCCGGCTCGAGCATCATCGCTACCGGCTCGATCGTCGGCCTGCGCGGGGCGCCAGAGCTCAGCGACTACGGCGCGACCAAAGGTGTTATTCATGCCATCACTCGCTGCCTTGCGCGCGAACTCATGGACAAGCAGATCCGGGTCAATTGCGTCGCGCCAGGCCCAGTATGGACACCGCTCAACCCCGCCGACACGGGCGCCGAGCCAGAGGAAATTGCGGAGTTCGGTTCCGACTTCGCCTCATCCCCGATGGGGCGCCCGGCCCAACCCGAGGAGCTCGCGCCCGCCTACGTCTATCTCGCTTCCAACGCCGACTCGAGCTACGTCACTGGTGTGGTTCTTCCGGTAGCGGGCCAGCCCGTGTAACGGCAGCCAACCGGAGCCAGCAGATGGGAGGTCTCGATGCGACCAATCTGGAAAGGGCACATCACATTCGGGCTTGTGAACGTGCCCGTCACGCTCTACCCGGCCGAGCAGCGCTCGGATCTGCACCTGCACATGATCGACTCACGCAACCATTCGCGCGTCCGCTACCAGCGCGTGAACGCCGAGACGGGCGATGAAGTCCCATGGGATCAGATCGTGAAGGGGTACGAGTACTATTGTAAGGCTTTCATGTGATCCCGCAACAAGAGATGGATCATTGACATCGCTTTCGTGTGTTGTATTCGCAGTGGCCACGACACCATCCCGTTGTCATAGTGCGCTCATTTATGTTTGTCTGTGCTGTATCCGGTACCGCATCATCACAATCAAGAATGAGATCACTGTGACATGTGTGTGACACGTTTTTTATCTCCTCAGCAAAAAAACGCTTCCTGGCCATACTGCGCTCAAACCCGTTTCTTGGTCCATTCGTAGTGTGAGGGATCGAGCAAGAATCCGGCCTCTGTTTGGAGGTCGAAGGCATGAAGAAGTCGAGGTTTACCGAGGAGCAGATCGCGTTCGCGCTCAGGCAGGCCGAGGGCGGCGCTGCCGCCCGCGATGTCTGCCGGAAGATGGGCGTGTCGGAGCAGACGTTCTACCGGTGGAAGAAGAAGTTCGCCGGGATGGGCGTGGCCGAGGTCCGCCGGTTGAAGCAGCTCGAGGAGGAGAATCGCAAGCTCAAGCAGCTGGTCGCGGATCTCAGCCTCGACAAACACATCCTCCAGGATGCTCTCATGGGAAAGCTGTAAGGCCTGATCGCCGGCGGGAGATGGTGAAGAAGACGCAGGCGGCGTACGGCGTGAGCCAGCGTCGGGCTTGCGACGTTCTTCGCCATCCCCGTGCCACGCATCGCTACAAGAGCGTGAAGGACGATCAGGCCGTGCTCAGAGCGAGGGTCAAAGAGATCGCAGGCGTGCATGTCACGTGGGGCTATCAGCGGATCTGGATCAAGCTGCGCCGGGAGGGCTGGGCGGTGAATCGTAAGCGTGTGTATCGGCTGTACCGGGAAGAAGGGCTCTGCGTCGGCCGGCACAAGCCGCGTCGGCACCGCAGCGGCGTGACCCGGCCAGAATTGACCAGGGCGACTCACGCCAACGAGAGCTGGTCGATGGACTTCATGTCCGATCAGCTCTTCGATGGGCGTCGATTCCGGCTGCTGACGATAGTCGATGACTTCACACGCGAGAGTCTGGCGATCGAGGTGGCTAGCGGCTTGCGTGGAGACGATGTCGCCCGTGTGCTGGAACGGATCAAGCTTGAGCGAGGATCGCTTCCTGAGAAAATCCGCGTGGACAACGGCAGCGAGTTTACGAGCAAGCGGCTGGACCAGTGGGCGTACCTCAGCGGGGTGCGTCTGGACTTCAGCCGGCCGGGGAAGCCCACAGATAATGGGCATATCGAAGCGTTCAACGGTCGGCTCCGCGCCGAGTGCCTGAGCGTGAGCTGGTTTCTGTCGCTGGCCGATGCGAAAGAGAAGGTCGAATCCTGGCGGATGCACTACAATCAGGACAGACCCCACAGCGCCTTGGGCAACCTGGCCCCCGAGGAGTTCGCTGCATCATCCGGCCAGGCGAGCCTGGCCGGATGATGCAGATCCCTCACCATGCAACTGGTACTGGAACGGGGACAAGCGCACCGGATACATCGGACACTATAGAGGAGGCGCACAAACTCCTTGCCCACCCCAGTGAGGGCGGATTGGAGGGCAGCAAAGCCGATCAGCTAGCGGACCCCGCAACCGGGCAAGGAGAAACGCCGCACAATGGCGGCGAGAGAGAACTGTTCGACATATCGGGGATCGCAACCGCTACAGAACACGACAGATACGGCATGACAAGCGTGTCACGCGACACGCTCATGGTGGTTGGCCAGTACCAGTTCGCCCACCCGGATGAGCTCGATCGGCGTCGGGCCCGCGGCTGACCAATCCGATGACGGCCTTAAAACATGCACTTACGAACCAAAATTCTGAATTTAGCTATTTTAAACCATATTTCAGTTTAGCATCGTTCAGTACCCGATAAAAATCATCTAGCAGCATTCGGTACACGATGCCCTCGCTAGTCTGATCGACAAACTCAATTACCGCCTTATCATCATTGTTAGGCTCTGTTGTTAAACGAAACAGCAACACATTGTCGGTCTCTGCCTCGGCTACAATATTATCATATCCCGGTGTAGACGTTATTATTACGCTGATGTTATTGTATTGTATCACATTAATTCCAAAAATATGAGTGTATAAAATGTACCATCGGCGTTATACCTAATCCCTCGACCGTCTGGGTGGATGAAATCGATACGCCCACCTGTCCTAGCAGGCTTTTGTATTGTTCCCGGATTCGTTAGTAGTTCCATAATCTGACGCTCAGCGTCGGCGTTGATGTCGCCTGCCTTGATAGCTGATGTGCTCCATAGGCTATTTGATCTCTTGCCAGTTCCAGCCGCGTGCTTTTGCAATGCGTGGCCTCCTCTAGTGAGGCCGTTCTTGTACATGACTTGAGAGGCCCTGAACGCGTCATCGATATCGAGACAGTTATGCACCCACACCATCTCGTACCCAACGAGGTAGCTGTGGGCGCCGCCGACGGTGATGTTATACACCGGCTCACGCCGGCCGCCGAGCTGGATCGATTCGACGACGCCAGTGGCGTATTACGGTTCTTTGGCATTCACGCGTTGTATCGGAGCACGTACACTGCACAGTATGAATTTCTGATTTGAATTATTCCTAATTTGCTCTAAATACTTCGCATCTTCGATCGCAGACTCGACAGACCAATGGACCCTAACTATACGGATGCAATCTCCAACATGTTGATCAAGATTGTTTTTTTGAATTAATCTTTGGATGCAATCTAGACTGATTTTTACTACAGCTGTGCCGCCAACGGGAAATTCTTTGGCATTCTTTTTACTCATATTGCTATCTCGTAACTAGTCGACCAGCAGGTTCCCCAAGTGATCTCCTGTTGGAGCGTAAACGTCTCCGCTGCTATGTAATATCACGTCTGGGTTCCCGGGTATGTCGTCTTTCAGTCTATACAAAGCCTGACTCAATTCGTCAGCATTTCGTCTGCTCCCGTTCCGAATCAAATGGGTTGCCATTTCATCAAAGTCGCCAAATATCCTAAGTGTCTTACCATCAAGAGCCGCTCGCTCTGCGGCAGCCCAAAGGGCCGTACCCGGAAGCACTGTTTTTGGAAGGCCAAAGCAGTTATGCACCCACACCATCTCGTACCCAACGAGGTAGCTGTGGGCGCCGCCGACGGTGATGTTATACACTGGCTCACGCCGCCCGCCGAGCTGGATTGACTCGACGACGGCCTCGCCATCGAAGGTTCCCACCACGCTGCCCACGGAGAGCTCGTCGGCCCGCGTCCATGACTCCCCCACTCGGTACGGGTGCTCGTCGGTCGTCTCGACGACCTGGAGGTGCCCGCCCTCGTGGCGGAGCGTCAGCACGAGCAGCGCCGACTGGGGCGTCTCGATGAGACCCGTCACCGGGTACCACCCGATCTCGCCGCTCTCGTGGTGGCGGGTCAGGACCAGCTCACCCACGCGGATCTGCTCAATGGGCGTCAGGCCCGCTGACGTCCAAACCAGCGTCCCCGTCGTGCAGCAGCACGCCCCGGGGGCCGTGTGAGCCTTTCGCGAGAGGAGGTTGCTCGCCCGGTCCATGGGGTTGTCGGTTTAGCCGCCGCGGAGAGCCTTGCCGTTGGTGCCTGCGTAACACAAGAATATATGCGTAAGTTTTACAAACACCGAGCCGTGTTACCAAGTTAGTATTTTTATAATAATTTCAAAATACAAAAATAAGCGCGAGTTCCAATAATGTAATAAAAATGAGAATCGTGATCGACACGACGCCGAGCAAGCACATTTGGTTGTACAATAATGCTAAGGAAACATGGCTTTCAATTCGATGTACACGCTATCCGACATGCGACATATACAAGATAGCAACTCCGACGGGATGGTCGTTTCTAGAGAATCGGTGTGGGATTCGACGTACGCAATTACGCTAACTTCTGCGCGACCAGCGTGCGTTAGTGATCGACTCAATTGATCTAGTATGTACTGCATTTCTTTAATTGCTTCGGTACACTCAGATGATAGCTTATTGCCTTCCAGCTTCCAATGACAAGATGTCGCCCAAGTGCGCAACTGCTCTGATTTCACAGATCCATATACGTGAGGCTCCGCTTGACCTTCACGATGCCTTCTTAGAGTACCCACATCTCTAACTTGACACTTGTACCCATGCGGTATGTGTTCGCGAATATCTATCTCATTAAATAAAACGGATATGTGTATTCGCATAACTACTCAGTCAATGCCTAAGCCGGTTTCGATCCAGCCATCCCCGTTCTTTTCCTTCAGCCAAATCATCTTTGTCTCAGTGTCCTGGTACATGTCCCATTTCGACATTTCTGACTGACTAACATAGTCTTGCTTGAAGGCATGGATGTCGTCAAAACCGTTTTTCTTTGCTGCCCGATCCGCTATAAAATCTGACAGTTGATGTGGCGATATCGGCCCGCAATTGTGCACCCACACCATCTCGTACCCAACGAGGTAGCTGTGGGCGCCGCCGACGGTGATGTTATACACCGGCTCACGCCGGCCGCCGAGCTGGATCGATTCGACGACGGCCTCGCCATCGAAGGTTCCCACCACGCTGCCCACGGACAGCTCGTCGGCCCGCGTCCATGATTCCCCCACTCGGTACGGGTGCTCGTCGGTCGTCTCGACGGCCTGGAGGTGCCCGCCCTCGTGGCGGAGCGTCAGCACGAGCAGCGCCGACTGGGGCGTCTCAATGACGCCCGTCACCGGGTACCACCCGATCTCGCCGCTCTCGTGGTGGCGGGTCAGGACCAGCTCGCCCACGCGGATCTGCTCGATCGGTGTCAGGCCCGCTGACGTCCAGACCAGCGTCCCCGCCGCGAAGCAGCACGCGCCGGGGGCCGTCTTCACCTTTCGGGAGAGGAAGTCGCTCGCCCGGTTGATGAGGTTGTCCGCCTGATCGCCGCGAAGGAACTTACCACCCTTGCCCGCGTAGTGCTTGGCGGCACTCCAGGCCGATTTCCCGACGCTACCGACGAACTTCGCCAGCCCGCCGAGCAGCTTGCCGCCGGGGACAAGCCCCATGGCGATATTCGCCATCGCCGCGTCCATGCCCTGACCGCCGAGAGCGACGAGTGCGAGCTCCCCGGCAAGGCTGGCGCCCGGGAAGGGCAGGTACGTTGAGATCTGAGCGGCGATGAGCGCGGTTGCCGCGGCCTGCTTCCCGAGCGATTGCAGGAAGGCGGCACGAGAGCCCATCATCTCGGCGATGATGGCATCCATTTCATCGAAAGGATCCGTCGCCAGACCAAGGACATCTGAATGGCGCCATGGGTTGCCGCGAAGGTAGCCGTAGAGATTCCCGCCGTCACCATAAAGCCCTTCCATGTTGAACGCGACGGCAATGGAGCCTGCACCACGTCCTGAATGAAGGGCTGCAGCCATCAGGGTCTGACCAGTCTGATTGGGATCACGCTGGAGGAAGCGACCAAGCTGTGGTGCGTACACACGGTTTCGGTTGTGATAGATCACGTGCCCGAATGGGAGCAGCTGGTATACGTTGGGATTGGCATCGAGCCTGTCGGCGAAGAGGCCCTTGTGACCGATGGAGATGCGTGGGTACGTCGCGTGGTGGAAGGTGTCGATAACCTCGCCGTAGGCGTCGTATGCCCACTCGGCAACAATGACAGCCTTGCCGTTCCCGTTGTCGGCATCTGGGTCGATCGTGGTGATGGCGACCAAGTCACCACCGGGATCCTGGATGGGCCACCATGAATCCGTCTGGTTGTCGTAGTAGACCAGTATCTCGTCGTAGCCGTTATCGCCGGGGCCCCACACGTACTCCCTGTGGATCTGCCTGGGCTGCGTCATACCCGATTGGACCTGAGCTTCCTCAAAGCCGGCGGTTGTGCCCGATTCATCGACTTCGACTCCGGACGGAGTCGTCTGATTCGCCATGCTCTGGAGCGCGGAGTTCCCGCCGATGCCGCCGATGATCGTGACATCGAGCGTGAGGACATCGACGATTCGTCGGAAGCCGTCGTAGTAGTGACGATAGATATTCGTGGTTGTTGCGTTTGCCGGGGCTTCGGTTCTGACCAGACGGCCAAGGCCGTCGTACGTGTAGTGCCGGACGAGGTTGCCCGGGACGATCTGCGAGCCGTTACGAGTGGCTTTATTGACCTGAATCAGCCTGCCCCACGCGTCGTACTGATACAGATATGTGTTGTCGAAGAGGAGATTCCCTGCGGAGTCATACACCGGTTGACCAGCCGGAGGACCGGTGGCCGGGTCACTGAGACCGATGAACTGATCGATGGTCGTGATCTGATTCCGTTGATCAACGACGTAAGCGGTACCGCCTTCGTCATCGGTTGAATCAGCCCCCGAGAGAGCCCACGGCGTGCCGTAGCCGTCGAGATTGCCTGTCCGGTAGCGGCCGGAGTGGATCGCGTCCGAAACCCCGAGCCCGTCCCAGTTGCCGAGGGCATCCGCACGCCATGTATCTTCACGGAGCAGGTTTGTGCCCGATGTCGTCACAGAATTGATTTGACTCGACGCGATCCGATCCAATCCGTCGAAGACGTTGGCGTAGGTAAACCGCCAGGCATGGGTTGAGCCCCCCGTTGATGGGCGATCGAGAATAGAGGTCACTCTGTTGCCCGCGGGGTCATACTGTTGGATCGAACAACTCAACAGATCGGTCACACCCGCTCCGTCTTGATGAGTGATGAACTTGAATGGACGACCGTAGTTGTCCAGGCCGCTGTTGCCCGCGAGCGAATCGGCTGGGAGCTGCACCGAGAATTGGAGCTCGCTGCCGGCTCTCATGAGTGATCTGCGATTTCCGACTCCCATGTAGCCAAAGTCAGCCACATCCGGTGAACCCAGGTTCGAACGGTACGAATCGACTCGGCTGATCGCATCAGAAGTCGAGCCGGCCGACCCGTAACCAATGGTGAGCAATCTGGGATTGATAGCGGGGTCGGGAACGGGATAGGAAAGTTCGATAAGCCGGTTGTGTCCGGCATCCACAGTGCGCCCGTACGAATCGACAGTTGTCGGCGCATACGACCATTGATAGTCAGTTGTCGGTGAGTCTGAATCAGCTAATTCACCGTACGATTGACGGTCGTACTGCATCTCTCCTCGCAGCGACCAGTCGTACACATTGTGCGCAACGATGTTGTCGGGATCGACAGCATCGTACGCGGTCACTTCGATAAGATTCCCCCGTGGGTCGTACTCGTATTCAACACGGATAACTCGGTCGCCAGGAATATCGACCTGGCCGATTTCAGAAGGCAGCGTTGCCGGATATCCAATAGTGAATGTTCCACCAGAATAATGCCCGACATCCGTGCGTTCGAGACGCCCGAGGTCGTCATAGTGGTACTGGAACACGATGTCACGCTCGTCGCGTCGTTCGATGATCCGCCCCATGAAATCGTACCGAAGGCCGATGTCACCAGCGGCAATGGGTGCTCCGGAACCAGGGTCCGGCATGTGGATGCGGCTAAAGAGCTGCCGGATTCGTGTCTCCTCCTCAAAGCTCCCGGCTGAATTGATAAAACCAAGCTTGGCACCAGGCTCATGGTCATCCAAATTGATCATGTAATCTGGATCAGCAAAGTATGGATCCGAGTCACTCCAGTCGCTGTAGCTCAGCCGGGTTTCCTGCGTGCTACTTGATTGCAGGTCGTCGGTAGTGAAGTGGCGCATCGCAACCAATCGACCCCAGCGATACTCGTACTCGGTTCGGAGTCGCTTGCGGGGATCGTTATCCGGTTCAACCTGTTGCGGATCATAGAGTGTGTTGTCATCTTCGATATTGTTCCAGTTCTCGACACGCGCGATCATACGGCCAGCTCGAGAATACTCGAACGCCGTCACAGAACCGTTTGGCTTCATCGCGTGCGTTTGATTGCCGGTCCGCAAGTCAAATCGATTGATGGTGACGGGTGCGTCGGATGGAATAGCCGCGGGTATTGACGCCGTGACGGTTTGTCCGCCGCCGTTCAGATTCTGAAGAACAGGAACCTGAGCGGGTCGAGCGATCACAACCTGAGGATCGGCTGGCTTGTAGCCACCGCCACTTTCTGCCCCAAGTTCAGCGGTCGCTATGAGCCGCTTTTTGGCATCGAACCAGTTTAGCGTGCGCTGTCGCACAGCGTTGGCTACGGCTGGTGCCGGGAGCCCCCCGCCTCCTTGCGCGGACCCGCCAAACTCGTCGGCAAAGATCGCATAGCCATCGTTAAGTTCATCGACCGAATTCCATACCGTCCGCTCGAACCGATACGATTCAATCACGTTTCCGTCGGCGTCGTAGACATAATTTGACCGTTCTAGCTCGTACCCATCCAACGCTTCCGGTGTTGCCAGCGGATCAACCGAGCCCGGCGTCACCGAAGCCATTTCCGAGGGTCGCCCGACCGAATCAAGACGAGTTATTGTCGCCGGTCCGTTGGGACGCTGTGTATACACCTCAGCGCCTCCACGGCCCCGCAGAGTCACATCGGCGTGGTATGGCTTAGGAGACAACCCTGAGTACTGGACGTCGTACATGCGGCGTTCGGTCATCTCACCATCAGGACCATATAGATAGAGCCCAACAGAGAGCGGATCCAACCCGATCTGGCTGTTGCCGATAAACGATTCCGCAAGATCGACCAAACCGTCCGCATCCGGAAGTTCGAGATCGAGCAGTTGCGCCGGGTCCATCGCTTGGCCGAGAGTCAGCGAGCCCTCTCCAAACATCACAACCAGCCTCGGCCTATCTGAATGATCAACAAATGTCAGTGTAGTCCGCAAGCGATTCGCGGGGACAGGGTCTCCACGCTCGTACACGTCGACACGGACCGGACGCCGCCGCCAGTCGTAGGTCGTGACTGTTGGAATACCAAGATCGTCAGTGGCCGGGTCTTCGCTATAACGTTCGTCCGCCCATTCTGGATGCTGCTCGTACCTCCGAACTACCGTTGGCAACCAGACGTCGTTGTAGCCCTCTCCATACGAGAGCCGTTCGAGAAGCACCATGTTGTTCTCTGGTGTGTTCTCATCGATCTCGTTCTCGGGAAGATACCAACGGATGTCTTCCATGCCGACAAAACGCCGCTGCACATGCCCCAAGAAGTTACGGGTAACAGCGGCAATCGTGCCGTCAACATCGACTTCTCGATAGAACTCTATCTGCTCGGAGATCAACTTTGATCCCACAGCTCTGAGCGCTCCATTGGCATCTGGTTCGAGTAAGTCCGCTCTCGCTAAGCGACCGGTTCCATCTGGTTTGAGCTCGACGCGACGCATCTCATCATAAACCGCAACTGGATTCGTAATCGACTCATTTGGATAATCCTGCGGATTCTCATACTGGTCGCGTGACATTGGCCGGCTATCCGAGCCGAATGAAAGAGCAAACCAAGCGGGCTCACCGGCATTGCCACTATTACCAAATTCGCCTCCATCGAAATATGCTTTGACGGTCGTGGAAGGCGCACCAGCAGGTTCGGCTGACTCATATCGCCTAACTTCGAAGGGAGTGATCGTGCGGAACATGCCTGCATTTTGTGGATCGAGATCCTCTTCGAGATCACTGAAGAAGTACTCGTAGCATATATCGGGAATATTGTCGAGCGGATCGCTCGTATCGATGCTGACAACCCTTCGTGCCCAACGTCTACCGCTCGGATAGAAGATATCCGAGAGAACACCGTCGTTGTCGTAGTCGAACGAGGTGACGTACGCAAGCTCCGGACTCACCGTGTTCGACGGCAGTCTCTCCCATGCCGAGCCGTTGGGCTGCAACGGGAACGCGGGCACGTCAAACGTTTCTGACCCACTCGACCTCGTATATTGTGCATCGCCCACCGCGTCAACAACCGTGTCGAGCGACACACCCAATTCCGAAGATCTTCTGTAGTAGGTAAACGTAATAGCTGAATATCGATCCGGATTTGCGGTTGGATTCTCGGGATCCTTTACGAGACCGTTGAATGCCCAGTACATATTGCCGTCATCATCGTAGATCTCGCCCTCAATAGGGTAATACCACGCGGATCCTGGACGGACCTGCCGCGCCGAACCAACCAGCATGCGCTGCAGAAGTCGTTTCTCTTCGTCTGGCTCGGTACCTCCGGTGTCATACTGGCTGATGACACGGGTGACGACAATGTCTGTAGCGGGGCTCTGATAGCCGCCGATCTCGGTCGAGAGCTGGGAGGGCGCGATCCTGGTGGTACGCGGCTCCATGAATTTCAGGTCCATAAGAATATCGGCGGGTCTCGATGGATCTCGCTCGATCTGCCGGGTGTACATCGCCGGGCCACCCGAACCAGATACAAGCTGACCGTCGTAATCGTAATATTGTCCTCGTTTAATGCCCTCAGCGACCATCTGGACACGCGAAGAAATAGGAACCTGATCGACAAGCAACCCGTCGCCGAGGATATCGTACTCGTAGAATTCGACAAAACCGAAGTCGAGTTCTGGTTGACTGGTTCCACCGCCACTCTGCGACGCGAGAGACCAACCCACTGAGCGGTGCTCAACCATGAGCAGATCGTCAGCGGTAGGCTGCCAAGCCGGGTCAATTTTGGTTGGCCCCGTTGGATTACTTGGGTCAACGGGTACAAGAAGAATTGTGCCGTTTGAAGTAAACGCACCGCCACTGCTGAAGTAATCGGACACCGTGTCGAATATATACTCATCACCGATGCCGCTTCCGTCGAGCAGCACTCCATCTGGACTGTAGGTCCAGACCCGTTCTTTCAGCGTGTAACCCACGGGGTTGATGCTCAACACTCTACGACCGACCTGCCCTGGCTTGATCGCGAGTGCACCACCACCAGACCCGCCAGAGACACTGTACTCGGCCTGCATGTCGTTGGCGGATTCCCACGAATCAAACTCATCGATAATCGTGATCCACCGTGCGGATTCGAGATTCAGATCTCGAGTCCCTGCTCGCCCAGTCGAGTCTTGTTTGAATGCTCGATATCGGTAAGGGTTAAAATAGATGCTCGCGTGAGGCGCATTTCCAAAGTCATCGTAGGGGTCTTGGTTATCGGAAAAATCAAATGCGCTATCGAGCATACTGGGCTGAATATCCTCATTGTTGCTCGGATCGCCGATTCCCTCGGGCAACAGCATGAGACGATGCACCCGGTAGTGACGACGCACACCATCACTGCCTTCATGCGAGAATGCCCCAACCGATCCCGGCTGATGCGCACTCGCCAACATCCCTGGAGCACTCGCGTCGGTGATGTACTGCCCGTGTGCACCCACGTCGAGCAGCGACTTACCGCTTGGGACCTGACTGCACGGGACTAATGGGTTTGCGGAGCCATACTGATCATGTTCAGGCCAATATCCATAAGAGTAGTCAATATCGTTAATATCAATCTGCCCAGATCCGTAGTACACCGAGGCGTATTTCAAGAGCGTGTCGTGGAGATCGGCCGTCACCTCATAATCATCAGTAATGTGATCGCCATTGTAGTACCAGTCATAGATGTTTGACACTTCCAGGTCTGATGGAATCCCCGCCTCGGCCTCATCTCTCGCCAGCATGATCCGGCTGATCGACTGATCGTCGAAGATCGCTTCGATCCATGGCATCTCCTTGGTTGCTATGCATGCGAAGTATGTACCGCCGTGAATCGAACTCGGGTAGAATGATGTATCTGGATCGCTGCTCGTCGCATATCGGTAGATCACGCGCCGAGTTGAACCATCCTCTGTGTCATGCACCGTGACGCCTCGTAGCACCGGTTCTAGTGACTGAAGCGTCCAAGGTGCGGTCGGAGGTGGTGCCGATGAGTCGTCGAGCGTGTGGTAGTGATTTGCGATCACGTACTTATAATTTGTTGGGAGTGGCGGACCGCTGCTGTTCAAATTGTGTTCATCGATCGCGTCAACACCCTCACCAAATATCGAATCTGCTGATGTACGTACTACCGGCTCGGTATGAGAAACACGGAGGCAGGTACTGGGATCTGAGAGCGGATTTGTTGTGTCCAGTCTAACGATCTGCTGTACGTTTCCTGAGGTCCCGAGATCTCCTTCGAACACATAGATCTTGTCGATCGCCAGTGCGCCCCATGACTCCAAGGCCTCAGGAGTATTCGCTCCCCCTTCCCACACATTGTGATCATCGATCTCACCCGGCGGGTACGGGGCAAAGGGCGCTCCGTTTTGGGGATTCCATACAGGTGACCATGCCCGATGTGAGTAGACCAAAGTCCAAGCGACCGTATCACCGGTCACGAGCCGAATGGCCTTGATCTGTCCCTTCGCCAAGCAATTCTGCCTGCATTCGATGCAGTCATCAGTGCCTTCGGGTAAGTAGTTGAGATTGCTGCTCTCTGAATCGCAGTAATCGATCAGAACCTTGTTCCCGTTCTGATCCTCGACTTTCACCAGCAGGCCGTAGTACGGCAATCCAAGACCAGGATTGAGATTATCGTCAAGTGGATTGTGACCAGGATCTAGGGCTGACACATCGTCGTTCGTGTACGCGCGATCGTGGTAACTTGCAACAACTCCATCAACATTCGGAGTCACACCATCTGGGGTGTTGTAGACGTTCGGAGGCATGTCCTCCCATACCGCGACAAATGTGTATTTAATCTGCCCCTCGTACAGGTAGACACGGAACTCGGTCGGTCGGCGTAGCCAGTCATAGATACCGGGTGTTGAAGGGTTATTGTCATGATCGCGAACCCCCCACCATCCGTTGTGCGACATCCTAGCGCGGAATCGAGGTGGTGCCGCATAGATCCCGCTGGGAACACCAATGGCATCATCATACTCGTCGACCACACTGTCGACATTCAATTGAAACGGGATCGTTCTGTGAGCGTCCAGTACGAGATAAGTCGTGGGCGGTTGCGTGGCGTCCACAACGTCAGGCACGCGAGAATTGATCAGGAGTAACGGATTCTCACTTGCCATCCAGCCAAGGCCACTCCAGTCCCACATCTGAGCCCGCGCGGGCCACTGTCCGGCCCATCGGGTGATAATGTCATTGCTGGCTCGAGTCCGGATCAACCGAAATGTCGCTCCACCAAACGGTAATTCGAGATCTACTCGTTTGAGCAGAGGAGCGCCGGTCACGAGATCGACCTGCTCATCGAGCGTCGGGCGACCAAGTCCGTTCCAGCCTGTGTCCTGGGCTGAAACGCCAGGAGGGAGGAGACAGACCGAGTCGTCGCCAATTGTCGACGCGGGTGACAAAAAATCTCCAAGCGAAGGCGGGTAATACCGATCGTACCCCAGAGCAAAGCCGCCTGGTATGTCTGCGGGAGCGTTGGTACTCGACCACGGATTTGGATGGCACAGAAGCAAAGTTTCCGGATCTTGTACAGTCCCGAATCTGTCCCCACGAACAAATTCACTCCAACAAGCGGACGCGAACGGCCCTCCATCAAGAAACTGACCGGGAGCGAGAGGGTCGGGTCGTAGAGACTTCCAGGCATACGCCCCGTTTAGATAGTCAATATACGACACACCTTCACACGACCCACCCGGCTCAATACCCGGAAGGATTGGAGGAGTTGAATGTGAATCCACGCAGTACCAGTCTGGAAACACCAGCGGCGGTTCCGGTGTTGAAGCCGGCTGTCCCGCCGTGATGCATGTACACGCTGCGAAGCAGAGTGAACCGAGTGTCCGGAGAGCAATCGAAGAACAGTCGCGAGCACGCCGTTTGGGAGTCAGGGCATGGTACATAGAATACGGCTCCTACATTTGCTGTATTGGCGGGCAGGATACCAGCACGCTTCACAAATTCAAATCTTGAAAGCGATCATTATGGCACAAGTGATCGTTAAGTTATCTGTCGAGGCAACAGCTGCTCTGCCGCGCGCTTTCCGATGGAGGGGATCGAAGACAAAGGACTGACTCATTTGACGCTGCAAGATCACTGAGAGTTCCGTGTGTCTAACATTTTTCTACCGGTTGATGCTCGATGCCTAAGGCACTATCAAATCACGGATTAGCGATCAAGTGTTAACCTGTCGGTTGCCCTACCCCACTGTTCTTTGCAAACGCCAAAGGGGTAAGTAGATATTTTTGCTCGATACGGGCTCCGAATCACTTCCGCGACAGACGGCTTGGAGGTACATTCCCGCGCTGTGGTCGTTCACTCTCCATTGGTACGGCTCTGGACCCTGCTGTGCGCAGCTGTGTGCTGCGGCTTTGCATGCGCTCAGGACGCAGGCGGCATTCGACTGGCCGGACGGGTGGAGCTCTCACGCCTCGCGGATTACATTGCCGCAACATACGAAATCGCTGTTGTTTACGACCCAGTGAAACTGAATGACACCGTCACCATTCGGAGCGGTGCGCCCATCCAAAACACAGAATTGTGGCAACTTTTCAATGATCAGCTCGCCGAGCGTGGCATGACGACCATCGCCCTTCGCTCGCCCGGGTCCTACGAGGTGGTCCTGACCCGTGACGCCGCAAAGCGTGTCGTCCCGACCAATTTCGATGCCCCGCGACGCGACCCGTCTCCGGGATTTCTGTCAATCTTGATCTCGCCATCGCCTCTCAGTCCAGAAGCCGCCTCCGCCCTCGTGCGACCGGTGCTCACGCCTCAAGTCGGTTCCGCGGAGGTCATCCCAGGGACCGGCAGGCTCCTGCTCTCGGATCTCACCGATCGGGTGGACATTGCCGTGGATCTGATCGAGACCCAGAGGCGTTCGCTCGAATCGATTGAGGCTCGCCCCATATCTGTACCAAATGGTCGTGCGGCCACCACGCTGGCATCGATCGAATCGCTCGCCACGCTCGACTCCATCAAACGCAACGGCCGAGTAGTTGCCGGGCCCGATGACTCGACGGTGGTGGTCGTCGCCCCTCCCGAGGAGATGACCTACTGGACCGGGCTCATCAGCCGTCTGGCCATGAACGACCGGATCGTCGTCGCGGACTACTCGGTGCCCGGGCTCGGATCGGCGCGGCTGCGTGCGCTGCTCGACCAAGCCGTCCTGGCGGCAAGCCCCGAAACGGATGCCCTGCGCGCGTTCGAGAACCCCATCTCCGACGCCGTGAGTGTCTGGGCGACCGAGGAGCTGCACGACGTGCTCCGCGAGATTGTCGCTTCGCTTACGGGACTGCCCGGCTCGGCGCCACAAGAGACCGTGCTGGTCCCCGTGCAGCACCGCGGTGCCGATGAGATCGCCGCCCAAATCCGCGAGATCATGGGCTCGGACACACAAGACCAACTTGCTCCTTTCGAGAACGAGTTCGCCCGCGAGTCCAAGCTGCCGTCAGAAAGGGACAATGACAGGGCAGCGCCTTCACCTACCGAAAGAGCACTCCCAGGATTGCCTCGGCTGCGGATCTCCGTGGACGAACCTACCAACAACCTGATTCTGACCGGTACACCGAAAGAACTCGACGAAGCAAGAGCCTTGATCGCCAAGCTCGATACGCCCGTGACGCAGGTCATGCTCGAGGTCAGGCTCGTCAGCCTCACTGACAGCCAAACCATGGACCTCGGCATCGAACTGACCAAGGTCGAGGTGGGCGGCGACACGGTCTCACGGATCAGCAGCCTCTTCGGCCTCGGGCTCGGGGCGAACGCCACTGCGCTCCCGGGAGCCGGCGCAGGGCTGACCGGGGTCGTGTTCGACCCGGGCGAGTTCGCGGTACTGATCCAGGCTCTTGAGACGGTCAACGACGGTCGCACACTGAGCGCCCCGCGCGTACTCGTCGGCAACAACGAATCAGCGGACTTCAACTCAGTGCTCGAGCAGCCGGTCGTGAGCATCAACGCGAGCGACGTGGTCGCGACGACATCTTTCGGAGGGTTTGAGCCGGCGGGCACCACCATCTCGGTCCAGCCTCAGATCCTCGCGGGCAACCGGCTGAACCTGCAGTACTCGGTTTCGCTGAGCTCGTTCGTCGGCGAGAGCGCCGACCCTTCCGTTCCGCCGCCACGCCAGCAGAACCAGCTCAGCAGCATGGTCACGATCCCGGACGGCCACGCGATCGCCGTCGGCGGGATCGAGCTGGTCTCCGAGGGCGAAGCCGTCTCTCAGATCCCACTGCTCGGCGACATTCCATGGCTCGGGGAACTCTTTAAAACCAGATCGATCACGCAGAGCCGCACACGCTTCTACGTCTTCATCCGAGCAACGGTGCATCGTGACGAGATGCTCGAACGGCTCAAGTACTCGAGCCGAACGCTCGCGGATGAGATCGATCTGCCCGATGATTGGCCCAAACTCGAGCCGAGAGTGATCCGATGACCGGACCGGCACCGGATGCGATGGCCGTCATGGAATCCGCAGCTTCGCCGGATTTCTTCTCGCTCATCCCGTGGGATTTCGCGCGCGAACACCTCGTGCTCTCACGCGGCACGGATGCGGAGAAGCGCGAACAGCTCTGGGTTGCCGATTCGACGCCGTGGTTCGTGGTCCACAACATCGGTGTCCGTCTCGACCGCCCCGTTGTCACGGAACACCTGAATCCTGCGCTCCTCGCCCAGCGCATCGATGACGCGTATCGCACCTCTGGCGCGGATACCTTGGTCTCGCTCGATGAAAGATCGGGGTCCGATGAGCTCGAACTGGTCATCGAAGACTCGGAACGAGACCTGCTCTCGACCGGGACCAAGGGCGACGTGGCAAGGTATGTCGATGCGCTCCTCTTCGATGCCCTGTCACGTAACGCCAGCGACATCCACATCCAGCCGACCGCGGATCAGTCGCTCATTCGCTACAGGATCGACGGCGTGCTCGTGAACGTTCGCTCGCTCGCAAGTTCGAACGCGGACGCGGTCGTCAGCCGCGTCAAGGTGCTCGCCCAGCTCGACATCGCCGAGCAGCGACTGCCGCAGGACGGGCGGATCTCGGTCTCGATCGGCAGGCGAGGAGCATCGGGTCGATCGGTCGATCTGCGGATCAGCACGCTCCCCACGAGCCACGGCGAACGCGTCGTGATCCGGCTGCTGGACAACGAACGGGACGCGGGCCTCCAGACGTTCGAGAAGCTCGGCATGCCCAGTGAGCTCGAATCCCAGTACAAGGAAGCCGCCGGTCGTTCGAACGGGATCGTGCTGGTCACGGGGCCGACGGGATCGGGCAAGAGCACGACGCTGTACACCACGCTGCGCTGGATCTCTTCGAACAGACCCGGCAGCAACATCATGACCATCGAGGACCCGATCGAATTCGATCTCTCGGATCCCACTATCAGCGTCAGCCAGACGCAGGTCAACACGCGTAAGGGCATGACCTTCCCGCGAGGGCTCCGGCACATCCTTCGGCAGGACCCGGATGTCGTGATGATCGGCGAGATCCGCGACACCGAGACCGCGCGGATCGCCATCCAGGCGAGCCTGACGGGGCACCTCGTCTTCTCGACGCTGCATACCAATGACGCCGCCAGCGCGATCACCCGCCTGATCGATCTCGGGATCGAGCGATACCTCGTCAGCGCTTCGCTCTCATGTGTGCTCGCGCAGCGTCTTGTCCGTAGAGTGCACCAGTCATGCACAGGCAAAGGGTGCCCCGAGTGCCTGGAATCGGGCTACAGAGGACGCGTCGGGCTGTTCGAACTGCTGACGGTCTCGCAGAGAATGCGGGATCTGATCTCGGGCGAAGCTCAAGAGCAAGCCATCCGAGCCGACGCGCTTCAGAACGGCATGATCACGCTCCATGAGATCGGAAAGCAGCTTGTCATGAACGGCATCACGGACGAGATCGAGCTCGCCAGGGTCGTGCAGGGCGCCGCATGAGCAGGTACCGGTACAGGGCGCTGCGTGATGGCTCAGTCACCTCGGGCGAGCTCACCGCCGAGAACGCGGTCGCGGCGCGGCTGCTGCTGCGGCGCGCCAGGCTTGAGATCATCGAGCTGAAACAAGACCGAGAAAGACAGCATTGGCCTCCGTGGATGGCGCTGCTGCTCACGGGGCATCTGCGCGCCAAGAGGCGAACGCAGCGGTCCGAACTCTTCTTCGGGCTCTCGATGCTCCTCGAATCCGGGCTCTCGCTCCGTGACGCGCTCGACGCGATGAGCGAGGGATCGAGCGGCACGCGGCGTACTCGATCCATGATCCGGTCGCTCTCCGATCGAGTCTCCGAGGGCGAACCGTTTGACAGCGCACTGGCCGGGCAATCAGCGTGGTTCGACGAGATCGAGGTCGCGGCCTGCGCGTCGGCGCACAAGACGGGCATGCTGTCCGAAGCGCTCTCGCGGCTCGGCGAGCGGGCGCAGCGATCAGGCGAGGTCAACGCGAAGATCGTCGCGGCTCTCGCGTATCCGGCGCTGATATTTGCCGTCACGGTGGTGGTCGTTGTGCTGCTCAGCACGGTGACTATCCCGCCGATCGCAGGCATTCTCGTCGACGCGGGGATCCAGATCCCGGCGCTCACTCGGATGATCGTTTCTCTGGGGAGGTTCATCACCGATGGCTGGTTCGTCATCGCCGTCGTTCCGATCGCGATTGGCGCTTTGGCAGCCGCGCTCACTCGGTCTGGATCCGTCGCCGCCCGGCTGGACCGCCGCATCGCCTCTCTCCTGCCCTCGTCCATCAAACAGGCCAGGATCGCCGCCTTCGCGCGTGGCACAGCCGATCTCATCGACTCCGGGATCCCGTTTGTCAACGCGATCCGTCTGGTATCAAGCACCGCTCAGGGCATGGGATCCGGTCCGTTCCGATTGGCCATCGCGTCGGCGGCCGCCGCGCTCGAGAGTGGCAAGCGCCTCGATCACGCCTTCTCCGACAACCAACAATTCCCTCCCGAGCTGCAGCGGATGCTCGCGATCGGCCAGGAGTCCGGCGATCTCGGGCCATCACTCCGGCGCCTGGCTGAGCGGTACGAGCAGCAAAGCAGACGATCCGTGCAACGATTGACCGCTTTCCTCGAACCCGCGGCCATCCTCGTGATGAGCGGCATCGTCGGGACCGTGGTGCTCGGGGCCGTACTCCCACTCATCCGCATGCAGGAGCTCATCCGATGACACGAACGAACCCTCGCATGGCCGCTCACGGCATGACACTCGTCGAAGTGCTCGCTGTGGTTGTCATCCTCGGTCTGCTCGCCGGGACGCTCGCCGTGGGATTCTCCGGCGCGTTCTCAAAGGGCAAGCACGAGCTGGCCCGGACCGGGATCGGCATGATCGCGCAGCGACTCGAACTCTACCAGATCGCGCACGACTCGTACCCGTCGAGCGAGATCGGGCTCGCGGCGCTCTCGGACGGGTACGCCCAGCCGACCGACGAGTACTACCTCGCTCCGGACCGACTCCTCGATCCATGGGGGGAACGGTACCTCCTGATCGTCCCGGGACCGGACGGTCACCCGTACGAGATCATCACCTACGGCTCGGACCGCCAGCCCGGCGGAACGGGCAGCGGTGCCGATATCTCCTCGATCAACATCCGGGGCCAGGAATGACCAAGAGGTGCTTCACGCTCTTGGAGACGCTCGCTGTCGTCGTGCTGCTGAGCTTGGCGACGGGATTCGGCCTCTCAACGCTCCATCGAGCGCTCGAGTCGCCGGGAGCGGTCCTCGATCACATCCGCCAGATCGATGCGCAGATGCGACTCTCGGCCCAGAGCAGGGGTCCGATTGAGCTCACCTTTGTCAATCGTAACAACGAGACCGTCTTGCGATCTGTCTCTCTCCTCGGCGGCGAGAGCCATGACTTCGCGACTTTCCACCGCCGGGTCTATGTGATCCCTGCGGATTCATCTGACATGATCACATACGACTCGCTCGGGCGAACGGCCGATCTTTCCATCCGTGTCGAGGGTACGGATACAGTCCTCCACGTTGCTGGACTCACCGGCTGGATCTGGGAATCCGATGGCGAGGATCTGCCTTGAACCCTCACCAGCGAGGTTTGACGCTGATCGAGGTCCTGATGGCGGTCGTGCTCCTCGCGCTCCTCGCGGGTCTGACCGCCGAAGGCCTCCGCACGTCGCTGCGCGCACTCCGACCAGTCGCTACGCAGGTAGATATCGCCCTCCTCGGCGCTTCGATCGACACCATGCTCGAACGAAAGCCCACGTCCGTTTCGGATCTCCCGATCGGCCAGAGCGAAGTTGTCATTCCTGATCCCGATGTGTCCTGGCAGGAACCGATCCTTCTCACCAGACGCGACTGCGCCGCCTGCCCGAGCGGGTTGATCCACATCGAGGCCTCCTCTGCCGGGCAAACACTGACGCGTTTCGTGAAATCGGGTGCGTCACCAACAGGTGTCAACCCATGAGACGCGGCCTGACGCTGCTCGAAGTCCTGTTCGCGTCCGTCATGCTGACCGGGCTGATGATCGCCGGGCTCATGATGCTCACCTCGCTCTCTGGGACGCGAGAAGCCCGCGACGCTGCGGCCTGGGAGCGATCCGCCCGCGCGAGCCTTTCGGAGATCCAGCGTGCCCTCGATCGCAGGTTTGGTGAGGATCTCCCCCTCCGGCCCGTTGTCCTGACCAGTGATGGCCTCCGCTCGTACCGATCGGAAAGAGCGTTTGACGAGATCGAGCTTCGGAGTGGTGTGCTCTTCATCAACTCGGAGAACCAGGCACGGGTCCTGATTGGGGAGGTCTCAGAATTCGTTTGCCGGATCGATGAACATCGCACAATTGTGGAGGTCAAACTTTCCGGTCAATGCGGACGCTCACTCACGAGAACACTCCCGCTCGGAAGCGCAAAATGACGCAGAGAGGTGTCGCGCTCATCCTGGTCCTGGCCTTGCTGCTGGCGATATCGGCGACGCTGGGCGTCTTGATGACCTCGGCACGCCATGCGACGAATGACGCCGAGTTCGCCCGGCTCGGCCTCCTGGCCGATGATCTGTTCCGGGCATCAGAGCCCTTCGTCTCGGACTGGCTCGAGCGAGACTCGCTCAGGGCGGTCGTCCCCCTCGATCGCAACGGCCCGTCCATCCAATTCCTGTCGAAGCAGTGGGCAAGCGGTTCGGATCGCTGCTCGCTCACACTGACCGCCTGGGATCAACTGGGTATGGTGCCCCATGGCACCCCGAGTTCGCACCCACTGGCTCGGTCACTGCCCGAAGTCGACAAGCGGGTGCTTGACACCGACGAGTTCAGTCTGGCTCACTTCACAGATCCCGCCAGGCCCATCTACCCCGTGAGCCAACCGCATGAAGCCAGACTTGGTGGACGCATCGCGACCCACCGGCCGCAGCAACTCAACCAGCGCAGCGCGTCGAACACACCGATCATCAACATCAACACCGCTCCGGAGCCCCTGCTTCGATCGGCGCTCACGCTCGCGCAACGCACCGATTTCGAAGCAATCGCCAAGGCTCGTCAGCAAGGCGAATTCTCGCCCGCTCCGCCGACACGCTCAAGGGGCGGAGCGTTTGTCACGCTGACCGGCTCAAGCCCGCTCTGGGCGGTCCGGGTGGA
This sequence comes from Phycisphaerales bacterium, assembly GCA_041742315.1. Classification (GTDB taxonomy): domain Bacteria; phylum Planctomycetota; class Phycisphaerae; order Phycisphaerales; family UBA1924. The sequence goes on along the minus strand of JBGSIX010000266.1, from coordinate 6,196 downwards.
CGCGAGTGTGGGGACGATCACAAAATCCTGGTGGACGGTCTACGGGAGCACCGGGGGGGAATGGGTTATCCTGAGCCGACATGAAATCGCCGAGTGATCCAATCCGCTGGCTTGCCTTGCAGATCGCGACGGTCATCGTCATCGGCGCGATCGGGCTCGGCGTGCTGATCTGGCGACTTCTTCCAGGCGTTGCCAGTCCACCGCTCACAGAGTGGACGCCGATCCGACCCGCGGCACCTCAGAGGGATGAGGCTCCGTTGTTCGATCTGACGCTCTTCGAAAAGCGACTCGCCGCTGTTGTCGCGACTCCCGAGGTCGTGGTGGCCGATGTCACACAGGAACCGCCGCCCCAGCCCCCACCCCCATTCAAGATTGCTTATTCGCTCGTCGGCCTGATCGAGACGACCGATGGCTCGCTCAAAGCGGTCGTCTATGACCAGGAGCATGATGAGCTTGTCACGGTGTCTCAAGGAGAATCGCTCGGTCGTTTCACTGTCGAAACCGTCTCTCCGCTTGGGATGGCGCTCTCGCAGGGCGATCGCATGGCCCGTCTTGACCTCGATCCGGTGGAGGATTCGAGGTGAAACTTCCTCATGCCAGACGGACCACAATCCCCCGAGACAAGTGCTACTGGGCTCTCCTCAAAGGGACCGGTGCCAGCGGCCTGCGTGGCTCCAAGCGACGCGAGGCATTGCTCTACGAGCTTGAGCGGTACATCCCCGTGCCGATCGAGTCCGTGACCGCATCGTTTATCGCCTGCGAAGATGGGATCATTGCGTGCGCGGCACCCATTGCCACCATCGATCAACTCCGCCTGACGAATGAGAGCGCGATCCCAGATGCACTCCCGGTCGGCCTCGCCTCGGAATCACTCGACCGAGCATCATTCGAACTGCTCCAAGGACCGACCAAGTCCAGAAGGCAAGAGCAACTTGAACGATTTCGGCTGCTCGGTATCGCTTCATTGGCCACTGCGGCGAGCGCCGCATTGACGATCGGACTTGCCTCTCGCACTGGACAAATCTCGACGCGAACCGATCAGATCAACGACCAGATTAAAACGGCGTACGGACATGCTCTCGATCTTTCCGCGCCATCAGCCCAGCCGCCGCACGTCCGATTGGTATCCGCAGTCCGTGAAGCAGAGGCGAACGCGGCATCAACACCTGCCGATACCGAGCGGGCGGATGCACTTCCGGTCCTGCTGCACATCCTGAGTCAATGGCCCGAGTCCGACAGCCTCGAACTCAATCGACTGACGATCGGTGAGAATGAGGTCACGCTCGATCTTTCACTTGACACGGAAGCGGATGCCCCAAGCGTCCTTGAGGCACTCAACGTCCCTGATGGCTGGCTCAGTCGCTCGCCTCGCATCCGCCAGCAGCGAGACGGCCAGTCGGTGCTGATCGCCTTTGTGCCAGACAGTCAGCAGGAGTCGCGCCGATGAGAGCGATCTGGCTCACACTCTTTGCCATTGTCCTGGCCGTTCCACCCGCGATCGCATATGCATCGCACCGAGGGGCTGTTGCGGAACAAAGCAGGCTCGAACAGTCGCTCACCCAGACTCGTTCTCAGGTGCAGCGTCTCATCGATCTGAGAGCCGATGCTCCCGCCATTCACCACGCAATCTACGACGACACGAGTCTGGTCACAACGGTACGGGCCGGCCTCCGCGCGGCGGGCGTCCCCGATGCGTCGGTACGCGATATCTCCACACGCCGTAGGCCTACTCGGGATCCGAATTCAACGGAAGCAAGCTCCATCGATGTGACACTGAACCCGTGCTCGCCCCATCTCCTCGGCCTTGTGATTTCTTCTCTCGTATCCGACGCTTCCGAATCCGAGACCGCGATATTCACACTCCGATCCGTCTCGATGACGCGATCTTCGGGCTCACGCCCAGGCGACGCAGACTTCCAGGTCACCATCACGCTCTCACCCTCGATCAGCCGAGAGATCAGGCCATCATGACGCACATCATCAATATCGTGATTCTCGCTTTGCTCATGGCTCTTTCCGGATGCGCTCGATCGGGTCCGCATCCATACCAATCGATCTCGATTCAATCGAGAAACCCCGAGCGAGCGATCCAGTTCGCCCGGCAGGCCGCGGAGCTCATCGAGACAGACCCAATCAAGGCGGAGCAGCTCCTGCGGGAATCGCTCTCCCTCGACCTCTACTGCGGCCCCGCGCACAACAACCTCGGCGTCATCCTGCTCAACCGAAACGATCTTTATCAGGCGGCAGCCGAGTTTGAATGGGCACGGAAGCTGATGCCCGGACAGGACGACCCACGCGTCAACCTGGCGATCACGCTCGAACGCGCCGGTTTCGTCGACGACGCCATCAATGAACTCATATCAGCGCGAGAGACATCGAAACATTCACTCGAGATCGCCCAGCCGCTGGCCTGGATGCAACTTCGATACGACAAGACCAATCAGGATACACCCGAGATGCTCAGGCTCATTGCGATCCGATCGATCGATGCACAATGGCAAGCGTGGGCGATTGACTCTCTATCTCGCATGAAATAAGTTCAAGTATGACAATGCCTCACGGGAAGATCGGGGATACGGAAGTTCTCCCCCACAGGCCGGCTACCATTGACTTGATGGAGCAGAAACCCGGAGCACCGGTGTGTTTTTTACCCAATTATCCATATTTCATATTTTTTCATACACCCGTTTGATTTTTAAACGCTTCCGACTACTGTGTGCGATGATCACGCTCTGAAACGGTTTCTTAGACCTCAAACTGCAAGGCCATCGTGATCGGAATCGGCGCATAAGGCATCCGCAATCGATACGCGTCAAGTTTCTCGGCGTCCCATCCGAGCTCTTCGATCACTTGTATCACTGCCTTCGCGAGTCCGGGATGCTCAGCGACCGCCATCTCGCGTTCCATTGCCCGCAGCGTTTCTGCCCGTGGTACGTTGGGAAGCGTGTCTGACCCGTCATACTCCTCAACGCGAGATGAGTCGTAGAGATCGTTCACAAGCCGCACGGACGGCACTCGTCCGTCGTACAAATCACGATGAATCAGCACATCCAGCACCGCCAACTTCGCGGGCATCCGAAGCATGAAGTGCATGGTCTGGGTCTTTGATTGTTCCCAGTCCGATCGGCCTACCCCCTGCCACACCAAGTCGGCGATCACCAGATCGAATCGCCCCATCTTGCCGATTGGTGTCGGACCAAGCCGATATTCTAGACCGCCACCCTTTCGGGATTTTCCCACGAACTCTGGCAAGGGATTGCTTGAGTATTCACGCATCACGGGCGGCCCGTCTGCAGCGCCATCGGTCAATGAGGGAATCGCAACCGGGCCCGCCACTGCATGGCCGCTGTCGCCCATGAGTTGATCGTGCTCACGCACCCAGTGTCCGAGACGCAGCGGCACGTCGGCACGCAATCGCTGGCATCCGACAATTCCTCTGACTCTTGCAATATCGAGAAAATCACCTTGGGCTCGCCCAACTTTCGTGCTCGGATGCACGATGTAGACCGCATGGTTGAGCTCCGCCTCGATCCCCCACACGAATCGGGCGCCCTGGTGCGCAAGCTTGCGGCACTCCTCGGCGTACTTTTCCTTCGACGAAATGCTCGCAACCAGCGTGTCGAAACTCAACCGATCATCCGCGAGACGATCGACGCACTCCAAAAAACCATCCGCGGCCTGCTCGACCTCTGCCACCTTGCCTTCGTCCGCGCCGGCCTTGCGGAGCCCATCGGCAACGGATTTGAGTCCCGCCCGTCCCGGCACATAGAGCGCCGCGGTAATCGGGTCGTGATGGTTCAGCAGCCAATGAATCTTCCATCCGAGTTTGGTGCTAAATGACAGCCGGCGTGAGAGCTCGGTTGCCGTGGGCGAGCCATGCAGCGAGCGTTTGATCGCCCCGCGCAGCGTCTCCACGGAGGCCGTTACGTCTGTGAGAAAGGTATGCCCGGGATCGTTCGAGGTTGCGTGCATCGGAATCCCCATGAGTGAACAACTCGCGGAATCAGCATGCGGCAGCGGGTGACCCCGCCGCCGCACCGAGATCATATGCCTGCGCGCTCGCCGAGCGTTCCATGAAGACCTAGCGGCGCCGGCGACCCAAGGCCGTGGCGCCGAACGCCAGAGTCGCCATCGCTCCGGGGCCCGGAACCGAGACGAACTCGAACCGGTAGCTCATCTCGTAGTCGGTCCACACACCATCCTGGTTCGGATCATCTCCCGGTGAAACCGCTGAGAACGACAGCAGCGTCACGCGGAGTTCATCCGCCTGCGTTGCGACGGTCTCCAAATCCAACCCATAGAATGGGAACGAGAGCTCGGCGACACCGTAGAAGTATCCGAATACACTGCCGTTCGCCAGCGTGATCTCCGTCGTGAGCCCGACCAGGTCGAATTCGTTGTCGTCCTGCAGCCAGGCGCGCATGGCATCCATCTCCGCCGAGCTCGAGGTCCAGACGGTGCCGACATCCGCGGCTCCAACCTCCCCGCCGCCGAACAGCACGAAGCCCTCGGGGTCCTGAATGAAGTCATTCTGCATCCCGAAAGCCACGGGAAGCGTGTCGAAAAGCGCCGAGGGGCCCCCCGCATCGGTGAGGTCGAACGACCCAACCACCACGTCGGCCCGCGCCGCGCTAACGCACATAATCCCGGTCACGCACACACATGCCAACGGCTTCTTCTGATTCATTGTCTTCCCTGCCTTCCCTATGAACTTCCCTCGAACGCGACACGGCAACGGCGTCGTGCCGGCGATAAACGACACCCGCTTCTGGCTCGTCTTTCTCCACCCCCCGACCCATGTGAGCCAAGCTATCAAGGATGCCTGAGCCCGTCTATATTTTTCCAGAAATTTTCAAGATATTTTCACGACAGCGTGACGGAGCCGAGGAAGTTCAACCCCCCGATGGACCCGACGGCCATACCCGTCCAAAGTGTTTGAACGATCGCAAAGCCTGAGAGAGCAATGGCTAGAGGCGGATGACGCCTCGATGCGGCGCATCCTCAGAATCATCTGTTTGAACCGCCGCCTCGACGGCGCAACCCTCGTCCCCCAATAAGAAAGCACTTCGACATGCTCGCCGAGGGGCTCGATCTCTCGAAAAATCGGGGTGAAAGGATTTGAACCTTCGACCTTCTCGTCCCGAACGAGACGCGCTACCAAGCTGCGCTACACCCCGGAAAGTGCCCGCCAGTATAGGCCCACCGGCAACCCCGGTTCCCTGCCCCGGGCCTACTCAAAGTCAGCTGTCTCCACCGGAAACTTCGGCTTCCATGATCCGTACACGTTGTCTTCCCGCGTCCCGGGGTCCCCATCCGCCCCCGACGAGTAAAAATAGACCTGCTCGTTCGGGCAGATCCCCTCGTCGGCGTCCCCAACGGCATCCGCATACCGCGGATCAGACGGGTCGAACGGGCGGTACGATCGGCGAAGCCGAACAATCGTGGACGCCCCCCCACTCTGGGATGACAACTGAAGCTCATCCCGGGCAGAATTCAGCATGCTCGTCTTCGCGTCCCAGAAATCACCGTACCCCCCGTCGTACGCCGGATGGACCACGCGGATCGGGTTGCCCCACTGGTCGATAAGCTCGACGCCCCGGAGCACCTCGCCCCCCGCAGTTCCGATCTCACCGTCACGGACCTGCGAGCTGTCCAGCCCGCCCCACCGCTCGCTGCTATTGCCCAGGAACACATCTCCCGCCGCAAGAAAGCGCATTAGAGACGAGATCGGCCGATCGGTCTTCTGAAAGCCCTGTCCACGGAGGCGCCCGTCAAGCACCGGGAACTCGTACTCCATCCCCGCAATCTCGGCCGTATAAGCCTTGAACGACCTCGGCTCCTTCCCAGCAGCGTTGAGGTCCGAGAGATACGTCTCCAACAGCTGGATCGTGTTCTTCGTCGTGTTGGATCGGCTCGAGTTAATCACACCCAGCCCCACCGACAGCCCGATGCCCGCGAGCACCGCGATGATCCCGATCACAACGAGCAGCTCGATCAGCGTGAACGCACGCCGGGCTTGGTTCGCACCGCTTCTCATGGACACTTCTCCATCAAGGGCCACCGGACAAAGCCAGCATACCGCACCATCCGATACGAACCCGACCCGGCTCTGATCCCTCTTTTTGCCCTCGAATCAGGCCTGCCCCGCGGGAGGCCCGCCCGCAGGGGGTCCCCCGGCGGGCCTGGGCGGCGAACT
>JBGSIX010000265.1:0-1510 GCA_041742315.1 Phycisphaerales bacterium | reverse complement strand
GACGCGGCCCCGGTGGGCGATGTCTCGGCGCTTGGGAGCGTGCTGCTCGCCGAGCGCGCCGAGGCGACGCGAGCGGCGCCGAATGAGGATGCCGAGCCGATCGAGTCGGGGAGCCAGCGTATTTCGCGGTGGCAGAGCCGGCTCCTGGATCTCTCGCTCCGCAACAGGCTGATCAATTTCAAGGACACGCAGCGGACGCTGCCGCTGGCGGTGCCGGACATTGCCGGGCTCGAGGACATGCTCGCGTCGGAGGAGCGGATCCGGATTCTGCCGAGGATCGATGGGGACGAGGCTTTCCGGCGCGAGGAGTTGGAGTCCTGCCGGGTGCACTCGGACTGCCCGGAGGGCGAGACGCAGAAGCGGCTCTTGACGATCTACCGCACGGCCTTGGCGAGCATCGAGGAGACGGGCGCGAATCTCTTGCACCTGGCGCTTGGGAGTCTGGTGTGGTACGAGACGCCGACGTCGGACATGCCCAGGCGCGCGCCGCTCGTGTTGATCCCGGTTCGGCTCGTGCGGTCGGCGACGGGTGCGGGGTACGTGTACACGATCGAGCTGAGCGACGAGCCGCCCAAACCGAACATCACGCTGCTCGAGAAGATCCACACGGAGTTCGGGATCGACGCGAGCGGGCTCGCCGACCTGCCCGAGGACGAGGCCGGGATCGACCTGCCGATGGTGCTCCGCAACTTCCGCAGCGCGATCCGTGACTCGGCGCGATGGGAGGTCGAGGAGTCGGCGCACCTGGGCCTGTTCTCGTTCAACAAGTTCCTGATGTGGCGCGATCTGAAAGAGAACCTGGCGGCGCTGCGGACGAACAGGCTCGTCGATCATCTCGTTGAGCGCCCGGGCGAGGACTTCGACACGAGGCCATTCCCCGATGCAAGCGAGCTGGATGGCAAGCTCAAGCCCGGCACGCCTCTGTGCACGCGCGACGCGGACTCGTCGCAGCTGGTCGCTGTGTGCGCGGCGTCGCAGGGGCGGAGCTTCGTGCTCGAGGGCCCGCCCGGCACGGGCAAGAGCCAGACGATCGCCAACATGATCGCCGACGCCTTGGCGAACGGGAAGAGGGTGCTCTTTGTCGCCGAGAAACTTGCGGCGTTGTCGGTGGTCCGCAGAAGGCTCGAGCAGAACGGGCTGGGGCCATTCTGTCTGGAGCTGCACTCGGCGAAGGCGTCCAAGAAGGAGGTCCTCGAGCAACTCCGCGCGGCGCTGGACGCCGAGACGCCCGAGCTGAGCGTCGATTGGGACGAGCACTGCAAGCAGCTGGGCGTCACGCGCGACAGGCTCAACAGGTACGTCGAGGAACTCCATCGCGTGCGGCACTCGGGCGAGTCGCTCTATAGGGCGCTGGGGACGATGAGCGCACTGGGCGAGCAGAAGCCGGTGACGCTCCCGGAGGGGGATGTCGCCGAGATGTCGGCGGCGGAACTCGGCGAGTGGCGGCGGCGCCTGGATGAACTGGTCGAACGGAGCGGGCCCGTCGAGCCCGTCTCGGAGCACCCGCTGC
>JBGSIX010000264.1:0-4211 GCA_041742315.1 Phycisphaerales bacterium | reverse complement strand
CGGCGGCGGCGATCGCGGGCTGCGACGAGTATCTCGCGGTGGGCGGCGCGCACGCGATCGCGGCCCTCGCGTACGGGTTCGAGGGATTCGCGCCCTGCGATGTGATCGCGGGACCTGGTAATAAATGGGTGACCGCGGCGAAATTTCTTGTTTCTGGCGAGGTGGGGATCGACATGCTCGCGGGGCCCTCGGAGCTGCTCGTCATCGCCGACGAGTCGGCGGACGCGGCGATCGTCGCGGCGGACCTCCTGGCGCAGGCCGAACACGACGACGACGCGGTGCCGATGCTGGTCACGACGAGTAAGGCGCTGGCGGACGCCGTCGAGATCGAGCTGGAGAAACAGCTCGAAACACTCCCGAACTCGGCGACGGCGCGCCGGGCGCTCGCCAACGGCTTTCGGTGCGTGGTGCGCGATCTGAATCAGGCGTGCGAGGTATCCGACCGGATCGGCGCGGAGCACGTCGAGATCATGACCGAGGATGCGCGATCGGTGGCGGGCCGCCTACGCCACGCGGGCGGGATCTTCATAGGGTCCAAGAGCGCCGAGGTGCTGGGCGACTACGGGGCGGGCCCGAACCACACGCTGCCCACGGGCGGAACGGCTCGATTCCGGGCGGGGCTCTCGGTCGGCAGCTTCCTCAGGCTTCGGACGTGGATCGAGATCGAGAGCGCGGGCGATGCGAGGGAGCTCTATGAAGATGCCGAGACGCTCGCGCGGATTGAACGTCTCGAAGCGCACGCGCGGGCGGCATCGGTACGGGCTTCGGATGCATGAACAGCTTACGACCGCTCTATTCCTGTTGAATGGAATGATTTCTCTTGGACAGATGAGTTCGAATCGGTAGCATCCATGCAAGCGGAGTTGGGCCGGGCACGCAGTGTGCGTGTGGAATGCCCGCTTCAGCGCCCGGGTACGCACAGGAATTGGAGAGAGTTGATGTCGAGCCGCAATGTCGCGCGTTTGTTTGGTCTTGTCGTTGCCTCGGGAGCCGCGGCGTTCGCGTCCGCTCAGCCCCAGTATGAGATCTACGCCATCTCACTCCCGGGTCAGGCCAACAGCAACGGGCAGGGCGTCTCCTCCAACGGCGCGTACGTCACGGGCACCTCGAACAACACCGCGATCCGCTGGACCGAGTCGGGCGGGACGGTGGCGTTGCCCGTGCTCGCCTCGCCCTCGAGGCCTTTCAGCCTGGCACAGGCCGTGAGCGACACAGGCGTCGTGGTCGGCACCGGCGCGACGACGTTCTTCGGCTCGAGCCCCTTGCCGATCATGTGGACGGACGAATCGACGGTCATCCAGCTCCCGCTCCCGGCGGGTGAGACGATCGGTCGCGCCTACGGCGTGAACAACTCCGGGCTCGTGGTGGGTTCGGTCGACGGCGGCAGCTTCGAACAGGCCGCGACGTACACGACGGGCGGAAGCTCCGTCATCACGCAGACCATGCCCAACGGCGGCGTGCTCACCACCGCGTACGCGGTGAACAACGCGGGCCGGATCGTGGGCCAGGCGCTCAACCCGAACAACGCGGCGGTGCTCAACGCGTTCTACGTCGATCCGGGCGACAGCCAGGCAACGGATATCGGAGCGCTCACGGCGCTGGGGCACAACAGCGCGATTGCCTTCGCGGTGAGCAGCGACGGCAAAGTCGCGGGTTCGAGTTCGTTCAACGCGGGCGTCGACGTGCACCCGTTCGTCTGGAGCGAGGCCGAAGGCATGACCGAGATCCCGCTCCTGCCCGACACAACCTACGGCAGCGCTCGCGGCGTGAACGCCGACGGCTGGGCCGTGGGCAACATGGCCTCGGCGACCTCGATCGTCTTCGTGTACGACGGCACGCAGACCTACTTCGCTCAGGATCTCATCCCCGCCGGCTCGGGCTGGGATCTGGTGAGCGGCACATCCAACGGCGCGTTCGGGATCGCCGACAACGGCGTCATCACCGGACGCGGTCTCCTCAACGGGAACATCACCGGCTTCGTCATGGTGCCCGTCAGTGACTGCGCCGCCGACACGAACCACGACGGGATGCTCACCCCCGCGGACTTCACGGCCTGGATCGCCGCGTTCAATGCGCAGGCACCCGAATGCGACCAGAACGGCGACGGCTCTTGCACGCCGGCGGACTTCACGGCCTGGATCGCCAATTTCAACGCCGGATGCTGATGAAGCCCCCGATTCGGGAACTGTTCACAATCGATTGGCGAGAACTTCGCGGCCCGATGGAACCGATCGGCGTGGGTTGTGTCAGACTCCTGCACAGGCCGGGGGTGCAACGAATTTGTCCCGGCCCGATACGCTGAGGCATGCGCACACTCATCGCCCTCGTATTAACACTGCTCACCGGCGCTGCGAACGCCCAGTCTGACAGGCAACTCGTGGACCGCTTCGATCAAGCCGACGCGGAGCGGGACCACCGCGCGGCGCTCGTGGCGGCAGAGGCCATCCTCGAACGCTACCCGGACTCGGCGGCGTGGAACTTCAACGCCGCCCGCGCGCACGCGATGCTGGGCGAGCTCGATGAGGCGATCGCGTGCCTCGACCGGTGCGCCGAACTGGGATATACGGGCATCGCCTCGTTCGAGCAGCACCAGGACCTGAACACGCTCCGCGAGCGCGAGGACTTCAAGGCCATCCTCGGACGCGTCCGCGCCAACGCCGAGCGAAGGTTCGATGAATTCAAGGCGCTTGCGGCGGAGCACAAGCCCGCGGTGTTCGTTCCGGATCGGCTGCGCGAGCGGCTCGAACCGGGCGAGAAACCCGCGCTCGTCATTGCGCTCCACGGCACGGGCGGGAACGGGCAGGAGATGATCGGGGCGCTCAAGGATGTTTGCGAGAAGCTCGGCGTCGTGTGCGTCTCGCCCGATGCGCTCAGGCCTGCGGGCGGGGGCTTCGGCTGGACGTACCGCGACGAGTCCGCGTGGCTCATCGACAAAACCGTGCGCGAAGCGATCCATGAGCACGACGCCGACCCGGGGCGGGTCGTTCTGCTCGGGTTCTCGCAGGGAGCGAACGTCGCACTGGCGATGGCGGCAAGCGGGGCCGAGCCTTTCGCGGCGTTGATCCCGGTGTGCGGGCACTACGAGCCCGACGCCTCGGCGATGACCGGCACGCCGCCGGCGGTGTACCTGATCAGCGGCTCGCGCGACCCCTGGCACACGACGTATGACCGGGCTGAGACGGACTTCGCCCAGGCGGGCGCCGAGGTCATGAAACGGGTCGTCCCTTCGATGGGTCACACGATGCCCGGGCCGCGGGAGCTCGAGCGGGCGCTCACCTGGGCGCTCGACCACGCCGCGCCGAAGGGCGAGTAGGTGCGCACAATTTGACACTCCGCGCCCCTATCCAGGTCGGGCGCGCCTCTACCATCGGCTGCGATGACGCACGCCAGCACTTTCAATTTCCGACGCATCGTTGTCAAGGTCGGCAGCGCCGTGGTGGCGCCCGGTGGAGCGGTCGATCCGGTGGCGATCTCTAGGCTCGCAAAGGAGCTGGCTTCGCTTGCCAGGTCGGGCACGGAGGTCGCGCTCGTCTCGTCCGGTGCGGTGGCGTCGGGGTTCCGGGCGCTCGGGCTTTCGGGGATGCCCAAGGTGATCCGGCAGAAGCAGGCCGCGGCGGCGATCGGCCAGCCCGCCCTGATGCGCCTCTACGCCGAGGAATTCGCCAAGCACGGCATCGTGCCCGCGCAGGTGCTCCTGACCACCGATGACTTTCGCCGGCGCGAAAGGTTCATCAACGCCAAGCACACGCTCGAGACGCTCCTGGCCTCGGGCGTGCTCGCGATCATCAACGAGAACGACTCGGTCGTGTACGACGAGATCAAGCTGGGCGACAACGACCGCCTGAGCGCGCTGGTCGCCTCGGCGATCGACGCGGACCTGCTCGTGCTGCTGAGCGTCGCGCCGGGGCTTGTTGATCTGGCAACGGGCGGGGTGATCCCCGTGGTCGAGCGCATCGAGGAGGCGCGAAAGTTTGTCGATGCGTCGCAGTCCTCCGGCGTGGGCACGGGCGGGATGGCGACCAAGCTCGACGCGGCGGCGATCGCGACCGAGAGCGGCATCCCCACGCACCTGACGCGCGGGCCGACCGACGAAATACCCGACCCGATCGCGCGCGTGCTCGCCGGCGAATCGCTCGGAACGCGGTTCTGCGCGAGCGAGTCGATGCCCAGACGCTCGCGCAAATCGTGGATCGCGCACGCGGCGGGCGCGC
>JBGSIX010000263.1:0-11881 GCA_041742315.1 Phycisphaerales bacterium | reverse complement strand
CCGGGCCGAGCTCGAGACCGAGCACGTGCTCGTCGAGGGCCTGCCCGCTCGCGTGGGCGCCAACAGCGCCTCGGTCGCGGCCCGCTCGATCACGCTCGACGGCTCCAGCCGATCGATCAGTGTCCCGGGCGCGGGCGAGTTCATGCTCAAGGACGACCAGGGCCTCCTGACCATCGCCAGCGCGAAGTGGTCGGACTCGATGCGGTACACAGACGAATCGGGCGAGCTGGAAGCCGTCGGACAGGTCGTCGCGGTCTCCACGCCCAATGCGCTCTCGCGCGACACGCTCACGGGCGAGCGGCTCTTCGCGCTCGTCCAGCCCTCCGACGGTTCGGCGGTGCTCGACGAGCGGGCCGATCGTCAGCTCATCAGCGCCGAGATCAACGGAACCCAAGAGCAGCAGGCCTCGGTCGAGGTCTTGCGGTTTGCACAGGTCGGCGACGAGAACCCGGCGCAGGTCTCGCTCCTCCTGGGCGAGCGGATCGAACTCGACAACATCGGGGGCATCGTCCGGGTGCCCACGCCCGGACGCCTGCTCGTCTCCGATGAGCGGATGGACATCGACGCGACCGATCAGGCGACGATGCGGGGCTCGGCGCTCTTCGACTGGGACGGCGGGCTCCTGCTCGATCGCCCGGCGGGCGAGGTGACGATGACGAATCGTGTGCGCATGGTGCACCGCCCCGCCGCCGACGGCGCGGTCGCCGAACTCGAGTGCGAATCGCTCCGGGCCTCGTTCACCGAGGATGCGCCGGCGGGCGAGATCACGTCAACTTCCGGCAAGGGCGAGCTGCGCGACGTGCTCGCCTCGGGCGCGGTCTGGGCTCGCTCGGGGAACCAGCAGATGATCGCCGACACGCTCAACTACACCGCCAAGACGCAGGCCGCCCGCGCGACGGCAGAGTCGGGCGGCTGGGTGACGCTCTTTGACCCATCCCAGCCCGCGCCGATCACGGCCGCCGAGCTCATCTGGTCGCTGAGGTCCGGACGCATCGAAGTCGTCCGGCCCAACCCGATCAGTATTCCGAGATAATATTGAATCGTAAATGACGAGCCCCTCGCGCATGCGAGGGGACTCCGTGTCCTTTCCGCATCGACTGTGAGAAGCAAGGGAGCACAGAAGCCCCTCTCCCCAGCCCTCTCCCCAAAGGGGAGAGGGAGGCGGATTCACGCGTCGGTCCGATCGATGACCTTGTACATCTCGCGCTCGCCGCGGCCCTTGACGGGGTAGTCCTTGCGGAGCGGGTGGGCGGGGTACTGCTCCCAGAGCAAGATCCGGCGCAGGTCCGGGTGGTTGCGGAAGCGGATGCCGAACATGTCAAAGACCTCGCGCTCGGTCCACTCGGCGCCGGCCCAGAGATCGGTAACGCTGTCGAGATAGAGCGCCGGGTCCTCTTCGATGCCATCGGTCGGGATCGAGGGGTTCAGGTAGGTCTTGACGAAGAACCGCAGGTCGTGGTCGTAGGAGCAGAGGTTGTAGACCACCGCGAACCGCCCGGGCATCTCGGCGGGGTAGCCCTCGTAGTCGATCCCGATCACGTCGGAGAGGAAGCTGTATTTCGAGGCCTCGTCGCTCTTGAGGAAGACCATGACCTCGTGCAGGTCGCCCGGCTCGACGATGAGCGTCGCCTGGCGCCGGAACTCGGTCGCGTGGAACTTCTTGCCAGCGAAGGCGCTCTTGACGCGTGCGAAGGTCGGGTGATCGAGCTTGGTGGTCATGGGATTCTCCGTTGAAAGATAGCTTAGGCGATCTTGGCGCCCTCGATCAGAGCCCGGCAGGCCTGGGTCAAGACGAAAACATCCCGCTCGGCGAAGGCGGAATCACGCCAGTTGGCCAGCAGAGCGCGATCGAACGGCTGATCTGTGCCGAGCGGCACATGGGACATGCGATCATCCCGGGAGGGCTTGCCGCCTGAGAGGACGATCGCCGAGCAGGCCTCGAGGTTCCCGAGCTTGCCCAGCATCCTGGGCAGGTGGTCCTCGGCGTGCTTTGCCATCTCGGGTGTGAGCATGGCGACGGGGTCCACGAGGATGCGGACGCGGTCGCTCGGGGGCTCTTTGAGCAGGGCGCTCACGCTGTGCGGGTCGGAGAGGACGAGCCCGAGCGCGGGCCTGAGCCAGAGATGCGATTCACGCTCTTGCAGGATCGGATCGAGCCGGGCGATCGACTGGCGGAGCGATTCCAGTCCCGTGGTCCAGAGCCTGTGGTCCGAGGGGAAGTGCCCGCTCGCGGGGTCGCCCTCGGGATCGAACCAACCGGCCCAGGCGACGACCGACGCTCCGGGGGCGATCAGGCGGGCGAAGTCGGGATCGAGCGGGTTGGCGTGCGTGAAGGTGAGAGCGGGTGTTGTCTCGGTTGTGCCAAGATTGCGCGGCGGGAGTGTGAAAGTGGTCGGCATGGTCCGACAATGATTACACACTCTTGCGGGGGATGTCGATTCACCGAAGTCGGTTCTCAGTCGGCGGAGCCGGCGCTGTGCTGTGGTTGATCCCTTCCTGCGCCCGGAGCTTTGCCCGATGGACACACTGTTCGGATTCGATGACCTCGCCGAGAACCGCCGACCCGCCAAGCTCGAGCTCGCCCCGAGCGTGGAGTCCTCGGAACTCGTGCGGCCCCAAGTGATTGCACGGATCATCGAGCTGAACCCCACCGCCTCGGCGGCCTTCCTCGACCAATTCTCGGATAACCAGCTCCGATATTATCTGGACCATCTCCGGATCGCCGAGATCCCGAGGCACTCGGCGAGGCCCTGGGTCCGCCCGGGCGACTCCCACGCGATCACCGCGGCCCGAAGCGTGGCCTAAATTGTTTCAAATCAATATCTTACGATCTTTATCCAGCCGCCCGCACCTCGCGGGCGGTTGTTTCATTGGGCCCCGGTGCGAAATGACAGAGCGCGAATCTCGCCGACTTTTCGGGACCAACTCAACTCGGACCATCGAAGGTCCGATTTGCTGAACGTCGCGGGAAGCGATGGTCGATGGATGGCCTGCCAGTCGTCCGATAAAGGACGTGCAGGCGCCGACGATCTCGGGAGCTGCGGAGCAGCGGATGCGTGATGTGAATGCACATACGAACCTGGCCGGACTGACCCCGGCCGCTGCTCGGAGCCTCAAGATGCGGAATACCAGCTCGACCCTTCGCCTGGGTGCCCTCTCAGTTCTTGCCGCCGCTGGCCTTGCAGGCGGGTGCGCGGTCGGACACAACTCGGATTGGTCCACGACCCCCGCCGAGGCCAAGCCGCTCGCTTCGGCACAGAAGCAGAACGCGGGCCGGAACACGGGCGACACCTACTCGGCGACCATGATGGACGATCAGGAGTCCGTCTGGGACGGGCTCTTCCAGCAGCCCGAGACCGAGGGCTTCGCCGCCGGCAATGAGTTCGGCAACGGCAACCCGATCGACATCTTCGGCTCGATCGACGGCCGCTCGATGACGCGGGGCAACCCCAACGCTCCCGCCGCGTACGACCCCGCCGACCTGCACCGCGTGAGCTTCAGCACCTACGGCGCCGACTTCGACCCGGTGGTTTCCGATGACGGGCAGTACGTCTACTACGCCTCGACCCAGCACCGCGAGACCGCGGACATCTACCGCAAGCACGTCAACAGCAGCGTGGTCACGCAGATCACGAGCGACCCGGGCCACGACGTGATGCCCAGCCTCTCGCCCGACGGCCGGACGATCGCCTTTGCCAGCAACCGCCAGGGCAACTGGAACATCTATCTCATCGAGGCCGAGGGGGGTCAGGCCCGCCAGGTCACCGATGACAGCTCGCATGAGCTGCACCCCTCTTTCAGCCCCGACGGCTCGCAGATGGTCTACTCGCGTCTGGGCCCGGTGAGCCAGCGCTGGGAGATGTGGCTCGTCGACGTCAACAACCCCATGGTCAAGCACCAGATCGGTTTCGGCCTCTTCCCCGAGTTCTGCCCCAAGGGCGGCACGGGCATGAACGGCGGCGACCGCATCGTCTTCCAGCGGGCCCGCGAGCGCGGCTCACGCCTCTTTGGCGTCTGGTCGCTCGACCTCGTCGGCGGCAATGAAGTGACCAACCTCACCGAACTCGCCTCGAACGCGGATCACGCACTCATCAACCCGACCTGGAGCCGCGACGGCAATCGCGTCGCCTTCGCCAGCGTCCCGCTGAGCGCCACGACCGCCAATGGCCAGCCCACCCGGGCCGACATCTGGATGACGAACATCGACGGCACGGGTTCGACGAACCTGACCGCCGACGACGCGATCAACCTGATGCCCACCTGGGGCGCCGACAACGCGGTGTACTTCATCTCGAACCGCTCGGGCACGGACAACATCTGGTCGCTCGGCGCGAGCAAGGCCGTGATCGCGGCGGGCGATCCCTTCGTGGGCCTGCCCGGTTCGCCCCGGACGGCTCAGTCGCCCTCAAGCACGAACCAGAAGAAGGACCCGAACTACGCGGACTTCCCCCCCGGGCTCGTTCCCGTCGGCGTGGGCGTCGAGTAAAGCATCTGTCCCCGTGGGCCAGCCGAAAGGCTCGCCCCCGGATTTGAACTGAGAGTCAGCCCAGCACGGACGCGGGGCGCAGAGCGGCAAGGACGCCATGACAAGTACAGAGAAAATGCTCGTAACCCTCGGGCTCGCGCTGCTGGCATTGCTGGCTGGGTGCGCCCGGGGACCGGATCTGGTGAACCCGACGGTGCTCCGCTCGCCGTACGACGCCTCAAGGGGCGACGTGCTGTTCGCGGTCGCGCCGCTCCGGAACGAATCGGGCACCACGGTGTTCAGGGTGGAGGAAGTCTCCGACGCGATTGTTTTCGCGGCGGGTTCCGTGCCCGGCATCCGGTGCCTGCCCCTGAACAGGACCATCGCAGAGATGCGGGGCCTTGGGATGCGGGAGATCACCGGCCCAGGCGATCTGGAGGCGCTCGCGGAAGCGATGAACGTCGACGGATTGATCGTGGGCACTGTGACGGCGTACGACCCGTACAACCCGCCCGCGCTTGGGCTCTCTCTGGCGCTGCACGCGGGGAACCCGTCGTTCGCAGGCGGTCCGGAGTTGGACAACATCCGCGGAGCCATCACGGACCCGCAGATGCCGGCGCCCTCGCGGTACATCGAGATGCCGGTGGCCTCGATGTCGCAGGTGTTCGACGGTCGCAACCAGGGGGTACAGATGCAGGTGCGTCGGTACGCCGAGGGTCGGATCGAACACGACGCCCCGCGTGGGTGGCAGACGTATCTGGCGAGCATGCCTCTGTACACGGAATTCGTGGCGCACGCCGCGGTGGGTCAGTTGCTCGATCAGGAGCGGCTCAGGCTTGCCCGGGCGCGCGGCCCAGGCTCGTCCCGCTGACATCCCCGCCCGGGGGACGTTGCCGGGCAGGTGAGTTAGGAAATCTCGGGGCAACGAGGCCCCGCTTAGTCAGCGAGAAGGAGCTCGGTCGATGTCTTCACTTCCGATTACAGACAGCTTCGGCAGCTACCTGGTCGATGAACGCCGCTTCAGCCCGTACACCGCAAGGTGCTACGGCGCGGACCTGCGGCAGTACATCGAGCATCTGATGGCCGAGACGGGCATCGAGCCCACCACGAACCACGAGGCCGAGGAGCTCCGTCGCAGGCAGACCCCGGGCGGCAACGGCGTCGCCGGCAGCGTCGGGCCAAAGACGCTCACGGGCGTGATCTGCGCCGCCGATGCGGACCTGATCCGGGGCTTCCTGGAGCACCTCTCTGAGAAGGAATACTCCCCCGCCACCATGGCGCGGAAGATCGCCACGCTCCGCAGCTTCTACAAGTGGGCGCTCCGCACGGGGCTGACCACGACCAACCCGATGACGCTCATCCGCACGCCCAGGCAGTCCAAGCGACTGCCCAAGGCGATCACGATCGAGCAGATCGAGCGCCTGCTCTCGGCCCCGAGCGAGAGCGACGTCCTGGGCCGCCGCGACCGCGCGATGCTCGAGACGCTCTACTCGACGGGTATCCGGGTGAGCGAGCTCGTGTCGCTCGCCGTGGACGACATCGATCTTGTCAACGGCTCGATGCGCGTCCGCGGCAAGGGCAAGAAGGAGCGTCTGGTGCCGCTTGGCGCCCACGCGATCGCCGCCATCCAGGCATACGTCGATCTGGCCGAGAAGGACCCGCACTTCCAGGCGACCTGGGGCGACACAAGCACGACCCGCAAGCCGCTCTTCCTGAACAAGCACGCCCAGCGTCTCTCGAGCCGCTCGGTCCGCCGGAAGCTGGACAAGTACCTGCGTCAGGTCGGCCTCGACCCGACGATCAGCCCGCACACGCTGCGTCACAGCTTCGCCACGCACCTCTTGGACAACGGCGCGGACCTCCGCAGCGTGCAGGAGCTGCTCGGGCACCAGTCGCTCAGCACCACGCAGGTGTACACACACCTGTCCACGCAGCGCCTGCGCACCGCCTACGACGACGCCCACCCGCGGGCCGAGGCGGGCTGATCAGCCCCCCGGCTCCGAGGTCTCGGCGGGCTTGTCCCGACTGACAAAGGATCGCATCGCATCGAGCACCGCCGAGACCCCCGTCTCGGCGTTTTCTATGGGCACGACCGCGCCGACGGTGCGCGAAGGGTCGACCAGGATCGCCGTGAGCGGCGCGGGGATCCTCAGCCGATCGATCGTGCTCGCCGGCGCGGTGCTGACCATCAGCGGCACACCCCTGGGCGAACGCTCGGCGATCGTCCGCATCTGCTCGGGCAGGACCTTGAGCTCGCCCGACACGGCAACGACGATCGAGCGATGCCCGAGCCAGTAGCGGGCCGCGTTCTCTGGCCCGAGGTCGGCGATCTCCCGGGCCGCCGATTGCCAGAGCTCGGAAGCGACCTCGCCAGCGAGTTCGAAGACCTGGTCCTCGGCATCCG
The DNA here is from genome assembly GCA_041742315.1 of Phycisphaerales bacterium. Taxonomy (GTDB): domain Bacteria; phylum Planctomycetota; class Phycisphaerae; order Phycisphaerales; family UBA1924. The sequence goes on along the minus strand of JBGSIX010000263.1, from coordinate 5,012 downwards.
CCCGGCAAACGAGCAGCACCACCCAGGGCCCGGACTGACGCACACGATCGTCGGCCTGGATCTCGCTCAGCTTCCAGCCCTGATAGCTCGGCGTGGACAGGTTCAGATCGTCGATCTGGATGCCCGGCTCGATCGGTGACCTGGGCGGCGTCAGCTGCGCCAATCGCGTGACGACCCATCGCCCCTCGGTGGGGATCGCCCATGACCCCGGTTCGCCCGGATCGAGCGCCTCGTACGCCGCGTGGAATCGGCTCCCACCCAGCGGCGCGTCGAGCGAACGGACGCGGGACGTTTCCTCGTCCAGGATCAGCTCGATCTCCCCCGCCTGCGTGCGCGCGATCAGAGCCGATCGCTCGGGATCGTACCGTTCGACCTCGATCGCGCCGAGCGCGGCATCAGAGCAGCGGCCGCTCTCGTCGAATTGCCAGAGCTCTGGCATGGGCATGGGCGGGACGTGCGGCCCGATCGCCGAGAGAAAGCCATCGCCGGCGCTCTCGATCCGGAAGACCACCGCGGGGTTCGGCTCGCCCAGTCTTTCCGCGGTGAGCACATCCTCCGCGTAGAACAGCCGGAGTCCGGGCAATTCGAGCAGCGTGCACGATTCACTTCGCCGAAGCGTCGTTTCGAAGGTTGTTTCCTCGCCCGCGTCATCCGTGATCACAACCAACGCTCGCTCGGCGAACACTGACTCTGTGTAGGCGGACGAGAACCGCTGGGCGGCTTCGATCGCCCCCGGCTCGGGCTGGGCGAGGATGATGGCACCGAGGATGGTTGCGCTTACGAGCACTCGGCGCCCTCCGCCTGTGCGAGAGCGTTCAACAACTCGCGCACGGTCTTCCCAAAACCGGGCACGACGAGCCCCGGCGCGATCTCGCAGAGCGGCTCAAGCACAAACCGTCGCTCGGCGAGCCTCGGGTGCGGGATGTGCAGGCCCGGCTCGTCGAGGATGAGATCGCCGAAAATCAGCAGATCGAGGTCGGCGGTCCGGGGCCCCCATCGCAGTTCGCCCGTGCGGTCGCGCCCGAGTTCCGTTTCGATCGCGAGAAGACTCTCAAGAAGTACACGGGGCGCGAGTTCGGTTTGGACGCGGACCACGCCGTTGAGGTACCGGCCCTGTGCAACGGGCCCCACCGGGTCGGTTTCGATGAGCGTGGACTGAGCCGAGACGCGCGTCGAGGCGAGGCCATCGATCGCCCGCACCGCGCGCGTGAGCGCCGTTCGGCGGTCGCCGAGGTTGGAACCCAGCGCGATGTAGGCGTCGGTCATCGCTACAGGGTGCGCGGGATGGGAACAAAAAACAAGCCCGGCCCCAACGCGGGACCGGGCTCGAGGCAAATCATGGCAATCGCGGCTTAGCCGGTGGGTTCGAGCTCGCGGACGCGGTGCTGGACCTGGGCCTTGACGCGGGCCAGGATCGAGCTGTGCATCTGGCTCACGCGGCTCTCGGAGAGATCAAGCGTCGCGCCGATCTCTTTCATCGTCATGCCCTCGAAGTAGTAGAGGATGACGATCAGACGCTCGGCGCGGGAGAGGCCCTTGGTGATCAGGTTCTGCAGGTCCCGGCGTTCGAGGTTCCGCACGGGGCTGGCCTGGTTGTCGTCGCGGATCACGTCGATCTCGCGGACGTCGCGGTCGCCGTCGCTCGGGTAGGCCTTGCGGGTGAGGCTGAAGGTGCCCACCGCGGATGAGTCTCGCTGGATTTTCTCGTATTCCTCGTCGTCGACGCCCAGGTGCTCTGCGATCTGGTCGTGGGTCGCCGGGCGGCCCTGCTCCATCTCGATGCGCTGGCGGGCGTGCTCGACCTTGGACGAGCGGTGACGCACGAGCCTTGGCACCCAGTCCATGAGGCGCAGCTCGTCGAGGATCGCGCCGCGGATGCGCGGGGCGCAGTAGGTTTCGAACTTGACCTGGCGCTCGAGGTCGAACGCGTTGATCGCGTCGGCGAGGCCGAACACGCCAGCCTGCACGAGGTCATCGACGTTCACCTCGTCGGGCAGACGGGCGTGCACGCGCTCGGCGTGGTAGCGCACGAGCGAGTAGTACTTCTCCATGAAGAAGTTGCGGATGTTCTGATCGCGCGACTTGCTGTAGTCCGCCCAGAGTTCTTCGATGGGGCGTTCGCTGAGCGGAAGATCCGCTTTGGGACGCTTGGAGGTTGACGCGCGGCGCTTGGTCGGCGCAGTCTTCTTCTCCGTGGGCATGGTCGGCTCCTTGACCTCTACATCACGCGGCGCAGGCCGCTGAGACTCGTGAATGCCGGGAGGAAACAGGGTTTACTCGTCGGCCTCACGCTGGTGTCCATCCATGGACGCCGTGAGTATACGGACCGGGCGCGCGCTCCGCCAGCGCCCTCGAACAGAAATCATGCGGCCAGCCTCGGCGACCGGTTGGAACCCGCGCCTTTGCCCGATTGGGCGCTCTCGATTTCATCTTGCTTTGGCGCGCTGATCAGGCGTTTGTGCTCTTCGACCACGCGCTCGATCACGAGCCCGAGGACCATGCCCGCGATGTGGCACACCAGCATGGCAGCCAGCGCCGTCACGATGACACGCCCCGTCTCGTTGCCCGCCTGAAGCCCCGCCAGCAGCGCGACGATGAACCCCGCAAGGCCCATCACCCCCGCCGACAGACGTCGGATCGTGCCGTGACTCTCGGTCATGCCTGTGCTCAATCCGGTTCTCTCCCGTCTCGTCATCGCCTACACGGCGCAGCGACTTCACCCACCCGGAGAAAAAACTGAGCCGCACCGGGCGTGCCAGCCCGCGCAACCCTCACTATCGGCCCGGAATGAACCCGAACCCCCCGCGCCTGAGCGGTTCGGGGGCCGATGCGCAAGTTTCGACACGAACATCTTTCGTACAAGACTGACGTTCGAGCTCGGCGAGCAGCAATGCCGCGGCCTTGCGGACCGACTTGCCAGCCGGGGATTTCTGCTTCCCGCCCCGCGCGACGCACTGCTCACGCACGCCGCGCACGACCGCGCGGTCCGAGGGGATCCTGCCGAAGAGCGCCAGCTCGAGCCCGAGGAACTTGCGGGCGACCGAGGCGATCCGACGGTGCACCCGCTCGGCTTCGGCGCGCGACTCCGTCTGGTTCACGATCAGCCCCACCCGCTCGCCCGCCTCCGGGCCCTGCGCCCGCACGAGCGATTTGATGAGCGCGTACGCGTCGGCGATCGACGTGGGCTCGGGCGTGAGTACGACCACCGCCAGATCCGCGGCGGCGACGATGTCCAGCACGCTCGAACTCACGCCCGCCGAGCAATCCATGAGCGCGAGATCCGCGACGCCGTGGAGCTGTGAGAGGCTGTGGATAAGTCGTTGACGGTCGGCGCTCGAGGGCGGTCGTCCCATGCCGACCGGGCCCGGGACGAGACGGAAGCCCGCGCCGGAATCGATCGCGATGTCCGCCAGCGAGTGCCCCCGCGCAAAGCCCTTGATCATGCACTCGTCGAGCCGGCGTAGCGGCGCCAGGCCCAGCATGATGTCCGCGTTGGCGGCCCCGAAGTCCGCGTCGATCAGCATCGTCCGCCGACCCAGCCCCGCCAGCGCCGAGGCGATCGAGATCGAGGTGAACGTCTTGCCCACGCCGCCCTTGCCCGAGGCGAGCGCGATCAGCTTGGGTCTGGGCGCTGGCGCCCTTGGCGCGACATCGCTCTCGGCGGCGAGCATCGCTCGCAGACGGGTCGCCTGATCGTCCAGAGCGCTCGCACGCGGGCTGATGGGCATCACGCTCATGCCTGCGGCCCACCCAAAATGAGCCGAGAGATCCGGTCGGGCTTGCCCGCCTCGATGTGGTCGGGCACTTCCTGACCCATCGTGACGTAGCTGAGCTTCAGGTCCGCCAGCCGCGTGACGCTCAGGAGCACGCCGAAGTTCACGGCCTCGTCGAGCTTGGTCAGGATCAACCGGTTGGGCCCGAGCTGCGCAAACCGCTCGGCGGCCCGGAGCATCACCGCCTCCGCCGAGGTCGTCGAGAGCACCAGGTGCGTCTCGTGCGGGTCGGCCTCGTCGAGGTAGGTGCGAAGGTCGGACAGGCGCTCGCCGTCGTGCTGGCTCCGGCCCGCGGTGTCGATCAGGATCACGTCGCAGCCCGACATCGACTCGAGCGCCGGACGCATCTCGCCCGGGCTGGCGACGACTTTCAGCTGCAAACCAATGATGTCCGCGTACGTCCGGAGCTGCTCGACGGCGGCGATCCGGTACGTATCCGTCGTGACAAGCCCGACCGACCGGCCATGCCGGAGCTTGGCGACCGCGGCGAGCTTGGCGAGCGTCGTTGTTTTCCCCACACCCGTCGGCCCGATGAGCGCGATCGTCAGCGGCCTGCCGTCGGCGGGGCGGCGCGGGAGGGGGCTGTCGCCCGCGGCGGGGACGAGCTTGGCGATCTGGCGGAGCATCGTCTCGCGGACGATCTCCGCGTCGGCGAGTTCGGCCGCCGAGAGCTCGTCGCGGACCTTGCCCACGATCTCGTCGGCGATCTCGGAAGCCACGGCCTGCTCGGTCAGCGCGAGGTAGTGCTCGAAAAGCGCATCGGGCATGGACCCCTGCCGGGAGCTTGCCGCCTGCGTCGAGGTCGAGAGGAGCCTCCCGATCATCCGCTTCATCGAGTGGAGTTCATCGGCGAGGTCCGGGCTGATCGGGGTGGCAGCCTTGCCTTGCCGCGACGGGGCGACGGGCATCACCCGCGGCGTCTCGAACGCGGGCTCACGCACGATGCGGGGCTCGGATCGGGATTCAGGGGGCGGCACGAACTGTTTCGGAGGCTCGGCGAGCGCCGTCGCCGGGGGAAAGAGACGCCGCTCCTCCTGTGAGACCTCGAGGGTCGATTGGGCGCCGACGGCCCAATCGAAGGCGACGACGCCGAGAGGATCCCGGCCGGTATTCTTCAGCGTAACGGTCTCACGTCCCTCGACGAAGCCGCCCGCGACGTCCACGCGGGCGTCGATGACGTACCGGCTGGAAGGACGGATCGAGGGCGCGTAGAAGCGATCGGCCGCCGGGGACGGGCCG
>JBGSIX010000262.1:0-44113 GCA_041742315.1 Phycisphaerales bacterium | reverse complement strand
GCCGGCGACGCCTGCGCTTCTTGCGGCCGCCAGCGTCGCGCTGCTCGTCATCGTCTTCGTCGATGGGTTCGCTGCTCACCTTGGCCGCGTCGAGCTCGATCGGGTGCGGGTCGGCCACGTCCTCGATCGCCTGGAGCAGATCCTCTTCTTCGCTGATCTCGTCCCACGCGCGATCGTCCGACGAATCCGTCCACTCGGGCAGCTCCGCGGGCGCCTTGGGCTTGGGCAGGATCGCGATATCGATGTCGTTGCCCACGTCGTCGTAGGCGTACACCGAGAAGCGCTCCGTGCCGAGCGAATCGCTCACACGCACGAGCACTGTCTTCTGCGTGACGAGCTCCATCCGCGTGATCGTCCGGCGCCGGCTCGAGAGCAGCTCCCCCGCCACACGCCCCGGCACCACCAGCTCGGCCTTCTGCACCCTGTCGTAGCTGAGGATCAGCGCCAATTCGCGCAACGCCTCCGCCGCCAGCGACTCGGGCTTGCGCACCCAGCCTCGGCCCATCTGCGGCGGGAGCTCCGAGTAGTGCGTGCCCTGGGCGCTCGGACGCATCCGCTGACGTGTCATCTCCATGATCCCGAACGGGCTGATCGGGAGCACCGTGCTCTTGGCCCGGTCGCGCTTGAGCCGATCCTTGAACCGCGCCTCGATCGCCTTGCGGTGCTTGGCCTGGTTCATGTCGATCAGGTCGTTGATGACCAGCCCGCCAAGCTCCCGGAGCTTGAGCTGGCGGCAGATCACGTCGACCGCCTCGAGGTTCGTCTGGTACGCGTTGGTCTCGGCGTCCTTGGCCTTGCGGCTCTTGCCGCTGTTCACGTCGATCGCCACGACCGCTTCCGTCTCGTCGATCACGAGCCTGCCGCCCGAGGGCAGGGGGACCTCGCGGGCGATCATCTGGTGCACCTGCTCCTCGACGCCGAAGGCGTGGAACATGGGCGTCTTGAGGTTGTAGTGGCGGAGCTTGATCCCCGTGCGGGGCGCGACGACCTTCAGGAAGTTCGCCGCCCGCGCCAGCCCCTGCTCGTGGTCGATGACGACCTCGTCGATCTCGGTCGTCAGCAGATCGCGCAGCGCCCGGACGAGCAGGTCGCTCTCGGCGTACAGGAGCGAGGGCTTGCTCGTCGACTTGCGCCGCTTCTCGATGTCCTTCCAGAGACGCTGGAGGTACGCGAGGTCGCGCTTGAGCTCGGTCTTGTTGCGCCCAAAGCCCGCGGTCCGCAGGATGAAGCCAAAGCCCTCGGGCAGCTCGATCGAGTCGAGGATCTCGCGCATCTGGCGGCGCTTGTCCTCGTCCTCCATCTTCCGGCTCACGCCCACGTTGTCCATCTGGGGCATCATCACGAGGTACTTGCCCGGGATGGACAGGTACGTCGTGGCGGCGGGGCCCTTCGTGCCCACGCCGTCCTTGAGAATCTGCACGACGATCTTCTGCCCGCGCTTTAAGCACTGCTGGATGGGCGGGCGGTCTCGGCGTGCGGTCTTCTTGCCGATCTTCTCGGTGGTCTCGCCGTCCTCCTCGGGGAAGTACATCGGGTGGATGTCCGAGGTGTGCAGGAACGCGGACTCGGACCCGCCGAAGTCGACGAACGCGGCCTGGAGGCTGCTCTCGATGTTGGTGACCTTGCCGAGGTAGAGGTTGTTGACGCGGTTGGCGGTGGCGGGGCGCTCGGTGTGGAAGTCTTCGAGGACGCCTTCCTCAAGGATGGCGACCCGGCATTCCTCGCCGGGCTGGTAGTTGATGAGCATCTGATACTTGGGCATGTTGTGCTTTCCGTGCTGTGGCGCAGAAGCCGGGTGCACGGGCAAAGGACGTAGAGCGTGACCACGCGGAGCGCGCAGGGCGTCCGTGTGTTCCGCTGTCGCATCTCTTCGGATTCAAAGCGGGTATGTCCACCGCTTGCCTCGGTTGTGATGCGGGCCTTGGCCCGCGATCCGGCGCCGATCGTGCTTGCGGGGGTCAGCGCGGCAACAGGCCTGCGTGACTCGCGCCCAGTTGGCGATCGGAGGCGCCTGGGTCGTGGTTCGTTCTGTGACTCGGTCAGCTACCGGGCGCACTGCCTCGGAACTGACCGAAACTGTCGTACGTTTCGGGGAACTCCTTGCGGAGCCGATCCCTGACATACATCGACACTTCGGTGTCGGAATCGAAAGAGATCGCCTTTTTGGCCAATCTTTCGCAGCGATCCATGGAAATAGACCGGATCAGACGCTTGATCACGGGGACAAGCCCGGGCGTGACACTGAGCGTACGCACACCGAGGCCCATCAGCAAGACGGCCATATCCGGGTCTCCGGCGGCCTCGCCGCAGCAGCTGACCGGCACGTCCCGGTGCCGACCGGCCCGAACCACGTCCCGGATCAGCTTCAGGACCGCCGGGTGCGAGGGCGCGAAAAGGTCCGCCACGCGTTCGTTTGTCCGGTCCACCGCGAGCGTGTACTGCACGAGGTCGTTGGTCCCGATCGAGAAGAAGTCGACCTCCCGCGCCAGCGTCGAGGCCATCAGCGCCGCCGAGGGCACCTCGACCATGATCCCGATCGGGATGTTCCGGTCGAACGCGATGCCCAGATCGTCCAGGTCTTCCATCACGTCGTTGATCAGGTGCTTGGACTGGCGCACCTCGCTCACGCTCGTGACCAGGGGCAGCATCACCTTCACGGGGCCGTGCGCCGAGGCGCGGAGCACCGCGCGGAGCTGGCGCTTGAACATGGGCAGGTTCTTCAGGCAATACCGGATCGACCGAAGCCCGAGCGCCGGGTTGCGCTCCGGGTTTTTCGACTGGGTCTGCGTGTACTTGTCCGCGCCAAGGTCCATCGTGCGGATCGTCAGCGGCCTGCCCGCGAGCTTCTCGACGCAGGAGCGGTACGACGCGTAGTGCTCCTCTTCCGTCGGCTCGCGCTCGCTGGCGAGGTAGAGGAACTCGGTGCGGAAGAGGCCCACGCCCTCGCCGCCGTACTCGATGACGTGCCCTGTTTCCTCGGCGAATTCGATGTTTCCGAGGACCTCGATCCTGACGCCGTCGGTCGTGACGGGCTCGAGCGAGGCCATCTCGCGGAGGGTCATCTGGTAGTTGCCGCGCTCGACCTCTTCGGAGAGGTAGTGCTCGATGGTGTCGAAATCGGGCTCGACGATGACGATGCCGCGCGACCCGTCGAGGATGACGGTGTCGCCGTCGGAGAGGTGATCGCAGAGCCTGGAAAGCCCGACGACGGCCGGGATGCCAAGCGCCCTGGCGACGATCGCGGTGTGGCTCGTCTTACCGCCCAGATCCGTCGCGATCGCCACGACCTTGTTTCGGTCGAAGCCCACCGTCTGGCTGGGCGTCAGCTCACGCGAGACGACGATCGCGTCGTAGTCGAGCTGGGTCAGTTCGTGCCCGTGCTCATCGACCAGGTGCGCCAGGACCCGGCGCGCCAGGTCCGTGATGTCGTTGCCCTTGGTCGTGAACGCGGAATCGGGCATCGAGCGGAAGCGGTCCGCCCACTGGCCAAAGACCGTGTCCACCGCGTACTCCGCGGTGACCCGTTCGTCCCGGATGACCTTCTCCATCGAGCCCCGGAGGACCTTGTCGCGGAGCATCCCGATGTGGAAGCCGAAGATCTGGGCCGCGTCGCGCCCCATGTCCCGCTCGGCCTGGTCTCGGACGCGTTCGAGCTCGGTCACGGAGAGCTCAAAGGCCTCGGCGAGCCTCTCGAGCTGCTGGGAGACGTCGTTCTGGTCGACCGATCGTCGCGGGATCCGCCTGGTGTCGTCGTCCAGGACAAACACCCGCCCGACGACGATGCCCGGCGAAACTCCGATGCCTGAAAATCGTTCCATCGCACGCCCAGGAACCCTGCAGGCCGCCCCAGAGGCCCCAGAGGCGGGGTCCCGCAGGGGAAATGTCAGGGTTGCGTGCGATCGTAGACCGGAGGCTTGACTCGGGTGCCCGGCAGGGCCGATACTGTAGGGCATGGGGCGGGTTCTGCCGCCCATAGCCTGCCGGATGCCAGAGCATCCGAGGGCTCCACGGACCACGGCAAGGTGTGGTTTGGCTGTCTCGGCCAAGGTTTGACTTCGGCGCACCGGGCGCACGCAGACCGGCCTGAACACAGCAAGTGACAACTGACTCGCGGTGCCGACGCATGATGCGTCTGGCTCGTGCACGGGTTGGGCTGTACCCAGTCCCGAGGCCCGAGCAAGGCACCGGATTGAGGGGAATCGTGTTGGACACGAGCTCGCCGAAGAAGAAGCGTCGCAGACGCCGCCGTCGCGGACGGGGCAACGGCCAAGACCAAGGTCAGCCCCAGGGCGCTCCACAGACCGCTGGCCCACAATCCAACGGCCAACACACCAACGGCAACGCCCAGGGCAACCAGGCCCCAGCCAAGCCCAAGGTGCCAGCGCTCGAAGAGCTGACCGCCATCGACCCGGCCCCGAGGCTCGAGCTCGAGTACCGCGGCTGTCCGCCGGCGTGCCGACTCATCGACCTCTTCTGCCCCATCGGGCGGGGCCAGCGAGGCCTGATCGTCAGCCCCCCCAAGGCAGGTAAGACGACCCTGCTCAAAAACATCGCCCACGCCCTGCTCCACAACCACAAGGACGTCAGCCTGACGGTGCTCCTCGTGGACGAACGGCCCGAGGAGATGACCGACTTCCGGCGCACGCTCGAACGCGAAGCGGAACCGGGCGAGATGAACCGCTGCCAGGTCAAGGGCTCGTCCAACGACCACGACGTCGAGCAGCACGTCAAGATCTCGATCGACACAATCAACGAGTGCCGCGAACGGGCCGCCCGGGGCGAGCACGTCGTCGTGCTGCTCGACTCGCTCACGCGGCTGGGCCGGGCGTTCAACCGGAGCCGAAAGCACGCCTCGAGCGGCCGGACCATGTCGGGCGGCATCGACTCCAAGGCCCTGGAAGTCCCCAAGCAGCTCTTCGGCTCGGCCCGCAACACTGAGGAGGCGGGCAGCCTGACGATCATCGCCACCTGCCTCGTCGACACGGGCAGCCAGGGCGATCAGCTCATCTTCGAGGAGTTCAAGGGCACCGGCAACATGGAGCTCATCCTCGACCGCAAGATCGCGGAGAAGCGCATCTTCCCGGCGATCAACCTCGCGGCCAGCGGCACACGCAAGGATGAGCTGCTGCTCTCCGAGCAGGAACAGAAGACCGTGACGGCCCTTCGTCGGCGTCTGCTCAGCATGAAGCCCGAGAACCAGATCGAGCAGCTCCTGACAGCCCTCAAGCGGTTCCCAACGAACGACGAGCTGATCGCGATCACCGCGTCTCGGAGCGAGTAAGCCTCACTCGGGCAGCTCGGTCGGTTCGAAACCAAACTCCTTGGCGGCGGACCGGAGCGCCTGCCGCGCCTCGGGTGTGTTGTCCACCATGAAGAGGTACTCCGCGATCCGGCGCGCCTTGTCCGGGTCCTCGATCCCGATGGCGATCGCGTACTGCTCGCATACTTCCTGGCGCAGATTGTCGAGCATGGTCTGACGCACTTCGTCGGTGAAGTACTCCTGCATCTCCGGATCGTTCATCTCCGAGATCATCTTGTAGCTCTGGATCGAGACCATGCTCTCCTGGAGCGGGTCGGCGAACTGCGCCAGGAGTTTGAAGTCGCGGGTCTCGCGGGTCGCTGTGTTGCACATGTCGCGCAGAACGTAATAGTCCGGGATCGATTCACCCCGGTCGAGCCGGCGCTTCATCCAGGCGGCCGTCGCGTCGTAATCGCCCAGGATGTCGTTGAGCACAGCCCAGCAAGTCAGGCGATCCCACGTGACGTCGCCCGATTTGAGCTTCTCCTGCTCGCCGTCGCGGAGCGCGGCAAAGGCTTCCCGGGCGGGTTCGTGGCGCGTGATCAGGAGCTTGGCGCTCTCGTTCTCGTACTTGATGTCGCAGATCTCGGCGATGGTGCCGTCGGCCAGAATGATCTCCCAGATGCTCATGTACGACTTGAGCGCGAGCCCGTCCTGCTCGTTTTCGACCAGGCCCGAGGCGTCCTCCATGCGGTCGTAGAGGTCCTCGACCTTCTTCATCTGCTCGCGCTCGGCCTCCATGTCGGCTGCGTACGTGTTCTCGATCTCGCCCGCCTCGGCGCGCACGAGCCAGTCGCGCAGCTCGACCGGGCCCTGGTAGCCCACGGTCCGCGCGGTCTCTTCGCCCTCGTCGAGCACGACGATCGTGGGCATCGCCTGGATGCCGTATTCCTGCGACAGGCCCACCTCGACGTCCACATCGATCGGCGTCACGACGGCGTGCTCGCCCAGCCAGCTCACGACCGACTCGTCGATCCAGGTTGTTTTTTTCATCTGCTGGCAGGGCGGACACCAGGAAGCCGTGAAGTAGAGCACGTGCAGCTTCCCGTTGTCTTCGACCGCCGACTGATCCGCCTTGTACCCCGCCTTCGAGAACACCTCGGGCTCGGCCCGCGTCTGCCCCGCCAGCACGCACACACCCAGCACACAGCAAGCGATTACGCGACGCACCATAAAAAAACTCCGGCTTCGGGGGCATTCCCTGGCCGGAGTCTAACAGGTTTCTGTATTCAATTGGAGAATCAGTCCGCGATCTGGATCGGCTCGACGCCCGCGCGCTCGGCGGCTGCGTTGACCGCGTCCTGGGCCTTGGAAACCTCGCCGCCCGGAAAGAGCTTGGCGATCGCCTTGGCCTTGGCCTCTTCGCCCGAGACGATCGCGATGGCCATCGCGTCGGCGATCTCGCGGCGGATCAGATCGGCCTGGCCCGATTCGAACGCGGAGGCGAGCGAGCCGTCGAGGTCCTTCATCGCCTTCGCCCCGGCCTTGTTCGCGGCGGAGATCGTGGTACGGACGTAGCGCACGGGCTCGCCCATCAGGTCGCCCGCCTGGGCGTACTTGCCCGCCTCGGTCAGGAGCCGGATCGCCGACTGCTTGTTGCGCTCGATCAGGTCCTTCGTCTGGGGCGAGGCGAGCTGCGCCTCCATCCACGCGACGGCCTCGTCACGCAAACCCGCGATCGGCGCCAACTGCAGGTACTCGCGCACGTCGTTGACGCCCACGTTGCCCTTGGTGAAATCGTCGGTCAGCATCCGCACCCGCTCGGCGAGGTCGGCCTTGAGGTTCGCGTCGGTATTGGCGAGCTCGGCGAGCCTGGGGAGCAGGAGGCTCCCGGTGACGCCCAGGCCCGTGGTGTCGGCGCGGGTCTGGCTTGAGTACATCTTGAGCGCTTCGCTCGCGCTGATGCCCGCACCAGCCTCGGCGGGGGCGATCATCGGCGAGCCGTCACCATCGGACGAGGGGGCGGGCTTGACGGGCGTGCCCACGGCTTTGCGCGCCGGGTCGAGATGCGATTCACGGAAGCCGTCGAGCCAGGAGAGGAAGCTGTCGGGCGACTGATAACCAACGGTGCGCCCGATCTCTTTGTCACCCATGATGACCACGGTCGTCGGGATGCTGCGCACGCGGTACTGCGAGGCCAGCGCGGGCTCCTCGTCGATGTCGATGTGCGTCACGATCGCGTTGGCGTCCGCCCAGCTCTCGATCTTCTCGTCGATCCACGTCTCGGCCTTCATCTTCTTGCAGGGCGGGCACCACGTGGCGCCGAAGTACGCGACCTGGAGCTTCTGCCCCGCGATCGCGGCCTGCTGATCCGCCTTGAAGCCGGCCTTGGAGAAAACCTCGGGCTCGGCGAGGGCGGGCTGGGCCACCAGTCCCAAAAGAGCCACGAACAGCGTCAGAAGTCGTTTCATCTCGGTCGCTCCGGAGAGTGTGTGCGGAATGGGTGCAGTGTACCAAACACCCCCGCCCGGGCCCCTATTCCCCGATGCGGATCGTGCGAAGTTCGTCCGATTCGGGCAGCCGGGCGTCCTCCAGAGCCTTCTGCAGGTGCTCGGCGAGCCTCGGAGATGAGCCGTCGTCTGGGAGGAAGTCCGTGTGCCAGGGCCGGGCTTGACGGACGACGAGCGCGCCGGCGATCAGGGCCGGGCCCGCGTCGGGGCCGATGCGTTTGGTGGCAAGACGGGCAACTTCCCGCGCCTCGCTTTCGAGCCCCTCCTCGAGCATCCGCGCATGGAGCAGCACGGCCCGATCCAGCGCGAGACGGCGCAGCTCGGGCTTGGCGAATTCGCTCGGCTCGTTCTCGTAATTCACGAGGAACCGATTGAACTGAGCGAGCTGCTCATCGGGGAGGAAGAGCTTCTCCATGATCTCGGTTTCGGTCTCGGCGATCATGAGCAGCACCCGGCGTTCGTCGCGGGGCATGAGCGAGCCGAAGTAGTCGCTGTTGATGCGGTAGTCGAACTCCTGAAGGAGCACGAGCGGATCGCCGGTGACCGCCGCGAGGCGCACCCAGTCGCCGAACTCGTCAAGCGTCTCGAGCCCGATGCGGCCTGTGGCGTCGGCCTTCATGTCGTTGAAGCGGGTCTCGAAGTTCTCCCAGCGGTTAACGAGCGATTGCACGTCGGCGGTCACGAGCGTGCGGATCGCGGGGCCGAAGTCCGGGTCGCGGGCGGCGCCCTTCTCCCAGAGCCAGGTGTACGTCGCGGCGGATCCGAAGCGGTCGCCGAGATCCGCCTGCGTGCGAGCGAGCGTGATCGCCCCGAGCACGTCCCTCGGGTCTTGGGCGAGGCCGTCATCGAAGCGGTCCGCGTTGACGTCCTCGATCTCGGAGAAGTACACCCGTGCCTCGGCCTCAAGGGGCGGGTTGCGGAGCTCGTGGAGCCCGAACCAGACGGGGTTGGTTGCCTTGATGCGGTCGAGCTGGAAATCGAGCTCGAAGGTGGCCCAGGTCATCGAAGCGCCGGCTTTCTCTGCGAAGTGTGCTTCGCCCCGCGCGAAGATGCCGCCGCCATGAATCGCGCTGTGGTTCAGCCTGCAGGCGCTGACGGCGCTGTAGAGATCGCCGTTGATGAAGATGCCGAGCACGGGAAGCGATGCGTAGGTAAAGCCCTCCCCACCGGCTCTTGAGCATCGCGCATTGGCGGCCTCGATGATCTGGAGCCCGAGCTCGCGGTGCTCGAAGCCCAGCGGGATCACGATCGCGTGCTGGCGGACCCAGAACCGGAGGAGCCGGTCCCGCTTAGCCGCGGCGAGGCACGCCTTGGAACGCGTGCTCTCGGTCCCGCTGAGAGTGGTCTGATCGACAGAGATCACCAGGAGCTTGGAGTGCGCGATGGACTCGTCGAGCGCTTCCTGGAGCGTCAGGTTGTCGAAGAGCTCGCCGAAGGCGTCATCGGTGACCTGCGCCTGAGTGATGAGTGCCGAGAGGGCGAGCCCCAATGCCAGAAGCATCTTCATGATCTGTCAGACGCGGCAATGGCGCGTTGGTTCCCGCGACGGGTTCAGAAATCGCAGCCGGCGTTGAACGCGGAAATCCAGGCGGTGAAATCGCCCGGTTCGAGCGTGCCGTTGCCGTTGAGATCGGCGATCGACACGAGCCCGATGTTGTAGGCGAAGATCCAGAAGCTGAAGTCCTGGGCGTCGAGGAAGCCATCGCCGTTGGTATCGGCGGGGCAGGGCTGGGCGTCGGGGTCGAAGAAATTGATCGTCGCAACCGCGTTGCTGGTCATGCCGTTGGAGGTCACACTGAACCCGACCTGATCGGTGCCCGCGGCACCCGGATTCGCCTGGATGATGCGGAAGCGGCCCGAGCCGCCCAGGATGGCGCCCTGCGAGGGGCCGCTGGTGATGGTGAACGTCGGCTCGGTCAGAACGGTGCTGTGCAGGGCGGGGAGTTCGAGGATGTAAGCCTTCCCGGGCTTGACCGTTTTGTGGAACCCGAACGCGGTGGGTCCGCCCGCGCCAGCGGGCGGGTTGGCGTCGGAGATGTTGACGGTAAAGGGCTGCGTCCGGGCGATTTGGCCGTCGGCGAAAAGCACCTCGGCCCGAACCCTCGCGGGCCCGGGGCCGACGATCTCGCCGCGCGTCTGGATGCTGCCGAGCGATGGGGACGTCGCGACCACGCGGTCGTTGTGCAGGAGCCGGGTTTCGATGATGTCCGCGTCGTTGGCGCTCACGCTCAGCTGGATCACACCCGAGCGGTCGGTGCTGGAAACCGGCGCGGTCGCGCTCACCGCCTTGCCGTGATTGAACGTGAACAGGTTGCCGACCCATTCGCCCTGGGCGCCCACGAGCGTGCTGTCGATGGCGACGATGCGCAGCTCGTGCCAGCCGTCGGGGTAGTTCGTCGTGCGGATGAGCAGAGGCGAGCCGGCGGCTTCTTTGGCGCGGAGCACGCCGTCGACGTAGACCTCGAACGTGGCGATGCTCGCCGAGGGGTGGGTCGTGGTCGCCGAGGGCGTGAGCGTGAAATTCCCAGAGACCGCCGAGCTCGGCACGGTTCCCGGGTTCACAACGGGGACGTGCGTGAAGGGGCGGCAGAGCGGGTCGCCGTACATCATGCCCTGAAAGGGCACGGCCTGGAGCGAGCGCAGACAGGCCTCGCCCAGCGTCAGCCCGTCGTGGTACATCACATGCAGATACGCCGTCGGAAACTTGTTTGGATAGTTGCACGGTTCTTCGATCGTGCCGAACGAGCCGACGGCACCCTTGGCGATCCATCGGCTGAGCTTGGTTTGCCCGCCCTCGCCGAAGGTGGCTGCGAAGCTCGTCAGGTGATCGGCGAACGCCCCGGGCGCAAAGGTGAAGTTGGCGCCGACGATGTCATCGGCAGCGAACCCCGACATCGCGCCCAAGACCACCTCTCCACCAGAGGGCAGGTTCTGTCCCGTTGTGCGGAGCGCCGAGCCGCCCGCGGCGGTGATCTTGTTCACCGCCGCCGTGTAGAGCCCGTGCCTGGGCGAGGAACGATTCACATCGTTGGTCTGGAGGAATCGGAAAGTCCCGGCCGGGAAGGTCCCGTCGGCACTGACCGAGCGATCGATCATCGAGAGCAACTCACCGCGTGAGTTCCCGCGTTCGCCCGTGTAGCCGAGCGCGCACCCGATGTATGGCTTGGCCGCGGTCGCGCCGATGCCCGGGTCGCCGTTGGTGTACGAGATCGCGTTGTCAAAGCCGCGCGCCACGCCGTCGACGTCGAAGTAGCCGTTCGAGAGTAGCGAGTTCGTCCCGCCCTGAACAGCGCTGACGTACCGCGTCATCGTGTACGCCCCGGTCGTGCTGAACTGCGACACGGGCGAGCAGCCGTCGCTCACGAGGCCCGGAGCCGCGAAGCGGAATGAGGTGTCGGGGGTGAGGATCACGTAGTCGATGCTGTCCTCGTTGCGCGCGTTGGCGATGCTGCCAAGCAGTGCTGGGGCGCGGGAAGCCACGAAATCGCTGAAGTTCGTCGGCAAGGGGTCGAAATACGACAGCCCGCTCGCAGGGACGCCGCGGGCAGCCGCGTAGTAATTCGAGACGTGCAGGCTCTCGGAGCTGTTGGGGTTGACCAGGACCATCGCCTCGTGGGCCTGGCCTTTGGCGAAACCGCAGGCGAGCAGCATGGACAGCGCAGCGGCGGACGGGCGCATCTTGAGCGTGGACATCGAATTGGACTCCGTGTCTTTCGGGTCTGACCGGCTTTCCCTATCCTGCCACAGCGGGGCCGCCGCGCCAAGATTCTTTCTCAACCATCTGTACGCAGGCCCCCCACCAGCCGATCCAACCCCCCCAGGATCGCTTTTCGGACCCAAATACCCACGGGTTGCGGCCTGTTCGGTTGCGGAACAGGCCGGGCCGTGTCACCGTACAGGTCTGCACACTCGCTTCTGCGGGTGCGGGGGGAGTCGGTGCGTCTCTGGGGCAGTCCTGCCCTCGCGCCGGGACGGGCACATTCCGAAGAAGGGGAGCCGGACGTGAAGAGGTTCAGAACATCGGTCGCACTCTCGCTCGCGCTGATCGCGGGCTCCACGATGGCCCAGGTGAAAGCCGAGCCCAAGAGCTACGAGGGCCAGCAGGTCATCCGCGTCACGCACCGCTCGGGTGAGGAGCTCGCCCGCGTGCTCGAGCTGACCCAGAGCCTCTGGTCCGAGGGCGTGGGGCGTGGGCCGGTGGATGTGCAGATGAGCCGCGAGAACGTGGCGCTGCTCCGCGCCGAGGGGATCGACCTCGAGGTGCTCGTCGAGGATCTCCAGGCCGACGCGGAGCGCGAGCGGGCGGAGATCGAAAGACGCCAAGCCGTGGCCCGACTCGGCGACGCGATCGATTACAGCAACTACTACCCCTTCGCCGACCACGTCTTGTTCATGAACCAGCTCGTGGGCGAGCAACCCGACCTGGCCTCGATCTCCACGATCGGGCAGACACTCCAGGGCAACCCGATCTGGACCGTCAACGCCACGGGCCCGGGCGACGCGTCAAACAGGCCGCAGGTCGCGATCAACGCGACCATCCACGCGCGTGAGTGGATCACCACGCCCGCCGCCGAGTATTTGCTCGAGAGTCTTGTCCGCGACTACGACTCGAACCCCCGCATCCGGAACCTGATGGACACCGTCGATTGGTACGTCACGCCCGTCTTCAACGTGGACGGCTACCTCTATTCCTGGTCGACCGAACGCTACTGGCGCAAGAACCGCCGAAACAACGGCAACGGCACCTTCGGCGTGGACCTCAACCGCAACTGGGACATCGACTGGGGTGGCAACGGCGCCTCGGCCAACACGAGCGACGAGACCTACCGGGGCACGAGCGCGTTCTCCGAGCCCGAAACACAGGTGATGCGCGACTTCCTGCTCACACTCGACGACCTCCGCGCGCACGTCGACACGCACAGCTACTCGCAGCTCGTGCTCCACGCCCCGGGCACGTTCGCGCAGGTGACGCCCAACGAGTCGCAACTCCAGGCCGTCGCGGAAGAGATGTCCGACGCGATCCTGGACAGCAACGGCGCGTTCTACACGCCCCAGCGCGGCGTGGATCTGTACGAGGCCGCCGGCGCGTTCAGCGACTGGACCGGGCTCGTCCTGGGCGCGTTCGGGTTCACCATCGAAGCCAGGCCGACGGGCGGCGGGGTCAACGGCTTCTCACCCCCCGCCAACCAGATCCTGCCCGCAGCGGAAGAGATCAACGCCGCGTATTTGATCATGGCCGAGCTCCGCACCCAGCCTCTGCGCTTTGTGCTCCCTGAGTCCGCGTACGCCACGTTCCAGGCCGACGAGGACCGACAGATCGTCTTCAGTGTGCTGGGCGCTCTGAACAACCCCGCCGCCGCCGGCGTCAAGGTTCTGGCGCGGCAGGATGATTCCGGCTCATTCTCCGAGATCACGGCGACCTCGATGGGCAACGGCATGTACGCCGCGACCCTGAGCGCGGGCGACTGCGACACCACCGTCGAGTTCTATCTGCAGGCCATGACCACCACGGGCACGACCGTGAACTTCCCGGTCAACGGCGCGGCGGTGCCCATCGTCTCGGACGTGACCGCCGACGTCATCGCCTTCAGCGACAACTGCGAGACCGACACGGGCTGGACCGTCTCGGGCAACGCGACCGACGGCCAGTGGAACCGAGGCGTGCCCGCCAACGGCGACCGCGGCGACCCCGGCTCCGACGCCGACGGCTCCGGGCAGTGCTGGCTCACCGACAACGTCGCGGGCAATTCCGATATCGACGGCGGCGAGACCATCCTCACCAGCCCGCAGCTCGACGCCCCAGCGGGCTCACGCGTCGGGTACAGCTACTGGTTCAACGACATCCCCTCCGGCGAGATCAACGGCGACGACTTCCGCGTTCAGGTCTCCGTCAACGGCGGCGCGTACACCACCGTCCGCACCGTCACGACAGTCTCGGGCACCTGGCGTGCGGACGAACTCGTCGAGGGCGTCGACTTCGCGGCGACGAACAACCTCCGCCTGCGCTTTATCGCCAACGACATCGGGACCGCCAACGTCATCGAAGCGGGGCTCGACGCGATCTCGATCATCGTGCCGGGCGAGTGCGGCAGCGCCTGTGTCGCCGACACCAACGGCGACGGCGCACTCACACCCGCCGACTTCACCGCCTGGGTCGCGGCCTTCAACGCCCAGTCCGCCGCCTGCGATCAGAACGGCGACACCCTCTGCACCCCGGCCGACTTCACGGCCTGGGTCGCCAACTTCAACGCCGGCTGCAACTGAGCCGAAACCTCAATCCCAAACCGACCAAGGGCCCCTCCACCGAGGGGCTCTTGGCTTTTTTGGAGCGAATGTTCTGCCCCAAACAGGATGTGATCGCCCCATCCGTCATCGTATACCCAGTATAGGTGGATAATGAATATCGAAATCGACCTCATGTGCGGGTAATCCCTGCCGGGAAACTTGCTTAGGGAAACCCCCGCACTTTATGAATGAGCCGTGATCCCTCGGAAAGTGTCGGCATCGTTCTGATCCGCAATTTTCTGTGTCGTGGGGTGACGTGTGAATTCGGATGGCACATACGTGTGCTCCGAGCCCGGCGGGAACTCGCCCGTTTGGGTGTGTGAGTGGAGTCGCGGCGCTGTCAGCGCCGCAAGTGGAGATCGACAAATGAAGATGGAGAAGAAAGTGTGTCTGGCGATCCTTGCCGGCACAGGTCTGGCGACGTGTGCGTGGTCGCAGCCCTTCGTTCAGGACCAAGAGCCCGGCTTTGCTCAGCACCAGGCCGAGCAAGCCCGGCGGATGCCCCCGCCCGAGGCGAACTTCGCCCAGGCCCGGCCCATGCCCAACGACTCGGGGATGCCGCTGGTGTTCACCGATCCCGCGACCGTGCGGCCGGTGATGTATGACGTGGCCACCGGCCAGACGACGATCCTGGACATGAACATGCCCGCCGAGGCGATCGATTCCCAGGTCGTTGAGCCCATGCCGGGCGTGCTCGGCCAGGGTGACGAGGGGAACTTCTCGCGCAACATGGGCGCGCTCTCGCTCATCAGCAATCCCGAAGCCTCGCCCTGGAACATCAACTGCAAGCTGCTCATGCACTTCCCCGACGGCTGGTACGTCTGCTCGGGCACGCTGATCGACGCGCGCACCGTGCTCACCGCGGGCCACTGCATCAACGAGGGCTCGAACGGCGCCTGGGCCGACCAGGTCTATGTCTTCCCGGGCTACGAGAACGACGACGGCAGCAACGGCGGCACGCCCTACACCGACGAGCAGGACTGGCCGTTCGGTTCGGGCGTCGCCAGCGGCTTTATCAGTTGGACCAGCTGGACCCAGAGCGGCGACTTCAACTACGACCAGGCCTACATCCGCCTCGACCGCCCCATCGGCATGATTACCGGCGCGTTCGGGTACGGCTACAGCACCAGCTGCACCACGTTCACGAGTACTTACACGTGGAACAACGCCAGCTACCCCGCCGAGTCCGCCTACGGCTGGAACGGCAACTTCATGTACTACCGCTTCGGCACCTTCGATTCCTGCCCCTCATCCAACCGAGCCCAGTATGACAGCGCGGGCTACGGCGGCATGTCGGGCTCCAGCAACTACCGCATCGACGGCTCGTCGCGCTACGCCTACGGCGTCGCCTCGACCTCGGACCGTACGACCTACACCCGCCACTGCAATTTCTGGCAGGGCTCGTTCGAGTACGTCCGCGACACCTACATCCAGGCCGCCAAGCCCGGGTCCTATGACCTCTGGGCTCTCTGGACGCGCGCCACCAACGGCCAGACCGCTGTGAACGCGGGCAGCACCATCCCGGTCGCGGGCATCGTCGGCAACTGGTCGCAGGCCGCCTACAACGGCAACGTCCCCTACTCCTACCGCCTCTCCACCAACGACCTGATCAGCTCGGGCGACATCGCCCTCACCTCGGGTTCGTTCTCGTACAACTTCGGCACGGGCGGCTCGGTCTACGCGCCGGCGGCGACCGTCACCATCCCCAAGAACACGCCCAGCGGCACGCGCTGGATCGGCCTGCTCATCGACAACGCCGACGCCAGCAGCGGCAACAACGACTCCTCGGGCCAGGACGCCTGGGAGATCACCGTGGACGACGTCGCCGACCCCGCAATCACTGGCTTCCAGAACTCCTCGGGCTCGTTCCTGACGGGCTCGAACATCAACGTGCAGGCCGCCTTCCAGAACATGGGCGCCGAGGCATCCAACAGCATCACCATGAGCGTCCGCGCCTCGACCAACAACATTCTGTCGACCGGTGACCCCGAGATCGGCAGCTTTGTCTACGGCGGTCTGGCTGGCAATGCCTCGTTCACCACGCCGGTCCAGTCGGTCAATCTCCCGGCAAGCCTGGGCACCGGCACGCGCTACATCGGCATCATCATCAGTTGCTCCGACGACGTGGACAACAGCACCACGTCGAACTACTACCTCAACAACACACCCATCACCATCCTGGGCCGGCCCGACGCAGAGGTCAGCAACTACGACGCGGGCAACGCCACGTACTACCACGGGCAGAGCGTTCCGATCTCGGCCTTCACCGTGGCCAACGTCGGCACCGCCGACACGGGCACCATCCCGCTTGAGGTCCGCGTCTCCACCAACACCGTGATCTCCACCGCCGACACGCTCGCCAACAGCGCCACGGTCGGCAGCATCGCCTCGGGCGGCTCGAACAACTACAGCTGGTCGTTCAGCGTCCCCGCGGGCCTCGCCCCGGGCAGCTACTACTCGGGCCTGCGGATCCCCACGCTCACCAACGAGCTTGTCACCGGCAACAACACCGACCTTGACACCGTCACCTTCACCATCATCGACTGCCTCGCCGACGTCAACGACGACGGCGCGATCTCGCCCGCAGACTTCACGGCATGGATCGCCGCGTACAACTCCGCGGGCTCTGGCTGCGATCAGAACGGCGACGGCAGCTGCACCCCCGCGGACTTCACCGCGTGGATCAGCAACTACAACACGGGCTGCCCGGGTCTCTGATCCCGTCCACGCCTTGGCCTGAACCTTTGGGCCGACTCTGAGACACATTCGCGGGCCGGGGGACACGCTCCCCCGGCCCGCTTTGCATCGACAACCTCTCGCCCAGACCCGACCTACGCTGCACACAGAAGGAGTTCCGCCATGGCCGACTACGCCAAGATGCTCGAAGCCGCACGCGACGCCGTCACGATCGCCTCGGGCGTGTGCCGACAGGTCCAGTCCGCGCTCGACAGCGTCCGGCAGATCACCAAGGACGACAAGAGCCCGGTGACGGTCGCCGATTTCGCGAGCCAGGCCGTGGTCGCCAAGGTGCTGAGCGATCGCCTCGGCGAGATCGTGCTCGTGGGCGAGGAGGACTCTAAGTTCCTGCGCGAAGAGGGACACGGGGCGCACCTCGACGCGGTGGTCGCCGCGGTGCAGGGCGTCTTCGACGACCTGAGCGCGGACGAGGTTCTCAGGCTCATCGACGTCGGCGCGGGCGACACGCACCACGCGGGCTTCTGGACGCTCGACCCGATCGACGGCACCAAAGGCTTCCTCAGGGGCCAGCAGTACGCCATCGCCCTGGCGTACATCGAACGGGGCGAGCCGGTCGTTGGCGCGATGGGCTGCCCGAATCTGCCCGCGGACTTTTCGGCGGACCTCGACACGCCCGACCCCAAGGGCTGCGTGTACGAGACCATCAAGGGCGACGGCGCGTACGAGATCGCCGGCCAGTCTTCCGCGACGCGCATCCGCTGCCACGACATCGACGAGGGCGGCGCGATCAGCGTCTGCGGGTCCGTCGAGAAGGCCCACAGCAACGCCGACGACACCGACCGCATCCTCGACTACATCGGCACGCACTCGGGCCACCCGACGGGCGAGCCGGTGAAGATCGACAGCCAGTGCAAGTACGCCGTCACCGCGCGGGGCCAGGCGCACGCGTACCTGCGCATGCCGACGCGCAAGGGCTACGTCGAACGCATCTGGGACCACGCCGCGGGCGCGTTGGTGGCGACCGAGGCGGGCTGCTTCGTGACCGACATCATGGGCCACGCGCTCGACTTCTCGCACGGCAGGGGCCTCGAGAAGAACAAGGGCATCGTCTGCGCCCCGCCGCGGGTCCACGGCCTCGTCATCGGCGCGATCGAGGCGCTGGGCATCCAGCCCGCGTGATCGCCCGCATTTCACGACCGATTCGGTCCACGCGACAGTATGATGCGGGCATGAAGCCCATTTCTATCGTGCTCGCTCTCGTCGCAGGCTCGGCGTGCGCCCAGGATGGCACGTGGACCGCGCTCCCGCCGTTGCCCGAGCCCGTGAGCAACAACGCGGTCACGAGCGTCGACCACGGCGACGGCACATTCACGCTCTACTCCTTCATGGGCATCCATCCGCCCGCCACCGGGCTCGCGAACGCGACGCTCGCTTCGTACAAACTCGACTGGCCGGGCGGCGTGTGGGAATCCATCGCCGACGCGCCGGAAGATTCACGCGGGCGGGCCAAGGTCGCCGCCTCGGCGGTCACCGTCGCCGGGCGGGTCTACCTCATCGGCGGGTACTCGCCCGGACGGGCCGAGATCACCGAGAAGCGGCTCTTCCGCTACGAGCCCGACACCGACACGTACACACAGCTCGCCGACGTGCCCTTCGAGGTCGACGACACCGTGCCCGCGGTCTACCAAGACCGGTACATCTATCTCGTCTCGGGCTGGCACGGCCCGATCAACGACAACACCACGCGCGTGCAGTTCTACGACACACAAAGCGACACCTGGCAGCAGGCCTCGCCCATCCCAGGACCCGCGGACGGGCTCTTCGGGCACGCCGGCGGGATCTCGGGCGACACACTCCTCTTCATCGACGGCTCCGTGAGCGACACTGGTTTCGTCATCTCCGACAGTGTGTACACCGGCGCGATCGATCCAAAGGACCCGGCCCAGATCACCTGGGAACTCAAGCCCGTACACCCGGGAAAGCCCACGTACCGGGCCGCCGGCTCGCTCGGCGCGACGCCCAACGGCTCGATCCTCATCGTCGGGGGCACCGACAACCCGTACAACATCTCGGGCCACGGCTACAACGGCCAGCCCTCGCACCCGCTCAATCAGGTCCTCGCCTATCACGCGCCGGAAGGCCGCTGGGTCGCGCTCAAGATCTCGCCGCCGCGCACGCCCACGATGGACCACCGCAACCTCGCGCCGCTCGCCGGGGGCTGGGCGCTTGTCGGCGGGATGACCGCGCCGAACACCCCAACCGATGAGTGCTGGCTCCTGACGCTCGAGACCTGCAAGGCCGACCTCAACGGCGACGGCATCGCCGACGAAACCGACTTTCAGCTCTGGCTCGACGCCTTCAACAACCAGCGCCCCGAGGCCGACCAGAACGGTGACGGCCTGATCGACCGCGCCGACTACACCGCGTTCCTCGCCCACGCCGGGCGGGGGTGCATCTGATTCAGTCCGCCGCGGCGTCCTCGTGGTGCGTCGGCGCGTCGGCGTGCATCTTTGCGTTCTTCGTCATCCGCATCTGCAGGAGCTCGATCAGCAGCGCAAAGCCCATCATCGCATAGATATACCCCTTGAAGCTGTGGTGCTGCTCGATGGTGTGCCCTTCGACGACGATCGGGTCGGCCTGCGAGCCCTCGATCACCAGCGCCACGCCGATCAGCACGAGGAACGCCATCGCCAGGAGCTTCATCGCCGGGTGACGCTGCACGAAGGCGCCGATGCGTCCCGCGAAGACCATCATGATCCCCATCGAGATCACCACGGCCGTGATCATCACCCAGAGCTGGTTGGCCATGCCCACGGCGGTGATCACCGAGTCGAGCGAGAAGATGATATCCAGCATCATGATCTGCGCGATGACGCTGGCGAAGGACGTGGCCTTCACCTTCCGCGGGTCGTGCCCGTGGCCCTCGACGTTGTGGTGGATCTCGTACGTCGCCTTGGCGACCAGGAACGCCCCGCCCCCGAGCAGGATCAGGTCCTTGGCCGAGATGCCGCGGCCCGCGACGGTCAAGAGCGGGTGAACGAGCCCCATCACCCATGTGATCCCCAGCAGGAGCAGCACCCGCATCCCGAGGGCCGCCCCGAGCCCGAGCATCGTGGCGCGGGGCCTGTCCTTCTCGGGCAGCTTCCCGGTGAGGATGCTGATGAACACGATGTTGTCGATCCCGAGCACGATCTCGAGCAGCGTGAGCATGCCCAGGGCGACAAACGCTTCGGTGGTGAGCCATTCCATGGCCCACAGCGTAGCGGCTCTTACTCGAACCCGAAGAACAGGGGTGTCAGCGCCACCGTCACGATCATCCCGAGGGCGTTCAGCGGCACGCCCACGCGGATGTAGTCCATGAACTTGTACCCGCCAGGGCCCAGCACCATCAGGTTCGTCTGGTAGCCAAGAGGCGTCGAGAAACTCGCGCTGGCGGCCATCATGATCGTGATCGCAAAGGGCTTGAAGTCCACGCCCAGGTTCTGGGCCGCCGCCTCGGCGACGAAGAACATGAGCACCGCCGCGGCGTTGTTGGTGATGAGCTCCGTCAAAAGCGTTGTCATCAGGTAAACAGCAGCCAATATCAACCACGGGTTCGTGCCCGCCAGCCCGATGACCCCATCGGCGATCGACTGAGCCGCCCCCGAGACATCCAGAGCCCGTCCGAGCGCAAGCGAGGCGGCGATCGTGACGAGCACGACCCAGTCCACGCTCTTGCGCGCCTGCCAGCCGTAGCAGCACCGCAGGACCAGCATCAGCCCTGCCGCCAAGACCGCCGCGTGCAGCATCCCGATCTTGACATGCCCGCCCCCCGCGACCAGCGGGATCGGGAGCGTCGGCTGGATCGTCGCCAACGCCACCATGAGCCCCACGATCCCAATCGCCAGAAGTGCCTTCTCGTGCCTGACCGGCGCCGAGTCGGCGACCTCGCTCACGAGGTAGTAGTCCCGCGAGTCGCGCATCTGCGCGACGAACGACCTGGGCGCCTCGAGCAGCAGCGTGTCGCCCTGGCGGATCACGATCTCGCCGATCTTCTTGCGGACGCGCTCGCCGTTGCGCGCCACGGCGATGATCACTGCGTTGTACTTCGTCCGGAACCGCCCCTCGCGCACCGTCTGCCCGAGGAGCGGGTGGCTGTTGGAGATCACCGCCTCGACCAACACGCGGTTGGGCCTGGGCTCGTTGAGCTTGACGACCTGGTTCGTCGCCGGCTCGAGCCCGCGGATCTTCTGCAGATCCACGACCGAATCGACCTGACCCACGAAGACAAGCCGATCGCCCCCGACGAGTTTTTCGTTTGGGCCGACCGCCGCCAGGATCGACCCGCCCCGCTCAATCTCGGCGAGGAACAGCCCCGGCAGGTGACGCAGCCCCGCCTGCTCGATGGTCTTGCCGTCGACCGGCCCGCCGATGGCGACGAGCATCTCGACCGTGTACGCCCGAGCATCTGATCCACGGCTGAGCGTCGCGCCGCGCGAGGGCAGGAGCCTCTGCCCGATCGTCATCATGTACACCACGCCGACAATCGCGAACGGCACACCCACCAGCGCGATCGAGAATATCCCCAGGGGCTCGCGGCCCGACGCCACCCACTCGCCGTTGACCACCAGGTTTGTGCTCGTGCCGATGAGCGTGCACGTCCCCCCCAGGATCGCCGCGTAACTCAGCGGCAGCATGAACTTCGACGCGGGCCACTGTCTCTGGCGGCAGAAGTCGCTGATCGCCGGGATCATCATCGCAACCAGCGGCGTGTTGTTGACGAAACCCGAGAGTGCCGTCACGGGCGTCACGAGCCGGATCAGTGCCCCGCGCTGCGACTTCGGGCGGCCGAGCATGATCGAGCCGATCCATCGCACCGCGCCGGTTTCGGTCAGCCCGCACACGACGACGTAGAGCACCGCGATCGTCGCCACGCCCTCGTTGGACATGCCGCCCAGCGCCTGCGCCGGCGTCAGCACGCCCAGAAAAACCAGGAGCGCCACCGCGCCGACGATCACCACATCGGGACCGAATCGGCCCCGCGCGAGCGTCAGCACCATCGCCAGAATCACACCCAGCGTTGTCCAGGCTTGCCACGACATCCATTGCTCCCGCACTGCCTGAATTCTCTATCGGCCCGATGGGCCGCCAACTGTCAGAGCATCCACCCAGGAATCCGCATGGACATCCTCGCGGGCAGGACGGTGCGCATCCTCTGCGCAAACTCGCCGTAGGTCCCCCGCAGGACGAGTCTGGCGCCGGCCCAGTACCAGACCGAGCTGATCGTGCCGATCACGAAGAACCGCAGGAACTCGGCCATCCGTCCCGCGTGCTCGCCCGCATGAGAGGCCAGCATCGTGAGCTGGGGATCAACGAGGTGTGTGAGCCAGATGGCCAGCAGCGCCCCGCTCCCGGCCACGACGAAAGGCCGCAGCACCGACAGCACGGATTCCCGGATCGCTCGGAAACCGCCCCCGGTCGCCGTCGTGATCTGCAGCGGCACATACACCGCCTGAAACAGCAGCGCCCCCGATGCCAAAGCCACCGGGTCGCCCGTCATCGCCGCCGAGATCATGACAGCCAGAAAGAGCACACCCCCGACCACACGCACGACGAGCTGGCGCCGGAACAACCCGCGGGCCGTGAAAACGGCTGTCGTGTTCCAGCCAGCCGCCGAGAAGCAGGACGCCACGCTCAGAATCTGCAGCGGCACCACCGCCGACTCCCACTTGTCCACATACAGCAGCCGCAAGAGCGGCCCGCACGTTGCCGCCTGAATCACCAGGAGCGGCACGCTGATGAACGACATCACGCGGATCGAGGTGAAGAACGCCGCCCTTAGCCGTTCCAGGTCGTCCTGCAGCTTGCTGAACCCCGCCGAGAGCACGCCCATGATGCTCTGCGAGAGCAGCATGATTACCTGCGTCGAAAGGTTGTACGCAAAGTAGTACACACCCACCACGGCGTCGGTCGCGAACATGCCCAGCAGGATGACGTCGCCACGACGGATGAGCACCTCTGCCAACCGAGTCAGTATGATGTGTCCCGAATCGCTCGCCGCCTCACGCCAGAGTCTGAGCTCGGGACTCCGCTTGATCGCGGGTCTGGCCGCGATGCCGTAGACCACGACCTGCAGAATCCACGTGACCGTGCGCGCCAGCACCAGACCCAACGCGCCCATTCCGAGAATGGAAAGTATGACCTGGGCCACCACGCGCACCACGCCCTCGGCCGCGCTGACCTTGGCGATCAGCCCGAACCGGAAATCAAGCGAGAGCTTTGCCTGGAACAGCTCGGCAAAGCCCGACGATGCCACCCCAAAGCCGGCAACGATCAGGAGCACCGTCAATCTCTCATCGGAGTGCAAGAGATCGGGCATGAACGGCGCGATCGCCGCGATGATCAGGACGGTCACAACAGCGAAGATCGCCGAAGCCCAGAATGCCGAATTCACCCATTCGTCGATCCGCTTCTGGCGGTGGGTCACCACCTCGCGGATGCCCAGCTTCTGCACAAGACCGAACATGTCCGCCAGCGAGAGTGCGAGCGCCCAGAGCCCGAACTCCGTGTCCGCGACGTACACCGCGATCACGAACTGACCCAGCGTCGCCAGCACTTTGAGCAGGATCGTCACGCCCGCCAGCGTCGTCGCGCCGCGCGCCACCGCTTTGCCGATCGCGGGCTCAGCCATGCGATGCCGGTCCGTCCTGGGGCGTGATCACTGATCGTGTCCCGTAAAGCTCGGCAGCTCGTGCCCCGCGTCCCGGAGCGTCTTCTCACGGGCCGCCAGCTCAAGGTCGTGGTCCACCATCATCTGCGCCAGCTGCTCGACCGTCGTCCCGGGCACCCAGCCCAGCTTCGCCTTCGCCTTGGCCGGGTCACCCAGCAGGAGGTCCACCTCCGCCGGACGCAGGTACCGCGCGTCGAACTCAACGTGGTCCTCGAAACGAAGGCCCGCCGCCTTGAACGCCAGATCCGCGAACTCGCGCACGCTGATCGTTCGGCCCGTCGCGACAACATAATCGTCGGGCGTTTCCTGCTGGAGCATGCGCCACATCATCTCGACGTAATCGCCCGCAAAGCCCCAGTCGCGTTTGCTGTCGAGGTTGCCCAGAAAGACCTTCTTCTGAAGACCCATCTTGATGCGCCCGACCGCCCGCGTGATCTTCCGCGTCACGAACGTCTCACCCCGGCGAGGGCTCTCGTGGTTGAACAGGATGCCGCAGGACGCGTGCAGCCCGTAGCTCTCGCGATAATTCACCGTCGCCCAGTGCGCCATCAACTTCGCGCACGCGTAAGGAGACCTCGGGTAGAAGGGCGTGGTCTCGGTCTGTGGCGACTCGACCACCTTGCCGTACATCTCCGAGCTCGATGCCTGGTAATACCGCACCTCGTGCCCCGTCGTATCGCGGTAGTCGCGGATCGCCTCGAGCAGCTTGAGAGCGCCCATCGCCACGGTGTCGGCGGTGTAGATCGGCATATCGAACGACACCCGCACGTGGCTCTGGGCGCCCAGGTTGTACACCTCGTCGGGGCGGACCTGATCGATCAGCTTGGAGAGCACATTGGCATCGCACAGGTCGCCGTAGTGAAGAAAGAGCCGCGTCCCAGCCAGATGCGGGTCCTGGTAGATGTGGTCGATCCGGTCCGTGTTGAAGGACGAGGAACGCCGGTTGATGCCGTGCACCTCGTAGCCCTTGCTCAGCAGCAGCTCGGCGAGGTAGCTCCCGTCCTGACCCGTGATGCCCGTGATCAGGGCTTTCTTGCCGTTGGCTTCGGTCATCCGTCACGCTCCGCATCGCCCGGCCCAGGCATCCAAACGCTGGTACCCGTCTACGCCCCGCCGAAAGTGGAGTTCACCCCACGCCCAAGCCTCCCACGCAGGCCAACCTCGGAGCGTAGTGCCCGCACGGCTCGGGGCAGGCGCCGCCCGCCTTCACAGGTTGGAACCCCTGTTCCATCGGTCATTCGCCTCCCAACCGCCCATATCCCCGCTGTTCAGATGGGTTGGCGCCACGGGTTCTCACTAGAGGATACCTGTGTCGGCCCGCCCAAACGTTCGGGGAGCCGGCATCAACCCTAAGAGGAGAATCCCATGCAGATCCGCACCGCCACCGCCACCCTCATCGCCGCCGCCCTCGCCGCGTCCGCCGCCGCCGACACAACCCAGCTCGGACCGAGCCGCTACCTCGTGGACACCGGCGTCACATTCTCGATCGGGAACTCGGGCATCTCGAGCTTCCTCTTCAACTGGTCCGACGCCGGCGGCACCTTCACCGACGAGGCCGACCCCACCCTCGTGCTTGTTGCGGGCCAGACCTACATCTTCCAGCGCACCACATCCATCCACCCCTTCGTCATCTGCGACGACACGCTCCCCGTCACGGGCTCCGACGGCAACTACAGCCGCGACACTACGGACGGTGCCGTCATCGACGCCGCCACGCTCCAGCCCATCGCCGACTTCACCGCCGACCCAACCCCGACCAGCGATTTCATCAGCTGGACCCCCACCGCGGGCGACGTCGGCACGTATTTCTTCACCTGCCGCATCACGGGCCACCTGGGCATGGCCGGCAGCATCGAGATCATTGAAGCCGACACACCCTGCCCCGCCGACACCAACGGCGACGGCTCGCTCACCCCAGCCGACTTCACTGCATGGATCGCCGCATTCAACGCCGGCGCTCCGGAGTGCGACCAGAATGGTGACGGATCGTGCACACCCGCCGACTTCACCGCCTGGATCGCCAACTTCAACGCTGGGTGTTGAGGCGTTCTCGGACGCAAACCCGTGACCTTCGGCCCGCGCGTGAGGCGCGGGCCCTTTCTTTGCCGCGTTCGGTACGGAGGATCGCCATGAACCGCACCGCTGCCGCTCTCGTCACGGGACTCACCATTGCCAGCGGCTCGGCCGCCCAGCCCGTGAGCGAGGCCCACATCCTGGCACCCTCGGACCCCGCCGACTACCTCCAGTTCGGAGACGAGGTCGACCTCCACGATGGCCTCGCAATCGTCGGCGGATTCGGACTCTGGACGGCTCCCCTCGCAGGCGCGGCCTACCTCTTCGACGCCGAGACCGGGGCGCAGCTCGCCAAGCTCGACACGCCCGCGCTCGAAGGACCCGACCAGATCCTCTACGGCGTCGCCGCCGGCCCGGGACGCGCGATGGTCGCCACGCGCAACTGGGCGTCCACCGGAACCTACAACCCGCGCGCCTGGCTCTTCGACACCACCGATCCGTCCAGCCCCGTCTTCATCGCCCACATCCAGCCGAGCGACGCCACGATGAGCGACGACTTCGGCGACGCCATGGACATCGACGGCTCTGTCGCCTTCGTCGCGGCGACCTCCGGCACGGGCGTGAGCGGGTTCACCGGGGCCGCGTACCTCTTCGACACTGCGGCCGGGACCGAGCTCGCCAAGCTCTTCGCCTCCGACGGCGAGCCGGGCGACCAGTTCGGGTTCTCGCTCGAAATCATGGGCCCACTGGCGATCCTCGGCGCCCGGTTCGACGACGAGCTCGCCGTGAAGTCCGGCTCGGCGTACATCTTCGACGTCTCCGACCCGGCAAACCCCGTGCAGCGCAGCAAGCTGACCGCCCCCGACGGCGGGTTCGAGGACTACTTCGGCTGGTCCGTCACGATCGAGGGCAACCTCGCTGCCGTCGGCGCGATCTTCGACGATGACATGGGCCACGACTCCGGCGCGGTCTATGTCTACGACATCACCGACCCCGCGAGCCCGATCCTGGCGCACAAGCTCCACCCCGCGGACGCGAATCCCTCCGACGACTTCGGCTGGTCCGTCGCGATCGAGGGCACGACGCTCCTGGCCTGCTCACGCACGGACGACGACCTCTTTCCCGGCGCGGGCTCGGCATACCTCTTCGACCTCACCGACCCATACAACCCCGTCCAACTCGCCAAGATTGTCCCGAGCGATACCTCCGCGAACGCAACCTTCGGCTGGTCCTGCGTTCTGGACGGTGCCGTCGCGCTGATCGGCTCGAACGGCGCCGACGCCTCGGGCGAGAACCGGGGTCAGGCGTACGTCTTCGAGATCAACACCGAGCCCCCCTGCCCCGCCGATACTAACAACGACGGCTCGCTCACCCCAGCCGACTTCACCGCATGGATCGCCGCGTTCAACGCCGGCGCACCGGCATGCGACCAGAACGGCGACAGCTCCTGCACACCCGCTGACTTCACCGCCTGGATCGCCAACTTCAACGCGGGGTGCTAAGAAGCGACTCTAGAGCCGGGGGCTCCGTCCTCCGCGTGTTGTACCACGGATCATCCGGGTTCGTGTAGTTCGGCGGAGGCAATGTGCCGCGCACCACCGGCTCGCCTTGCACGCCGCGGTATGTCACCGCGAGAAGCAACGCACACAGCAACGAAACGCAGGGCAGCCTCAGCTTCGCCGGCATGGCGTGGCGGTACGCGCTGGGCTGCACCGATGAGATCGCCGCCAACAGGATCAGCAGCATCGGCTCGTGGTAGCGTTGGAAACTGTTGATGGTTGTGCTCTGAGCCGTTGCAAAGGCCACGAACGTGGCCAACAGCACCCACCGCGTGCGCCTTGGCGCCTCGACAAGCCCACACGCAAAGACAACCGCACCGATCGGCGCCAGCGCCAGAAACACCGGGCTCGTGCGTCCAGCGATCGTCGGCACCACTTTCGCCAGTGCCCAGAAGCCCGAATACCGCCCGTCGCTCTCGCTGTAGCTCGTGTCGGGCAAAGTCGCCAACACGAGGCCCACCACCGCTGCCGCCAGGATCACACGCGGCACGCGCTTCCAGGTCCGTACCACCGGCGGCCCGAGCCATGGGGCAAACCCGACCGAGAACACCGCGATCTGCACCAGCAAAAACGCCGGCGTCGCGGGCCCGAAACCCGTGATATTTGTCTGAAAGCGCGGAGCCGTCAGCCCGCCCCAGAGGTCCACAAACCACCACAGCACCGCGAAGGCGGGGAGTGTCATCAACCCCGCCACGGCCGCATGCCAAGCCCGCGTCTGGATCGCATCGAAGACCGATCGCGCCGTGTCGCGCGCATTCAGCCAGGCCGACATCCAGACCATGACCGCCGCCCAGATGTGCACCTGGCGCACGAAGACGAGCCCGACCAGGACCACCGAGGCCGTGATCACCGGCTTCCACGACACGCTCGGGTGAAGCGTCAGCATCAGGATGGTCGCCACGCCCAGCCAGCCCAGATTGTCCGGCAGGAGCCACGCCCCGGAGACCACCACATAGCTCGAGCACGCCAGAGGCAATATCAGCAGCACCGCGTCGTACTTCGACGAACGCTTGGCCAGCCAGGCCGCCAGCAACCCGCACAGCGATGCGCCGATCAGCGCGCTCACCAGCCGCAGTGCCAGCTCGCTCCCGAGCCCGATCACCACAAACGTCGCGAGCAGGATGTGATACCCGGGCGTCGTCGCCGACAGAGGGTTCGAGACGTCGAATTGGGGCCACTCTGCCGCGAGCTGCCGGATGAACCGCTCGTGGAAGACCACCGAGTCCCACGCCGCCCGACCGGAGTTGTGGCCCGTCAGGACGAGCCAGAGCGTCGGCACCAGCGACACCACACCCGCGAGCAGCGCTGCCAGCGTCATCGTCTTGGGCTGACCGGGAGCGAACTTCACGCCGACGCGCTCCCTTCCCGCCGGAAGACCCGAAGCTCGTGGGCGTACCACAGCATCCGCGTGTTCACGCTCCGCTCAAGCCGAAGCCCGGCCCGCTCGCCCCACGCCTCGGCTCGCTCGGCCGGTACATACCGAATCCACTGCCGCGACATCGCAAGATCATGGAGCCGGTTCATCCCCGAGCACCACGCGGGACCATCGGCCATGTCTTTGTACAGAAACACACCGCCCGGCGCGACCCGCGAAGCCGCATCCAGGAACGCCCGCTCCTGCGCCTGGGTCGGCACATGGTGCAGCACGTCGATCAAACAGACGACATCAAACTCGCCCTCCGGCAAACCATCTTGCACGTGGCGATGCTCAAACCGCACGCTCGCATCCGGTGCCACCCCGCCAAGCCGACGCGCCATCGCCTGCGCCATCTCGATCGCAGGCCTGGACGCATCGATCCCGTGCGCCTCGGCCGCACGGCCCGAGGACGCAAGGTGCGCCACCAGCAGGCCGCCGCCACAGCCAACATCAAGCACGCGCGAGCCCCGTGGCACCTGCTCCATAAGCAGGCCTATCGGGCAGATCCGATGCCGGTGACGCTGGATGAACCGCGTCAGCCATGGGCCATCCGGGTACAGCGAGCGCGCCAACGCCCCAGGATCCCGCCCGGCGGGGGCAGTCTGTGTCGGGTTTGGGGCCGTCGTGGTCATCGCCTGCCTGTCCTGTTCGGTCGATCGCAGAGGCCAAGCCTAGCGGCCCACACCCTGACTCAGTCGGACTTCTTTCCCCTACCCTTCAGCATGAACCCAGACTTCACCCCGCCGCACCTCCGCACCACCCAGGCCGACACCACCAGGACTGACCTTGCGGGCAAGCGCATCGTCGTCACGGGCGGCGCCGGCTTTCTCGGAGCCGTCCTCGTCCACAAGCTCCGCGAGCGGGGCGTCAGCGAAATCTTCATCCCCCGCCGAAGCGACTATGACCTCACCACCGAAGAGGCCTGCGCCCGCCTCTACGACGACGCCAAGCCCGACGTCGTGATCCACCTCGCCGCCGAGGTCGGGGGCATCGGTGCCAACCGCGACAACCCGGGGCGCTACTTCTACGCCAACATGGCGATGGCCATGCACCTCATCGAGCAGGCCCGCGTCCGCAACCTCCAGAAATTCGTCCAGGTCGGCACCATCTGCGCCTACCCGAAAGACACCCCCGTGCCCTTCACCGAAGAGAACCTCTGGGAGGGCTACCCCGAGGAAACCAACGCTCCCTACGGCGTCGCCAAAAAAGCCGCCATGGTCATGCTCGACGCCTACCGCATGCAGTACGGCCTCAAGTCCTCCTACCTCCTGCCCGTCAATCTCTACGGCCCGCACGACAACTTCAACCTCCACTCATCCCACGTCATCCCCGCGCTCATACGCAAGTGCGTCGAAGCGCAGGAACGCGGCGACAGCACGATCGAGGTCTGGGGCTCGGGCAGCGCCAGCCGCGAGTTTCTCTACGTTGATGACGCCGCCGAGGGCGTAGTCCGCGCGACCGAAACCATGAACGAGCCCGTCCCGATCAACCTTGGCGCGAGCTTCGAGATCACGATCAAAGACCTCGTCAACCTCATCGCCCGCCTCACAGGATTCGCGGCGAAGGCCGAGGAACTGGCAAGCAAGATCCGCTGGGACGCGACCAAACCCGACGGCCAGCCCCGGCGCTGCCTCGACACAAGCCGCGCCAAGAAACTGCTTGACTGGCAAGCCGAAGTCGGCTTCGAGGAGGGCCTGGCCCGCACCATCGAGTGGTTCCGCAAGCACCACAAGGACGCCGGGGCGAGGATGTAACCCCCACAGCCCCGAAGGGGCGTCGGCCTGTAGCCACGGGTGCAACCCGTGGAATTGAATCGAGCGTTCTCATGCCCGGCACCTACACCCAGCTCCTCTACCACATCGTCTTCGCCACCAAATACCGCACGCCCTGGATCACTCCCGACATCGCCGAGCGTCTCTACCCGTACATCGGCGGCATCGTCCGCGCCGAGCGCGGTGTGCGCTACGCCATCGGTGGTATCGAGGATCACATTCACCTCTTCATCCGGTGGCGAGCCGACGACTCCATCTCCAATCTCATGCGCACCGTCAAGGCGCACTCCTCGAAATGGATCCACGACACCTTCCCCGTTCTTGCCGACTTCGCCTGGCAGGAGGGCTACGCCGCGTTCTCGGTGAGCAAATCGCAGGAAGCACCCCTCACGACCTACATCGCCAACCAGCGCGAACACCACAGCAACACCCACGGCTTCAAAGCCGAACTCACGAAGCTGCTCCGGGCGCACGAGATCGAATTCGAAGAACGGCACGTCTTTGATTGAGCGGCACAATGCCCATGCCCCGCCGGGGCAGGGAAGGACAAGATACTGCTCTCATTCCACGGGTTGCGCTCCGCTCCACCCGTGGCAACAGATCCGCGCCCCTTCGGGGCGGTTGCCGA
This sequence comes from Phycisphaerales bacterium, assembly GCA_041742315.1. Taxonomy (GTDB): domain Bacteria; phylum Planctomycetota; class Phycisphaerae; order Phycisphaerales; family UBA1924. Next base: position 13,284 of record JBGSIX010000262.1, on the reverse strand, counting down.
CTCTGAATCTGTTTGAAGGGCCCACCGCCTCTCGGCCAGTGGATTGACCACCCGCCCCCCGCTGGCGGCACTCCCCCTCCGAGTCACCCGCCACGGCACCGGGTCTCCATCCTCACCTCGCGATATCGCGAAGGCCCGCGGTGACTGAGGTGGTTGACAGAAGGGAGTGCCATTGGCACCACCGACTTCACCCCCGTTTCCGGGCAAAAAAGTCACACAACCCCCATCAAACCCGCCCCCGTCCCCTCATAGACTCATACGTCCGGGAGAAACGGCCGAGAACCCCTTCCTCTCTCCGGACCACCGAACCCGGCCCCCCGGGCGGCGTAGGCCGAGGGCGGGGTGCCCAAGGCCCACACCCCGGCTTGACACCGGGCCGACTTTCAGGAGCAGTCAGATGCGCGTACTCGTCACCGGCAGCAGCGGCCTGATCGGCTCCGAAGCCGTCACCTTCTTCGACAACATGGGCTTCCAGGTCTCGGGCATCGACAACAACATGCGCGCCCAGTTCTTCGGCCCCAAGGGCGACACACTCGACAACCTCGCACGCCTCAAGGCCCAGTGCAAGAACTTCACCAGCTACAACCAGGACATCCGCGACCGCAAAGGCGTCGAGGAGATCTTCCGCAAGCTCAACCCAGAGCTCATCATCCACACAGCCGCCCAGCCGAGCCACGACCTGGCCGCGACCATGCCCTTCGAGGACTTCGACGTCAACGCCGTGGGCACCCTCAACCTGCTCGAAGCCACACGCCGCGTCTGCCCCGAAGCCGTCTTCATCCACGTCTCGACCAACAAGGTCTACGGCGACGCGCCCAACTTCCTGAACCTCGTCGAGAAGGAAACCCGCTGGGACTACGCCGACAAGGAGTACGAGCACGGCATCGCCGAGACCATGTCCATCGATCAGTGCAAGCACTCCCTCTTCGGCGCCTCAAAGGCCGCCGGTGACATCCTCGCCCAGGAGTACGGCAAGTACGACGGCATCGAGCTCAAGACCGGCATCTTCCGCGGCGGCTGCCTCACCGGACCGCAGCACGCGGGCGTCGAGCTCCACGGCTTCCTCAACTACCTCGTCAAGGTCGCGCTCGAAGAGGGCCCCTACACCATCTTCGGCTACAAGGGCAAGCAGGTCCGCGACCAGATCCACTGCCACGACGTCATCAACGCCTTCTGGCACTTCGCCCAGAACCCCCGCCCGGGCGAGGTCTACAACCTGGGCGGCGGCAAGGGCAACGCCGCCAGCCTCACCGAGTGCGTCAGCATGATCGAAGAACGCACCGGCAAGAAACCCAAGCTCACCTACTCCGACACCAACCGCATCGGCGACCACATCTGCTACTACTCCGACCTGCGCAAGCTCAAAGAGCACTACCCGGGCTGGGACCTGACCTACTCTCTCGACAAGATCGTCGACGAGATGATCGAGGTCGTCAGCAACCTCCAGAAGGCGTGAGCACCAACACACGGAGACGGCGCCCGTGCGGATCACGCTCATCAACCAGTTCTACGCGCCGGACATCTCCCCCACCGCGCACCTGACCGCCTCGCTCGCCGAGCACTTCGCCGCAAGCGGGCACGACGTTGCCGTGGTCACCAGCCGCGGCGGCTACTCCGAGGACGCCCGCAAGAAGGCCGGCGCCACGGAGCGAAGCTCCGCCGTCCGAGTCCGCCGCATCTGGACCCCAAGGCTGGGCAAGGCCAACCTCATCAAACGCCTCGCCGACTATTTCTTCTTCTACCTGGGCACATTCTGGACCCTCGCCACCCTCTCGCGTCAGGACATCGTCATCAGCCTGACCACGCCCCCCTTCATCGCCTGGGCGGGCGTTCTCCACAAAGTCCTTCACCGGCGAACCAAGCTCGTCCTCTGGAACATGGACTGCTATCCCGAAGCCCCCGAGCGCGCGGGCATGATCAAAGACAACGGCCCCGTCAGCCGATTCCTCCAGCTCTTCAACCGCGCTCTCTTTCGACGACTCGACCACCTCGTCTGCCTCGACTCGGCCATGCTCGACCTGCTCATGGGCCGGTACGCGCCGAAGAAGAAAGCACTCCCCACCACGATCATCCCCAACTGGGAAGACGCCGATTTCTTTCCCGAAGACGCCCTCCACCAACAATGGGAAGGCATCGCCGGCCACAAGCTCGATGGCAAATTCGTCGCGCTCTACCTCGGAAACATGGGCGTCGGCCACGAGTTCGACACCGTCCTCGACGCCGCCGAAGCCCTCCGCGAGAACGACCGCATCGTCTTCCTCTTCATCGGTGGCGGCAGCCGCAAGGAACCCTTCGCCGAGGAGGCCAAGCGGCGCAATCTTCCCAACGTCATCGTCCAGGGTTACGTCCCTAAGTCCGAGACGCCCCGCGTCATGGCCTCGGTTTCCTGCTCGCTCATCACCCTCCGCGACAACATGCTGGGTGTCATGAGCCCCTCCAAGCTCCACTCCAATCTCGCTATGAGCCTGCCCGTGCTCTACATCGGACCCGAGAAGAGCAACGTCGACGACGCGATCCAGCGCTACGCCTGCGGCCTGCGTCTCCCGATCGGTGATGCCCAAGGCTTTGCCGACGCCGTTCAAAGCCTCTCGCAAGACCGCGAGGCCTACCGCCGCATGCGCACCGCCGCTCGCTGGGCCTTCGACGACGCCTACAACGACCGCGCCACGCACGCACGCTTCGACGAGCTCCTGAGCACCCTCGCGCACGCCAATAGGGCCATCGCCTCAGTGGAGCGTGGGGCATGACCGGCACGCGCTCCAACATCGAGTTCCTGATCCTCACGAAGAACGAAGATCTCAACCTGCCCTACACGCTCGACGCCCTCCTGCCGTGGGCCGACCGCGTTCACATCGTCGACTCCGAATCTACCGACGCCACCGGCGCCGTCGCCAACCGCTACGCGTCCAGATTCCCAGACAAAGTCAACTTCGTCGTCCAGCCCTGGTTGGGTTACGCGAAACAGAAGAACTGGGCGCTCGACAACCTCCCATTCGAGAGCGACTGGGTCTTTATTGTCGATGCCGACGAAATCGTCCTGCCCGAACTCCGCGAGGAGTTGCTCGCCGTCGCCGCCAAGGACCCAAAGGCCGTTCCCCAAGCCGGTTTTTACATCAACCGCTACTTCATCTTCCTCGGCAGGCGCATCCGCCACTGCGGCTACTACCCCTCCTGGAATCTCCGCTTCTTCAAACGCGGCAAGGCCCGCTATGAAGAACGCGAGGTCCACGAGCACATGCTCGTCGACGGGCCCGAGGGCTATCTCAAGGGCCACATGGAGCACAACGACCGCCGAGGCCTCGAAGAGTACATGGCCAAGCACAACAAGTACTCCACACTCGAAGCCCGCGAGATCTTCCGCGTCATGACCGGCGAGAACGCCAAGAGCGAGCACCTGGACGCCAAGCTCCTCGGCTCGGGCCTCCAGCGCCGACGCTGGATCAAGCACCACCTCTACCCCAAACTCCCCTGCAAGTGGCTCTTCCGATTCCTCTGGATGTACGTCCTCAAGCTCGGCTTCCTCGACGGCATCACCGGCTTTCGCTTCTGCCTCTTCATCGCCGCCTACGAGATGCTCATCGGGCTCAAGCTCGTCGAGCTCCGACTCGAAGCCCAAGAGACGCAGGCCGGGGGTGCGCCATGAACCCCGATATCCCACGCGCCGAAAGCAGAGGCATCAGCCCCTACTCTGCTCGCGAGAAGGTCGGCAGACTCCTCTGGGCCGTCGTTCAGGGCACGCTCTTCCGCTTCTCCTTCCACACCTGGTACGGCTGGCGACGCTTCCTCCTCACGCGCTTCGGCGCCCGACTCCACCCCGTCGTCCGCATCCGGCGCACCGTCCGCGTCGAGTGCCCCTGGAACCTCTCCATGGGCCGGGAATCCAGCGCCGGCGATGGCGTCATCCTCTACTGCCTCGGCCCCGTCACCATCGGCGACCGCGTCAGCATCTCCCAGCACGCCCACATCTGCGCCGGCTCCCACGATCACACACGACCAGACCTCCCACTGACGCGCCCGCCCATCACGATCAAGGACGACGCCTGGATCGCCGCCGACGCCTTCGTCGGGCCGGGTCTGACCGTGAATGAGGGCGCCATCCTCGGCGCCCGCGCCTGCGCATTCAAGGACCTGGATCCCTGGACCATCTACGGCGGCAACCCCGCCAAACCGATCGCCAAACGCGAACCCTTTACGAGCGAACGCAAAGCATGAGCATCGATCCCAAACAGCTCGACGCCATCGGCAGACCCATCATCGTCGCCAGCCATATGCGCTCGGGGACACACCTCACCATCGATCTCCTCCGCAGACACTTCCCAGAGACCAACCCAAGGCTCCGCCCGCTCGAAACACTCCATCACCTCTACGTCGATATGGACAGCTTCAACCCGGGCCACCACAACCCGATGACGACCGACGAGGCCCTACGTCTGCTCACCCGCAACCCGCGGCCCATCATCAAAACACACACGCTCCCCGATGTGACGCTCTGCAAACCCGAGTTCCGCCCCATCGTCGAACGTATCTACGAACGCGCCCAGATCATCTCAGTCGTCCGAGACGGACGGAGCGTCATGCTCTCGCTAAAACGATTCGAGATGCCCTGGAACGCCGAAGCTCGCGGATCATTCTCTGAATTCATGCGCACACAGTGGGAGGGCCTGGTCAGGCCCGCCTACTGGGACAAGCACGTGCGCGCGTGGCAGAGGTCTTCGAATTCCTTCACCATCCGCTACGATCACATCGTTAAAGACACCAAAGATGCGCTCCAGGATCTCGGCGCATTCCTGAGCATGACCCCGAGCATGCGCGAACCCCTGCTCCCGCCGGCCATGAAAAACCGCTACGACGGCTGGTTCCGAAGACTCCTCGGCAACACCGAGACCACCAACATCCCGGGCGAAAGACCGGGCCCGGGCGAGCCCCGCACCTGGCAGGAACAGTTCTCCCCCGAGGATTGCGCCTTCTTCGATCACCTCGCCGGTGAACTGCTCATAGAACTCGGCTACGAACCCGACCACGAATGGGCCAGCGCGCAGACCGGGGCGGACGCACAATGAACGACTACCTCAAGATCACGCACGTCTCTGCACCGATCCGCCTCGAACTTGGAGGTGTCGTCCGCGCTGTTCTCGATCTGGCCGGCTCGCTCGCTTCCCACGGCCACGACGTCGCCGTTGCCACATGGGACGCCCAAGACGTCCCATCAGAATGGGCGCCCGGAAGAACCGGTGTTCCCCGCGTCGTCCGCTTCGACCCGCCCGGCTCTTTCGGCAAACCCACACCAAAGACCGAGGAAACGCTCCGAAGACTCATCGCCGCCTCGGATGTCGTCCACCTTCACACGCCCTGGGAACTCCTGAATCTCTCGGTCGCCAAGCTCTGCCGAAAGCTCGGCAAGCCCTACGTCATTAGCATCCACGGCATGCTCGACGATTGGTCGATGTCTCAGCGCACGCTCAAGAAGCGCGTCTTTCTCGCACTCGCTGCGCGCAGCATGCTCGAGAACGCCTACGCGGTCCACTGCACGGCCCAGGCCGAACTCGATCAGTCCAAACGCTGGTATCCCAATGGAACGGGCGTCGTGGTTCCCCTGGTCTTTGATATCGAGCCTTACCGCAACCTCCCCGGGCCCGAGCTCGCACGCGACGAATTCGGCATCGATCAAGAACGGCCCGTTGTTCTGTTCCTGAGCCGAGTCCACGTGAAGAAAGGTGTACACATCCTGGTCGAGGCCGCCAAACAGCTGCTCGACAGCACCGTCGACGCCCAGTTTCTCATCGCGGGCACCGGCGACGAGGCGTACACCGCACAGATCCAGCAGCAGATCAAGTCTCTCGGACTCAAAGACCGCGTCCGCATGCTCGGTATGGTTCGCGGCACCGAGAAGGTCAGCCTCTACCAGTGCGCCGACATCTTCGCCCTGCCGACAAGCCAGGAGAACTTCGGCTTCGTCCTCCCCGAGGCGCTGGCCTGCGGCGTACCGGCGATCACCACGCGGGGTGTCGACACCTGGCCCGAGCTTGAAGCCTCGGGCTCGGCCATGATTGTCGAGCAGAGTGCCGGTGCTTTCGCGGACGCCATCGCCGGGCTTCTCGCCGACGCCGCACGACGCGTCGAGATGGGCCGGGCCGGCAGATCGTGGGTGCTCAACGCTCTGGATCCAGACGCCGTCGCCAGGCGGTACGCTTCGATGTACCAGGACGCCGCCCGGAAGCAATCCCGATGACTCAGGAGCAAGACAACAGGCCAGGCCTCGCGATGATCGCGCCCACGCAGGAGTGGTACCGGCACGCCCTGCACCGTCGACTCATCCGTGAAATCCCAGAACTCAAGCTACACTCAATATATACCCACGCTCAGGGAGTCACACATCGCGTTCGTCGTGACGAATCTGACATCAATGCCGTCTTCTTCGACGAGGGCCGGTCAGCGGTCGATCGCAACCGGCTCTCGAGCCAAAGTGCGAACCTGTGCCGCAGCGCGAGAATCTTTGAGTACCTCAGAGCAAACCACGTCAGCGCTGCTGTCATTCTCGGCTACAACGACATCGGCCTCATCCGCCTTTTCCAACGCTGCAACCTCGCCGACATCAGAACGTTCCTCTGGTCCGATTCCAACGCTGCCGGTGATCACGCCGCTGGCCTGAAGCGACACCTCAAAGCCGCCGTCATCCGGCACGTCACATCACTCGCAGACGCCGTCTTTGTCTGTGGCTCGCTCGGGCGCGACTTCTACACCGCTTACGGTGTGCCCGAATCCAAAATCATTTACAGCCCATACGAGCCCGACTACGAACTTATCCGAAGCCTCCCCGAGCAAGCCATCGAAGACACAAGGCGAGCCTTCGGGCTCGATCCAAACAGAAAGCGATTCGTCTTTTGCGGACGGCTTGTGCCCGCGAAGCGGCCCGACCTCGCAGTCGCGGCATTCCTTGAGATTGCGCACGAGCGGCCGGACTGGGACTTGCTCGTCATCGGAGAGGGCGAGATGCGCACTGCGATCGAATCGCTCTTCCCGCAAGATCTCAAAGCCCGGATCACACTCACCGGATTCATCGGTGAGCAGCAGACGATCAGCGCCCTCTACCGTCTGAGTGATGTGCTGGTGCACCCGTGCGAGATCGAGCCCTGGGGGCTCATTATCAACGAGGCCGTCGCCGCCGGTCTGGCCGTCGTAACTACCACGGCCTGCGGCGCGGGGGTCGAACTCGTCCAACCGGGCACCAACGGCTTTCTCGTCCCGCCCGGCGAGCAGGAACCCCTCACACTGGCCCTCCGCGAGGTCTCAGAGCCCGGTGTGGCGGACCGATTTGGCTCACGATCGGCCGACGTGCTGGACCGATGGAGAGGAACCGCCGATCCTGTCATGGGCATACGCAGAGCGCTCGCCCTCGCCGGCGTCCTCGAGACCAGAGCAGAGAACGACCACACCCCATGAGCACCATCGTCACATACTGTCTCGTGCTCATCGCGGTCATCAACGGCGCACTCATCCTCGTGCCCTATCTCACGGGCAAAGCGCCGCTGATGACCATCCGCAACTTCTTCCTTGTCGGCTTCACCCTCTACCAGGTCACCAGCGGCTCGATTTCCCTGTACAACCTCAACAGCTTCACCAGCGAGCTTATCCTGTCCGAACAGAACAAGATCGCCGGCGTCTACCTCCTCTGGGTCGTGATTTTCGAGATCGTATTCCTGGCGGCCTACCGCTGGGGATTTGGTGCCAAACGCCTCGCACGATGGACCCCGATCATCCGAGGCGAGACCCGCGAGCCCGTACTCTGGCTCTTCGCCTTCTGCCTCCTCGGCGTTGCGCTAGTGCTCCGGGTGTCGATTCTCATCCCGTACGTCTCGATCCTCACGAGCCACATCGGCACGTCCGTCGCCGCCGTGGCCGCAGGGCTCGGCGCGTGGATCTGGATACGCCGGCCGTTCAACCCCGCCGCGGCGGGCGTGATGTTCCTCGTGCTCATTCTTGCCATCGCCATCGGCATCACCGGCGTCTTCGGGCGCCGCCCCATCGTCGCCATCGCCGGCTGCCTGACATGGGGCATGTACTATTCCAGAGCGAGAGACCTCAAACCTTCTGCAGTGTTGATCGGCGCCGCAGTATTCGGGCTCATCCCGCTCATACTCGTCGCTAAGTTCACCGCGGTTCGTGGCTCATTCGCCGAGGGTTCAAGCCCGTTCGCAAGAATCGCTCTGATCGCACAGGCCGATACCGTCACGGGCCTGATCGACATCGCTTCGGGCCAGGAATGTGCCGCATGGTCGATGCATCTGATGGAGATGTACCCAGAGTACAACGAATACAGGCACATGCACGCGATCAAGTACTTCTTCCAGATCCCCATCCCACGCATCATCTACCCCGACAAACCAGACGCGCTCGCATCGATTGCCTGGAAAGACGCCAACCTCACCGGAAAGCCCGAGGAGTTCACCATCGGCCCGGGGATCATCGGCCACGCCGCAGCAGAGGGCGGCTTCTATGCGCTCGTTGTCTACGCAATCGCGCTTGGCTTGTTCGTGCGGTACTTCGATGCCGTGCTCGAAAGAGCCCCGACACAGCCCTTCGTCTCGCTGCCAATCGGAGCCTCGCTCGGGAACCTCATTGGCATCCCGCGCGGCGAATCGCCGAACTTCGCATTCGAGTTCACCGTTGCCGTCCTCGGCTCGCTCGTCATCCTGATCATCGTCGCACGCCTCCTGAAAGCGATGGGGTTCATCACCGACAAGGACTTCAGCCAACCCGGGCTCGAACACGACACCCACCAGGGCGACGGCCACGCCGACGGACTCTACGATCCGAACTACACCGCCTCCTACGGCTCAGATCCCGAGTCCAACTGATCCACGACCAGATCAATCGCCACCGCACGATGATCCGAACCCGCCGACCCGAGCGCACGCCAGCCGACCACCCGCACCGAAGGCGACGCGTACACGCCATCGATCGCAAGCGACACACCCGCTGGCATCCAGGACGGGTACGACCCCGCCAGCAGCATCGCGGGCTTCGCTCGCACCAGCCCCGAACGCCTCGCAAAGGCTCGCGCCCTCAGACCCGTCGGCGGGCTGTTGAAATCACCCACCACCACGATCGGCAGCCCCGTCTGCGCCTGAATCTCGCGCACGATGTCCGCGACCTCGAGCAACTGGTCCAGGCCGATCCGCCAGCGGCCCCGCCCGCGCGGGCTCCGGGCGTGCATCTGCACAAACGCCACTTCTCCCGTCGGCGTGCGCACAATCTCGAGCCTGTAAAAATGATCCCACAGCCGCCGACGGATAATCCGGAGAGCCTCTCCGCGTTCTGTATCGTGCGGCTCCACCTCGAACCGGCTCATCAAGAACGGGCAGCTCCCCCAAGCTGCCGACGGCTTCCATCCCGACGAGTATCCATCGAGCACACCACCGCCAGAGACATACCGCTCCGCGAGTGCCAGCGAGGGCTCCAGGATCGCGATCACATCCGCGTCCGCATCGCGGAACATCGCCTCCTTCGCCCCAACTTCCTTTGAGCCCGTCCACGAGTTGTACGTCAGCACACGAAACGCCCGCCCATCACGGTCCGCACGCCCAAGCCGCGCCACCGAGAGCGGGAGCAACCACACCGCAATCAACGCGAGAAGCACGAGCACCGCCGGAGCCCTGCGCCGAAACACCGCGATACCGACGCCAACCAACGCAAGCACCACCATCGAGGGCGAGGCGAACGAGGCAAGCACATCCACAGCCCAGTACCAGCCCCAGATCTCGCCCGCCGCCGCACGATTCACAATGAACGCCGGCGACCACACCACAACGACCCAGATGAGCGACAACACCGCGAGCAACCACGCGGTTAGCGTGATCCACCGCCGATTCCTCGGGAACTCCGCTTCTTTGCTCACAGGGAAAGCCTATCGCGCATCACCGCTCCCAATCCTCCCGACTAGAATCTGACATCATGTACCGATCAAAATATGCCGTGTTCTGCCTCGCAATGCTCTGTACGCTTGGCGTCCGCGCCCAGGTTTCCACACCGGACGCCTCCCAGCGCGGTCCGACCGTCAACATCGAGGGCAAGGCCGTCATCGAACCACGCACCATGGCCATCGCGGGCACCGCGCAGCAGCCCGGCTCGCTCAAACCTGAAATCACCACCAAGTCCCTCGGCGAAGCCGGATACGACCTTGTTTGCACCTACACAAACAACTCCACACAATCCAAATCGCTCGCACGCCTGACCATCGGTGCGCTCGCCCTCGGGCCAGACATCCAGTATCTCCGTGTCCACCGCGGCTCCACCCTCGCCAACGCCAACCACGAATCCTATATCAGCCAGGCCTGGCGATATCCCTCCGAAGCCTTCAGCCCCGTTGCGGTTCTCATGAACGATCGGGTCGCCGTGGGCATCAGCCTGCTCTACCCCGTCACCGAGTACAAGCACGACGTGCTCGTCGGCGTCAACCGCGCCGGCGGGGTCTTCCGCGGCCCACCCGGCGCGGAGGGCTGGACCGTCACTTTCGATCTCTCGCAGCCGCCCCACCCCAACGAAAGCACGAGCCTTGCCTACCCCGCATCGCTCGAGCCCGGCAAATCCCGCACCTACACCGTTGCAGTACGAACCATGAAACGCACGAAGCTCCCCGCATCGCCAACCGATGCGCAGGACTGGCTCGAAACGATCCTGCCCTACCGCGCGTTCTTCCAGGAACGCTTCGGCCCCGTCGGATACTCGCGCAACCCGGACGCGGTCCTGGCGCGCGAGGTTGCCAACGTCGGCGCCATCTCCGCCACCAACCCAAGAGGCTTTCTGGGCGACAAGTCCACACGCCCAGATCTCAACGGCTTTGGACCCTATCTCAGCATCATCAAGAAACAAACCGGATTCAAGCGCGTCATGCTCTGGGCGCCCAGCGGCCTGTACGCCAAAAACCGAGATCTCAACTACCCGCCCCAATTCACCGCCGGCTGGGACGATGTCCCGCTCCTGCGCACCACTTCCTCACGCCTGAGCGAAATCCCAAACGCTGGCGTCCAACTCGGGCTCTGGTGGGGCCGATCGACACAGCACGCCGATCGCTGGGATCCCGACACACTCGTCCCTATCGACCTGACCCTCCGCGCCCACCTGCAAAGCATCGCCGACCAGCTCACGCTCGCCCAGCGCGCCGGCTGCACACTTATCGGCATGGACAACCTCTCCCACTGGCTCATGCCCGCCTGGGATCAACGCCGCCTCATCCGCGCCCTGCGACGCACCTTCCCTGCGATCACCTTCGTCGCCGAGCCCGCCGTCTGCGACTTCCTCCAGGCCGACGCCCCCAACTTCCTCATCGCCTACCAGGTCCCCAAGCAGCCCCGCAACGAGGCCGACTTCCACCGCCTCACCACGCCCCACTACCTCGCCGACTTCCTCTTGCCGGGCCACGAGTCCTGGGCTTACTTCAAGTATTCTGAAATCACCCGCGTCCGCCCCGGCGCCATCACCGCAGCACGCGTGCAAGAGGACGCCGAGCGATTGGCGCGCCTGGGCTATGTCCCCGTGCTCATCACAGACCAGTCGCTCCCCGACCCGGCGCGCGCCCGAGCCGACGAAACCTGGCGCACCACCGTGCCCAAAGAGCTTCAGCAGAACCGGCGTTGAATCAGAGTCGCTCGCGGAGCCAGGCCCACTGGCGGGCGAGCCCCTCCTCGACGCTCGTGCGCGCGATGTACCCGAGCTCGTCCCGCGCCCGCGACACGTCCGCCCACGTGCGCTCCACGTCGCCCGGCTGCATGGGCTGGCGCTCAATCACGGGCTCGCGCCCGACGACCGCGCCGATCTTGGCGATCAGCTCGTCGAGCCGGATCGGGTGATCCCCGCCCAGGTTCCACACCCGGTATCCGAACCGGTCGATCTGGTCGTACGCCGCGACCACGCCCGTGATGATGTCATCGATAAACGTGTAGTCCCGGCTCGTGGAGCCATCGCCGAACATCGAGATCGGCTCGCCCGCATGCACGAGGCGCATGAACTTGCTGATCGCAAGATCGGGGCGCTGCCTCGGGCCGAAGACGGTAAAGAACCGCAGCATCGCCGTGGGCATCCCGGTCAGGTGCCAGTGCGTGTGCCCGATGAGTTCGCACGCCTTCTTCGTCGCGGCGTAGGGGCTGATCGGGGCGTCAACGGTGTGCTCCTCCGAGAAGGGCGCCACATCGTTGTTGCCGTAGACCGAGCTGGACGAGGCAACCACCAGGCGCTCGGCCCCCGATTTGCGGGCCGCCTCCTGCACGCCGGCCGTCGCCATCACGTTCGCCCTCGCGTACCCGATCGGGTCGGCGATGCTCGGCCGCACCCCCGCCTTGGCGGCCAGGTGCACCACGCCCTCGGGCCTCACCCGCTCGAACAGACTCTCGAGTCTGTTGTGGTCACACAGATCAAGCTCGACGAACTCGAACGCCCCGTCCGGCGCGGATAACCCGACCTCGGCCAGGTTCCGCTCCTTCAGATCCCGGGCGTAGAAGGGGTCGAAGTTGTCCACCCCGACCACCCGGTCACCCCGGGCGATCAGCGCCTGGCACAGGTGCGACCCGATGAACCCCGCCGCCCCGGTCACTACGATCACGCCGCCCGCCATCGTCTCTCTCCACACGCCTGCCTGCCGGGAAGACCGGCCTCAAGCTCAGCCTATCACTCCGATTGTCGGCGGACAGATTCAGAATCCGGTCAACCGACATCCCGCTCGGCGCAAAAAAGAAGCAGGGTGCCAACGTCAATCGGCACCCCGCTGGAGGAGAGAGAGATCAGAGAATTGTACGGATTATCGGGTGCCCGGTTCGATTCGAAGCACATCAAATCCTCAAGATCTCCCATCTTTACATTCAAAGCAGACCATTCACCAACCAAATATACAAACATTATCCGATCAAATCGGGCGTTTCAAACCCTCTTCCACTGGCTTTCAACCACCACAGCGCCTTCCCCAAAATGAAAGCAGGCCGGCGAAAACCGGCTTTGCATCGCATGAATCGCCCAGAAGATGAGGATCTCACCCGGAATCTACCCACCAAAACTGGTGGCGTGTTGGGTGAAATATTTCGGCCTCAATCCCCGGAACGGAGCCGCTGGCCCGTTTCAAACCGCTTCTTCAGGGCTTCCACGGCCCTCTTGCGGTCCTGCTCGCTCAGGTTCTCGAGCCTCTGGCGCACCCGTTCGGGCAGCGCCTCGATGTTCACCGAGCCATCGTCGTTGTAGACCTTGTCCCAGTCGATCCGCGCCCGATCGCCGCCCGCGGGAGCCGATGCCCCCGGGCGC
>JBGSIX010000261.1:0-1938 GCA_041742315.1 Phycisphaerales bacterium | reverse complement strand
GCCCATGCCCGCGGTGCCCACCGTGGGCGAGGCGATGCTCACCTCGGTCGAGCTGGGCGGCGTCGCGCCGGTCCGGAGGCGCGCCATCATCGTGCTCATCGCGCGACTGCCCTCGGAGTTCAGGCTTCTATCGCAAAGCGGGGAGATTCAATCGTGGCACTGATGCCGATCGTGTGGCTGGCCGTCGGGCTGATCACGCTCATCTTCGGGTCCGAGCTCCTGGTGCGCGGCGCGTCGCGACTCGCGCGCTCGGCGGGCATCAGCTCGTTCGTGGTCGGGCTGACCGTCGTCGCCTTCGGGACCAGCGCGCCGGAGCTGGGCGGCTCGCTCGGGGCTGCCCTCAACGACAACGGCGACCTTGCCATCGGCAACGTCGTCGGCTCCAACATCGCCAACATCTGCCTTATCCTGGGCGTCGCCGCCCTCATCTGCCCGATCCCCGTTCGCCTCTCGCTCGTTCGGCGCGAGGTGATCCAGATGATCCTGGTCACGATCGCCGCCATGCTCGTGATGATCCCAAAGCACATCCCGCGATGGGGCGGGGCGTTGCTCTTTCTCGGGCTTCTGGTCTTCATCGTGCGCACCTATCGCAGCGGCAAGCGCGACCCAGAGCAGGCCCGCGAGATGGAACGAGCCGCGGCGGAGCTCTCCGAAGAGGTCGACTCGGGCCTGAAGGGCTCGATCCTGCTCAACATCGTCTTCGCGATCGCGGGAATCGCGCTCCTGGTCTTCGGCGCCGACAAGCTCGTCGCTGGCGCCACGTCCGTCGCGCAGATGCTCAACGTGCCAGACGCCGTCATCGGGCTCACGCTCGTGGCGCTTGGGACCAGCATCCCCGAGCTCTCGCTCTCGGTCGTCGCGGCCCTGCGCAAGGAACCGGACATCGCCATCGGCAACGTGCTCGGGTCCAATATCTTCAACATCCTCTGCGTGCTCGGGCTCACAACCCTCGTCTCGCCCCACCCGATGATCGTGCCCGATGGCATGTGGTCGCTCGACGCCTGGGTCATGCTCGGGGCGGCTCTGGCATGCATCCCCGTGATGTTCATCGGGGGCCGGATCACCAGGATCGAGGGGTTCCTGCTTCTCGGACTCTACGTTGTGTATGTGGGGGCGCTGTACGTCCTGCGACGCGGCTTGTAATCGCCTCTTTCCGGGTCTGGGGCAAACCGGACCCCCGACGAACCGATGGTATGTGCGGAGGTGTACCCGCCGTGCTGCGCGTCTCGATCATCTCGGCCAAAGCCGGCATGAAGCTGGCGATGCCGGTGTTCCACCCGGAATCACCGAGCCGGGTCCTGCTGCGCTCGGGCTACGAGCTGGACAGCCGGACGATCCTGCGCCTGCGCGAGCTGCAGGTCCGCACGCTGTGGGTCGCGTACCCGCCGCTGAGTTTCTTGCTCAAGCACGCCGCCCCGGAGGTGATCCGCCACCGCGCATCCGTCGCGGGGCAGGTGCACACGCTGCTGGACGATCTGAACCGCGGCACGCACGCGGACCTGGAATATTCCGCCTACGCGCGCACGGTCGCGGCGCTGTCACAGTCGCTGATCGACAACCCCGAATCGAACATGCTGCTGGACGAGGTCGCCTCGGGCGGCGACGAGGACCTGGAGCACGCCTGCTCGGTCTGCTACATCGCGGTCCTGATGGGCCTGAAGATGGGCACCTACCTGGAGCACCAGCGGGCGCGCGTCTCCGCCGTCGTCGCCCGCGACGTCACGCCCCTGGGCGTGGCGGGCATGCTGCACGACATCGGGATGACGCAGCTGCCCGCCGAGGTGCGCCAGCGCTGGCGCGACCATCACGATGAGAGCGACCGGGAGTGGCAGAAGCACGTCGAGATCGGGTTCAACATGGTGCAAGGGCGCGTCCCGCCCGCCGCCGCCGCCGCGGTGCTGCACCACCACCAGGCCTACGACGGCACGGGCTTCCCGT
>JBGSIX010000260.1:0-11103 GCA_041742315.1 Phycisphaerales bacterium | reverse complement strand
GCCAGATTCGCGTCGATGCCCTTGGCGCGGAGCTTGTTCTCGATGCCGCGCTGCCCGAGCTTGCCAGAGCGAGCCAGGTCCTCGGCGAGCCGCTCCGCGAGCGCGTCATCGTCGATGAGCCCGAGCGCCCGGAGCCGATCCGCCGCGGCTCTCGCGTCGCTCTCTTCGTGCCCGGACTGCTTGAGCTTCTGCACGAGCTTGAACGCCGAGCGCTGCTGGGCCGTCATCAGGTGCAGCGCGTGCTGGTACGCCGCGTGGAGCTTGGCGGCGTCGTAGATTTTGTCTGCCAGCTCCTGCGTCCACGCGTCGCCCTCGCGGACGCCCGCCTCCATCGCCCAGTTGGTCTCCACGCGCGCCACGCGGGTCTTGCCCACATACACGCCCATGGCGCGGCCATCGGCGTCCGCGGCCTTGAGCGCCGTGATCGTCTTGCCCTCCTCCGGACGCACGAGACCCGAGGGCACAGGCGCGAGCGTGCGCGAGACGGGGGCTTTCTTCGGGCGGTAGGGCTTCTTGGCGGGATCGAGTGGTGGCATCGGGGAGTGTATACCGCTTCGGTCCTATGCTCGGGCGGGCGAATTCGAGCCCGCCAGCGAAGGAGAAGCCATGAGCCAGATCAAGCGTGTCGGTGTCGTCGGTTCGGGTCAGATGGGCGGGGGCATCGCCCAGGTTGCGGCGATCAGCGGCTTCGAGACCGTGGTCATGGACACCGCCGCCGAGGCCGTCGCCCGCTGCGAGAGCACCCACGACAAGCTCATGGCCCGCGCCGTCGAGAAGGGCAAGATGAGCGAGGCGGATGTCAAGGCCGCCAAGAGCCGCCTGACGTATGTCACGGATGTGAAGTCTCTGGCCGAGTCGGACATCGTGATCGAGGCCGTCGTCGAGAACGCCCAGGTCAAGAAGGCGATCTTCAAGCAGCTCGCGGGCATGTTCACGGGCGATCAGATCCTGGCGAGCAACACGAGCTCGATCAGCATCACGGAGATCGCCGCGGCGACGGACTGCCCGGAGCGCGTGATCGGCATGCACTTCTTCTTCCCCGTGCCCGTGATGAAGCTGGTCGAGGTGATCAACGGGCTCGCGACGGACAGGGGCGTGACCGAGCGCGTGATCGCGCTGGCCCAGGCGATGGGCAAGACCGCCCTGCCCGCCAACGATCGCGCGGGGTTCATCTCCAACCGCGTGCTGATGCCCATGATCAACGAGGCCTTCTACGCCTGGATGGAGGGCGTCGCCGAGCCCGCGGACATCGACGGCATCATGAAGCTCGGCTGCAACCACCCGATGGGCCCCTTGGAGCTTGCCGACTTCATCGGGCTCGATACCTGCGCCCACATCATGAACGTCCTCGCCGAGGGCCTGCACTCGGAGCGCTACCGCCCCTGCCCGAAACTCGACCAGCTGGTGGTGGCGGGGCGGATGGGCCGCAAGAGCGGGCGGGGTGTGTACGAGTATTGAGCATTGGCTGGGGGATGCGGTGTGAGAAAGTTGAGATATATCGGCTCATTGATCACACTGATATTTCTGGCGGTGCTTGGCTGGGCGGTGAATCGATATATCTGGTTCGGGTCTGATTTAGCTCCGAAGAACTACGCGTTAGAACTTAGAACACTTCAAGCAAATGCTGGCGGGCTCTTGCCTGATGACCTCCGTGCATATGAGCAGGCTGTGCTCATCGAAAATAAAGTGGCCGCCATCGAAGCAAGTGGGCTTCGCGAGCCTTCTTTCGATTCGTTCGATTCTCTGTCGGTAGAAGATCAAGAGCGAGTCGTCGCGTGGGTGGGTGCTTTCGAGGATGCGGGGCTCTTTGAAGACTTTCACCAACTCGGGCAGATTCCTGCATACGTCTATCCATGGAGTGGAAGCAAACTCTTTGGTTCTGCCTATACCGACGAACTCTCTGCAATACGCAAGATTATTCGGGTTGGTCGGTATCAAGTGATGGATGCGATTGAGTCTGGTGATCCAGGAGCGGCAATTGCTATAATCCGCGATCAGGTCCAGGTGGCGGCAATCTTTCTCACTCAGCCAGTTGCGATTTTGCGATTGACCGGTAACGCCATATTGGCACACTCGATCTCGAATACATTACATTTAACACAGGCCGATCTTTCATCGAAAGAAATTGCAGAACTCGTCTCGATCTATGATGCGATCCAAATCGCACCCTTGCAGAGCCTCTTTGATGGCGAGCTTCTGCTTGGAGAGGAGGCCATTGCCTCCACATTTCAGAGCAATGTCACACTCCGGATCATGAGCCGTGGTGCTTTGGCAAGCAAACTCAATGCTGTGCATTCTGAGTTCAGTACCTGGGCAATGAAGAGCGTGAGTAAGCGACGAGCAGACCCGTTTACGCAGCCCGAGTTCGAGTGGTACGAAGCACCAGTTGATATCCTCATACCAGCATACGAAAAACTCGTTCAAGCCAACGACCAGATCTCGTGCCAGCTTGCGGGTATCCGAGTTGTTCTCGCGATCGACTCTTATCGATCGATATATGGGACATTGCCGTCAGGCCTGGGTGAACTCGTACCCCACCAGCTCGCGGAGGCAATTCCAGACCATTACACCGATTCATCCACGCCGTTTGGCTACAGCCTAGTAGACGATCTCGATTTGCATCCGAACGGCTACATCCTCTATACGGTTGGGTACGACGGACTTGACAACGGCGGCATTCCTGCTGCCGATCAGCCCCATGCAGCCTTGACCGCCGACGCTCCGGGCACGGATTTCGTCCTCAACCTGCCGAATTAACCCGGGATGAGCCTGCGTTTGCGGTGTCATCCATCTCGGGCGATGATGCCACGCGCGGAGGTTGCGCCATGAACCAGTCACACACAAGGCCCGGCCGATTCAGGCCCATCCTGACGATGATCCTCGTCACCATCGCCCTCGTTCTCGCCTGGCTCGGGCTCGAGGTCTTTTTCGCAGTCACCGCCAAGCCCAACCCCACGATCGACTACGGCCGGCTCGCCGAGGAGCTCGTCCGAGCCGTCCAGGAGGGCGAGCCTGGCGAGGATGTCTGGCCCGTGCTCATGGAAGCGACCCAGCTCTTCGGCGACACAATCGTTGATCTCAAGGACGAAGAAACCGGCATCGAGTGGGGCAAGGGGAACTACTCCTTCGACGCGTACTTCATGTACGACAAGTCTCTCCAGGAACTGAAAGAACAGGAAGCCGCCGCGAGCGAGGGGTTCTTTCAGCAGGAGCAGTACGACCAGCTCGAAGCGCACAAACGCATGAGCGAGCGGGCGATCTCCGCTTGGGATGAGAAAGGCCTGACGCGCCGACTCGACGAGATCGCCGCCAGCGGCAAGGCCGTCAGACCCATGCCGGACACCACGCAACAGATCATGATCGAGATCCTCCTGCCCGAGCTGGGCACATTCCGCAACATGGCCCGCGCCCTCCGCGCGAGGATGGTCCTGGCGCGTCATGAGAGCAACTGGTCCCTCTACGCTCGATCCCTCGAGCACGGGCTTGCGATCGGCCGGATCGAGATGGCGCAGGCCACACTCATCGATCGCCTCGTGGGCATAGCGATCCGAGCTCTCATGATCTCTCAACTCCAGGATGATCTCATCGCTCAGAGACTCCCTGCCGAGGCGCTCGACGGAGTCCTGGCCGCGCTCGATCGGCAGAGCCGCGTCGCGCCGATCACCCACGCCTTCGACGCCGAGCTTCTCATGCAGCTCGATGCGATCCAGTGGACGCACGACAGGCGGGGTCGGCTCATCCTGAGCCGCGTCCGCCAGCTCGACTTCTCGGGCGGGCAGGGCCCAGCGATCATGAACATGGCCTCGATCGTCTACCCGCGCAAGCATGCCACCGAGGAATGGTTCAGAGCGTACACCAAGAAGCTCAACGCTTATGCCCAGCAAACTCTGATCGAACGACGTTCGGATCGGCAGAACAACCGCTCGGCCTGGTCCGACCCCATACTGAGCTGGAAACTGCCCCTCCAGAGGGTGATGCTGCCGGCGCTCAACAAGACGATCGACTCGGACGACCAGATCAAACTCCATGAACTCGGCGTTCGAGTGATGGTCGCGATCGAACGATACCGACTCGCAAAGGGGACGCTCCCCGAATCACTCCACGCACTCACACCCGAATGGCTCGATGTCTCGCCCACGGATCCGTACGCATCGGAGGGTCGTCTGCTCGGCTACCGCCGGCTCGATGAGTCCGAATCGGATGGCTGCGGGTACATCCTCTATTCCATCGGATACGACGACGAGGACAACGACGGCACCGCCCCCGCGAAGGCCATGCCCGACGCGCTCCGCAACGGCTACGCGGGCACGGACTACATTTTCACAGAGCCGATCCCATAAGCCGCTCTGTATGATGGACGCATGGCAACTCTGAACGCCTCCCGCCCCGCACGATTCCGCCCGGTGCTCACGCTCGTGCTGGCGATGGTGGTGCTGCTCCTGGGGTGGGTTGGGATGGAGGTGTACTTCGCCTACACCGCCAAGCCCGCGATCAAAGTCAACTACACCGAGAAGCTCCGCCAGCTCGCCGAGGAGTGGCAGGTCGGGGGTGAAGAGAATGCGTGGCCGATACTGCAAGAAGTCATCGAGATCCATGATGAGCAGCTCGCGTCGTTCCGAGACGAGGAGACCGGGTGGGACTGGTTGACGACTGCGTATGGATACGATGCGATTACGCATTACGATTACTACAAGAGCAGCATTAGCCAAGATTATTTACAGATCGAGGAATCACCAGAGAAAGGAATGCGGCTCCTTGAGATGCATCGGAGATGGGCGCTCGAATCGATCACATCGTTCGGTGAGCTCGGTATTCTGGACAGGCTCGATACGATCGCGGAGTCCAGGTATGCCTTGATGCAGATACCGGACAGTCAACTGCCGGATTCGCCATTCTTCTTGAACCCTGTCTATGGAGAAGCACGAGGGTTCGTACGATCGCTTGAGGCGACGATGATGTGGTCTGCAAGCCGTGGTGACTGGCAACGATATCAGTTGGCATTCGAGCATTGTTTGGCGATCGGGCGCATACTCATGATGCAGCCGAGCTTCGTGGCTCGGATTGCTGGGACAGGGATCCGGAGTGTTGCGTTGGGGAGACTCCGCGAGCATCTGATCGATGGCACCATTCCATCGAGCATTGTGCCTGATCTACGAGATACGTATCTGAGGCAGGCCAATCTTCCATCGAAGCGGTATTCACTCGAAGCCGGGGAGCTCTCATCCCTTGATGAGTTGCAGCTGATGTTCACGGCTTCCGGCCGGTTTATTCCTGTGGAGTTTTCTCGGCATCCTGTGACCGGGACGGCGGCTCACTGGTCAAATAACATGACGTCGATCTGGCAACCGAGATGGTCAAGTGCATGCGATGAATTCGTTGCTCGGTATGACAGATGCGTGGAATTAGTCGAAATGCCTCGATGGCAACGTATTGCACAACCTGAGTACAGGTCATGGTCAATGGCGAGTGATTGGGCTGCCCCTGATTCTCTGAGTGATTGGATGGATCAATCTGTGTCAGCAGGGTTCTATGGAAACGCCTGTGATATGCAAGAGGCATCTGAGCTTGGTGCCGCGCTGATGCTTGCAATCGAGAACTTCGCATACGAGCATGGGCGATATCCGTCAGCACTGAACGAGCTTGTGCCTGAATATATGATCGAGTTGCCGCAAGATCCTTACGCGATGGAGCCGAGGACATGGCAGTATCGATTGTTGCCTAATGCCCCGCGTGGCGAGCGTCCGTATGTCTTGTATTCCGTCGGACTCGATGGCAATGACGACGGTGGGCTCGTGCCCGCAGGGAAATCACCTGGGGCAGCACTCAGCGCGGATATTCTGACTGGCGATGAGCCGGATATGGACTACGTCGTCACGGCGATGAACCAGCAGAACTGACCCGAATCCCACCCCTTCCCCCCTCCCCCAACCCACACTAGAATCCCCTGTATACACCCCTCCCGGCCTCACACGCCCCGCAGGAGCAAGCTCATGTCCACCACCTCCACCCGCATCACCGGTCCGGGCCTCGACAACGTCGACCCCCACGCCGTCACCATCTCCGGCCTCGTCCTCGAGCCCTCCTACGGCCCGGCCCAGCCAGCCGAATCCCTCAAGGCCATCGATCGCGACATCGCCGAGCCGGGCCAGTACCCCTACACCCGCGGCCTCTTCCCGCAGGGCTACCGCAGCCGACTCTGGACCATGCGCCAGTTCGCCGGCTTCGGGTCCGCCGATGACACCAACCGGCGCTTCAAGTACCTGCTCCAGGCCGCCAAGTCGAGCACCAAGGCCAACACGGGCCTCTCGACCGCCTTCGACCTGCCCACCCTCATGGGGCGCGACTCGGACGACGTCCTCAGCATGGGCGAGGTCGGCAAGTGCGGCGTCGCCATCGACACCATCGAGGACATGCACCGCCTCTACGCCGACATCCCCATCGACCAGGTCACCGTCAGCCAGACAATCAACGGGCCAGCCGCCGTCATCTGGGCGATGTACCTGGCCATGGCCAAGCAGCGGGGGATCGGCTGGGACACGCTCGGCGGCACGCTCCAGAACGACATCCTCAAGGAGTTCCATTCCCAGAACGAATTCATCTACCCGCCCGAGCCCTCCGTCAAGCTTGTCGTCGACACGATCGAGTTCCAGAGCCAGTTCCTCCCCCGCTGGAACAGCGTCTCCATCTCGGGTTACCACATCCGCGAGGCCGGCAGCACCGCCACGCAGGAGCTCGCCTTCACCCTCCGCGACGGCACGGAGTACGTCGAGGCCTGCCTCGAGCGAGGCATGAACATCGACGAGTTCGCCCCGCGCCTCAGCTACTTCTTCAACTCCCACAACGAGTTCTTCGAGGAGGTCTGCAAGCTCCGCGCCGCCCGGCGCATCTGGGCCCGCGTCATGCGCGAGCGCTACGGCGCCAAGAACGAGCGCTCGTGGTACATGAAGACCCACGTCCAGACCGCCGGGTGCAGCCTCACCGAGCAGCAGCCGCTCAACAACATCGTCCGCGTCGCCTACCAGGCCATGGCCGCCGCCCTCGGCGGATGCCAGAGCCTGCACACCGACTCCATGGACGAGACGCTGGGCCTGCCTACCGAGGAAGCCGTGACGGTCGCCCTCCGCACACAGCAGATCCTCGCCCACGAAACGGGCGTCACGCGCACCGTCGATCCCCTCGGCGGCTCCTGGTTCGTCGAGAGCCTGACCGACCAGATGGAGGCCGAGGCGCTGGACCTCATCCGCGAGATCGACGAGATGGGCGAGTACAAGGCCATCGCCCCGGGCCACAAGAAGGCCGCCCAGCCCAACGCCGAGCACCCCGCCTACCAGCCCACGCAGGGCTACGGGCGCGGCGTCGTCAGCGGCATCAACAAGGGCTACTTCCGGCGACACATCGCCGAGGCCAGCTACCGCTTCAGCGAGGAGTGCGAGGCCAAGGACCGCATCATCGTCGGCGTCAACGAGTACATCGACAACGAGGAATCCCGCCCCATCGACATCCTCACCATCCCCGACTCCGTCGAG
The DNA here is from genome assembly GCA_041742315.1 of Phycisphaerales bacterium. Lineage (GTDB taxonomy): Bacteria > Planctomycetota > Phycisphaerae > Phycisphaerales > UBA1924. The sequence goes on along the minus strand of JBGSIX010000260.1, from coordinate 3,577 downwards.
ACCGAGCAGGTCTCCCGCCTCGAGGGCTTCAAGGCCAAACGCGACGCCGGCGCCGCCGAGAAGGCCTTGGGCGCCATCCGCGAGTCCTGCCGCGACAACCGCAACGTCATGCCCGCCCTCGTCGAGGGCGCCCTGGCCAACTGCACCCTCGGCGAGATGGTCCAGGCGATGGCGGATATCTACGGGCGCTACTCGGGTGGGCCAGAGTGGTAGTCATTTACTCTGGGGGGAATATATGTCTGCATTAAGTGAGTTATTGCATAATTCGCATACGCATTTGGATAGCTTTGCGCGACAATGTCACTCAATACTGGAGCAATCTAGCTCTATCAGCGGCGTCAGGCGAGTATATACAGTTAAGCATCGAGTAAAAACATATTCGCAAGTGCGTAATAAAATGATGAGAGGCAATTTGGAGCATCTCATCAGTGATCCTCATTTGACTTTGCAGGACGTTGTTACTCATGTTCCAGATTTAGTCGGGTTACGAGTCGTAGTTCTCTTTTCAGATGATGTCGAAAGAATTTATGATGCCATACGCCACAACAGGGGACCAACTCGTTCTTTAGAAATAATGACGGATGATAAAAACAAGTTGTTGGTTGACCGGTATTTATATGACACTCCGTTTCATAAAGTAAAGGATGATGACAGTTGGGCAGAAGCTAGGAGGAAGGAGACCGGATATACATCCCTCCATCTCAATTGTCGCATCCGGCGGCGAGATAGACTCCATGATGTCTTTCCGGCGTTGTCTTGCGAGGTCCAGTTGCGAACGGTACTGGAAGAAGCTTGGGCTGAAACAAGCCATTATCTAGCGTATAAGCGAAAAGTTAATAAATCTGTTCGTGATAATCTCCGCCAAGTAATGGGTCAAGTCACTTTACTAAATGAGCGACTACTAGACACGTGCAGACTTGCAGAGCATGATGCACGAGCCGATGAGTTTAAATACTCAATTCAACTAACAGATAGCTATAAATTTGATCCGTCGAAGGATATCGGACAGCTAATCGTAGAGCGATTAGATCTGGCGTCTCGTTATGCAAATGAGCGAGAGCATAAGAAAGCACGGGAGGTCCATAAAAGTCTAGCTAGTCGAGAGTATGCGGATGGGTTGCCAAAGGCTATTCGTAAGCAAGTTATCAATGTTTTACGTTGCGAACTGGCGCTTGATGAACTGTATCCGTCAACACCAGATGCTGTTAATAGAGCAAGAGAGTTGTACGAAAAGGTTCTGCGCAAAGATCCTGGGCATTTTTGGGCAAAATTCAGAATGTCATATATATTGGCAAGACAAGGAGAGACTGAACGCGCAATTGATATGTGCGAGGCGGCGCTGGCGAGTTACAAGTTGCGAGAGTCGCGTATACGGCGTTGGTGGGATACGGAAGGTCTTTATGCTGATGTGATGTTGTACTTGGGAACATGTTACTGGAATCTTGCTGAAGAGCTATTTCATCGAGCGTTTGCGGCGAATGGAGAGCAGATTCCCAAGTGGCATGATGCAGCAGTTGAGCTGCGATCAAAGGCAATTGAAAAATCTGAAGCAGCCTATGAACACATCAAACAAGATAAGAGGCAAAACAAGAGGAATTCCAAGCTGATAGACAGGGCAAGGAATAACCTCGCATACTTCTATACGCAAGCGGAAGAATATGCAGAGGCATGGATTCGGATAAAGGCTATCAAAGATAAAACGGGAAACCCGTTTCACCTTCATACTATTGGATGGTGTGAGTTTGTGAGGCCTGGTGGATCACAAGAAGAAGCATTGCGATGCCTTAATGAGGCGTGTGAGTTACTAACATTAAGAACTCCGGATCAGGCATCTTATGGTGCTGCCGTTATGATGCAAAAGCATTTCATCATTGCAAAATCTTGCATTGAAAATGGTGAGCAATTTGAGCCTGACCATGTTTATTGGAAATGGAAATAAATGGCTTTTTAAACTCAAAGCATCCCACACAACATCCCCCCGTCCACCTGCTGCGACGCCCCGGTGATGGAGCTCGCCGCGGGTGAGGACAGGAATCAATCCTCAAGCCTCACTCCCCCGACTCGATCAGCCTCTCCAGCCTCTCCCCCAGATCCCCCGCAGACCCGGCCTCGGTGTGCAGGACCGTGCCGTCGCGGCCGATCACAACGACGCTTGGGAACGCTCGCACGCCCATGAGCCCCGCGAGTTCGTCGGCGTCCTGGAGCGCCGGGAACGTGAACCCCTGCTCGGCCCAGTACGCCGACATCTTGTCGTTGTCGTCCCCGACATCCATCGCCAGAAACACGACGCGATCGTCACCCGCGTACCGCTCGGCGAGGGCCTGCACGCCCGGCAGGTCCCGGCGGCACGCGATGCACCAGACGCCCCACCAGTCGAGCACGACGACCCTGCCCCGGTAGTCGCTCAGTCTGTGCCTGTTGCCCGCATGGTCGACGAGGTCGAACTCCGGGGCCGGGGCGCCGATGGGGAACGATGGATCGACGCTCACGCCCCCGCCCAGGAGCACGCTGAGCATCGACTTGAAGCTCACAAACCGCACGTCCTCGTCGGCGACCTCGAACGCGATCGGTGTCTCGAACTTGTCGAGGACTTTCGGCTCGCACTGAGCCGTCATGCGGAAGGTCGGCTCCTCGCCGTCCGTGCCGCCCTCGATCACGATGCTCAGGACGAGACTCGTTTCGTCGTCGATTCGGACCCGGCAAGTGCCGGGCCGATTCTCCAGAAGTGGGGCAGTCCCCCGGAAGAGCACCTCGTGCTGCGCGTGCGGCCCGTCGCTGATCTCGGTGAGCCCAACAACCTCGGCATCCTTGAGCATCCCGAGCGTGAACCAATCGCCTGCGCCATTGGTGCCCGCCGTCCAGCGCAGCACCACCTGCGGCGGCAAATACGGGTACGCGATCCCGAGCGCGTGCTTCGCGCTCACGAGCGGATCCTCGCCCAACTCCACCCGGCCCACGCCCTCAACACCATTCAGGCGAAAGTACATGAAACCGTCGACTCCGTACACATCCAGCGTCTGCGGCGGGACCATCCCAGTCGCCTCCACAGACTCCCCCTCAAGCCTGACACGGATCGTCGAAACCTGGTCCGTTCGCCCTTCCATCACGAATCGCGTGTGAATCACATCCACTAACGCCGGCGCCTCGGAATACACACGGCTGACTTCGGCAATCAGTTTCGTCGCACGATCGATCTCGTCCGCGTCGTAATCCGTTTGCGCAAGAGCACTGCTGGTAAGTGTCATGCACATGAAAAGAGGGATGATCGTTAGCCGCAGTTTCATCGTGTCACTCCGCGCAAATGTTGCAGTCGGCTTGGCGCAGCATATCTGGTCGCTGCGCTGCCATAGTCAGAATTGACTCAGAGCGCAACTCTCGTACAAGAAAATCTGCACGAGGAGCTGAATGCCGACTAAATTTGCGGTTGCGAGCGTGTTACAGCATCGCGCTGAGCATCCCCCCATCCACCGGCAGCGTCGCCCCCGTGATGTAGCTCGCCGCGGGCGAGGACAGAAACGCGATCGCGGCCGCCACCTCGCGGGGCCGCCCGACGCGCCCCATGGGCGTGGCGGCCCGG
>JBGSIX010000259.1:0-14474 GCA_041742315.1 Phycisphaerales bacterium | reverse complement strand
GGCGCTTCGGGCGCGGCGTACCACATCGCCCAGCACGTCCGCGTGCCCGTGATCAACGCGGGCGATGGTACGCACGAGCACCCGACGCAGGGCCTGCTCGACGTGTACGCCATCTGCCGGGCGCTCAAGGGCGGCCGGGAGACGAGCTTCGATCTGTCCGGGCTTCGGGTGGGGATCGTGGGCGACATCGTCAGCTCGCGTGTCGCGCGCTCGGACATCGCGGTGATGACGAGGCTGGGCGCCAAGGTCGTGTGCGTCGGGCCCGCGCCGCTCGCGCCCAGGTCGCTTGAGATCCTGGGCTGCAGCGTGTCGAGCGATCTGGACGAGGTGCTCCCCGAGCTCGACGCGGTGCAGATGCTGCGGATCCAGTTCGAGCGGCACGGTTCTGGTGGGGGCGGGGGCGAAGCCAAGCCCGGCTCGCCGCCCGGCGTGGGCTCGGTGCGCGAGTACCGCTCGCTCTACGCGCTGACCGAGATGCGCGCCAAATCGATGAAGCAAGGCGCGATCGTGATGCACCCGGGGCCGATCAACCGCGGCCTCGAGCTCGACGGCGCGGTCGCCGATGGACCGAGGTCGGTGGTGCGCAAGCAGGTCTCGGCGGGCGTGCTGGTGCGCATGGCGGTGCTCGCGGACCTGCTCGGCGCGCGGTGATCTCGCGGGTTTCCCCCGATAATCTTGAGAATCGCATCTCCTGTGGACACCGCGGGTCTGTTGTGCGCACGGAGATTATTCTCTCCAATATGGTGATCTATTGAGCCCGGTCTCGCGTATAAGAACGTGGGAGCGCGTTCTGCGCTCTGATTTGGGCGGCAGGGGTTCATGAGACAGATTGCGCGATCCAGTTCGATCATCGGTGTCCTGATCGGGCTCTATGTGTGCGCGAGTCTGGCGGCGATCCCCGTGCCAAGGTTCGTCGCCAGCGCGTTCGTGCCGAGCGAGCCGGGCGTGGTGTGCAAGTGCGGCGAGGCGTCGGCGTGCGCGATGAGCGACGAGTGCTGCTGCGCCGCCAAGGCGCACGCCGAGCACAACCAGGCCCAGGCGAATGACGACGAACCCATGCTTCTGACCTTCGGGTGTACGCCCGATCTGAAGTGGTTCCTGGCTGCGGTGCCCGTGTTCGATGGGGCTGCGGTGGTGATCGGGATCGCCGAGGGAAGTCCCTTCGGCCGACTCGGGCTTGATGACGCGGCCCGTGCGGATTCGCGCGGGCTCGATGTCCAGAGCCCGCCTCCCAAACGCCTCGTGTGACCTCCGTGTTCAATCCGGTTCACACGCGCTTTCGGCGCGGCTTGGCCCAATTGGCCTGCTGCGCCGTGGGAGACACACCATGGCACGTGCACAGCGCACGCGCGCGTTCACGCTCATCGAGTTGCTCGTGGTCATCGCGATCATCGCACTGCTCATCGGCATCCTGCTGCCCGCTCTCGGCAAGGCCCGCACACGGGCTCGTGGTGTGCTCGCGATGTCCAGGCTCCGCGATCTCGGGATGGCCAGCACCAGCTACAGCGACGCCAACAAGGGGCATATCCAGATCACCTCGCACTCGGCCGGGTTCGGCTGGCCCAAGGGGATGCCCTGGAACTTTGCGCTCTACGAGTACTTCTCGGGCGAGCCGTTCGATGTCAGGAACGCACCCGACGAGAGGCGGTGGCTCTCGATCGTCAACGAGCACTACCGCTCGCCGCTGGATCGACGGGAGCAGCTGCCGGGCGAGCGTCGTGTGACGCAGACCCCGGTCAACAGCTTCGGCCAGAGCGTCTACTTCGAGCTTGAGTGGTGGGAGATCGACCCGGCAAGGTCGGGCGACAGACGCCGGCCCTACACGCACTGCCGGTGCATGGTTCGGCCTTCCGAGACGATCCTCTTCGCGGATCTTTCGGAAAGCTCTCCGCAGTCCGACCACCACATGGCCCACGTCTGGAAGAACAACCAGGGCGAGGCCAGCAGCGTGGCGCTGAACCGTTTCGAGCCCGGCGAGGGGTACATCTTCCTCGACGGGCACGCGGAGGTCATGGCATTTGACGACACCTTCAACTCCGAGCGCAAGCGGGACCTCTGGGACCCGCGGGGCTGGTAAGGCCTCGCTCTGACAACCTGTTCGATTCGTTTGGCCCTTTTATTTGACATCTTGCGGACTCAACCCCGCTGAAGAAGAGAAAGAGTATTTGAAATGCACACAACCAAGACAATCGTTGCCGCCTTTGCCCTCACTGCCTCCGCCGCCGGCGCGCAGGTCTGGCCCCAGTTCGAAAACCCGATGGTGCACGTTCTGATCGCGTTCGACGGGACGGACCTGACCGCCCACACCGAGGGCGGGAACCTCGACATGATCAACTACGGCGACCTGCACACCGCCCCAGCGGACGTGCTCGACGGGAAGTACATCTCAAGCCAGTACGGCTTCCTCGCCGACGGGTTTATCACCCTGCCCCAGGACACGGCGATCTGGATCGAGATGACCGGCGCCACGCCCGGGATCGAGGCGTACGAGGGCGGCATGCGCGGCATGCGGGCCAACCACACCTACGCGCCCATGCTCGGGACCGCCGGCTCAGACTCGGCATGGAAGTGGGGCGGCACGATGCACCACCCCTGGTTCGCCGCGGCCGACGAGGGCTTGTACGCCATGACCGTGAACATCTACATCGGTGACAACCTCACGGGCGCGCCTCTTTCGGGCTTTGGCTCGCAGAGTGTGACGCTGAGCTGGCAGACCGTGCCCGCGCCCGCGTCGGCGGCATTGTTCGGTCTGGGTGGGCTCGCCGCGTCGCGCCGCCGTCGGTAAGCCACGAACAGAAAGGACAATGCCATGATCATGCAAAGGACTCTTGCTCTCGCGACTTCGCTTTCCATCGCCGGCTCGGCCCTCGCGGACACGCCGGTGCTGGGCGGCACGATGCTCCACCTGCTCGTGTCACAGAACGGGCAGGCGCTTGAGTTTCAATTCGAGACGCCCGTGACCGAGCCGGTTGAGTTGTTGTTCCACGAGGGCGATGTGTACTCGGGCCCGGCGAGCGTGCTCACCGGGACGCACTACTCGGGCCGATTCGGCTGGCTCGCCGACGGGTTTTTCGACCTGCCGGCGGGCTCGGGTGTGTTCGTCGAGAACCTGGGCACAAGCCCGGGGCTGAGCGTGTATGACGCATTCAGCTTTGCGCCGATTCTCGGAACGAGCGGCTCATCGAACATCTGGCAGTGGGGCGGCATGATGACCCATAACTGGTACTCGGCGACCGGGCCGGGCGTGTACAGCGCCGCGTACCGCGTCTACGTGGGCAACGCCTCGACGCGGGAACCGATCGCGGGCTGGACGCCCGTCGAACTCACGCTCGAGTGGTTCGTGCCCTCGGTGTGCGTCGCCGACGTCAACAACGACGGCGTGCTCAGCCCCGCCGACTTCACCGCATGGATCGCCTCGTACAACGCCCAGTCGGCGGGCTGCGACCAGAACGGCGACGGGTTCTGCACGCCCGCGGACTTCACGGCCTGGATCAGCAACTACAACGCGGGCTGCGGGTGAGGCACTGGGCATTAGGCACTGGGCACTGGGCATGAAGGACCAGTACGAATTGTGATCCATGCGGGGGCCTTTGGGTCCCCGCTTTTTTTCGTGCGCGGCGAGTGCGACCTGTTAGACTGCTGCCGGAGGGCAGAGATGAAGCACACACTCGCGGCGGTTCTGGCGGCTTCGGCGGCGGTCTCGGCGTTCGCGCAGGACGCGGATGTGATCGTCTTCGGCGATTCGTGGGCGAATCGGCTCTCCTTGCCGCTGGCGCAGACGATCGCCGACCAGGGGCACCCAGAGATCGTCCTGCTCAATGAGGGCATCGAGGGCGCGCGGGCGGACGAGCTCTCGTCGAACGACCCCTCGATCGGCCTGCCCTTCATCACGGCGGCGCTCCTGGCGAATCCGGACGCGAAGATCGTGCACCTCTCGATCGGGGGCAACGACCTCTTCGACGGCATCCTCTTCATCAACAACCAGTCGATCGTGAACTCGCTTCTCAGCCGCGTCGTGGGCGACACCGAGGACATCGTCCGCCACATCCAGAGCGTGCGCCCGGACGTGGAGATCTACCACACCGGGTACGACTTCCTGCGCCCGATCCTGTTCTTCAGCCCCGCCCGCGTCAACGAGGTCATGCTCGACCTCGACAGCAGGCTCCGCGCCCTGGCGGACACGATCCCAGGGTACACCTACGAGGGGTACTACGGCTTTGCGCAGGTGACCTACGGCATCCCGGAGCTGGGCATCCCGCCGGGCGATCCGTCGCTCCCGCGCATCGATCTCCCGAGCCCCGAGTCGACGTTCATCGACGAGATCCATTACACACCGGCGGTGTTCGAGGTCTTCGTGGATGATCTCTACCTCGCCTACTACGAGGAGCGATTCACGCAGCCCTGCCTTGCGGATGTAAACGACGACGGCGCGCTCACGCCCGCGGACTTCACCGCCTGGATCGCGGCCTTCAACGCGTCGGCGCCCGCGTGCGACCAGAACGCCGACGGCTCCTGCACGCCGGCGGACTTTACGGCGTGGATCTCGAACTACAATATGGGCTGCTGACGTTGAGGCCCTGTTTGACAGATCGTTCTTCGTGCCACTGACCTGGTCTTCCGGGTCAGTGCGTGGGAGCCACCGACCCCGAAGACGGGGTCGGTGGCACGGAAAGTCGTGTGGTCCGGATCCATCAAACAGAACCTAGTCGTCCTCGTCCTCGCCGATGTGCGCGTCGTTGAGGGAGCTGCGGTAGCGCCGGATGAAGTGGGCCGAGAGCTCGGCGCGCGAGTGCACGCCGAAGTGGCGGTAGATCGCCTGCACGAACTCGTGCACGGTCGGGGTGCTGATGCCCATCGCGGCCGCGGCCTGCTTCTCGGTCATGCCCGCCAGTAGGAGTTCCAGCGTTTGGCGCTGGCGATTGGTGAGCGTGGCGGGCGTGGGCTGGAGGGTGCTGGCGACGGGGCCCCCGATGTGCCGGGCGAGCTCGCGGTGGGTGAGGTCGAGCAGGTACCACTCGCGCCGGCCAAAGGGCGGCTCGCCCAGGGCCCGGTGGACCCAGATCGAGCTCGAGCGCCTGGTTCCCGGGATGCGGCAGATCGAGATGATGTAGTCGTCCAGGCCCGCGACTTTGTGGATCTCGTTGAAGGCCTTGGAGCGGTACCAGCTCGCGTCGTCCCAGATCTGCCGACGCGAGCGCGTCACGCTCGGGGTGTTGGCTTTGAGGAGGGTGGTGAACTCGGGCGTGCGGTGGACGGGGGTTTCCTCGGCGTAGCGTTCCCAGGCCTTGCGCTGCTTATTGGACGTGAAACCCAGGCGGATGGTGCCGTGGCTCGGCGAGCGGGCTGGGGCGCCGGGGGGCACGCCCTTCCATCCCTTGTCCGCCAGGTCCCGGAGATCCGCCAGCTCGTTGCCAATGGCGACGCTCGCCGGGAGGAGGCCCATCAGGCCCTCCATCGCCCTTTGGCGCCAGGCGGGGGCGTCATCGCCCAAAACCCGGCAGGCGTCGACGATCTCAAAGACCCGGCGCATGTCCCCCCGGGTGGCCCGGGATCGGGTCAAGCCGGGGTCGGGAATGGGGGCGGATTCACCCATCTCAATAGACTAGCGGGAAAGTTTCTCTGAAAGACCATCTGTTTAGATGGGTTGTGGGATCTTGGGAAGGGCTGATGATGTGCTCGTACCCCAAGGGGGATAGACCGAAACTCAAACCGCCCTCGTGTGGCAGGAGATAGCCATGTTTCAGACGATGACCAGGACAGTGGTTGCGTTGCTCGCCGCCTCGGCGATGGCCGCCAGCGCGGACGATCAGATCTTTGTGGGCGGCCCCGCTGGCGCGGTGTACGTCGCCGACTCGGACACGGGCGAGTTCACCTACTTCGCATGCTTCTGCATCGGGCCGATCGTGAGCATCCAGCCTCTGGGTTCGGACATGCTCGTCGCCGACAGCTTCGGCGGGCTTTGGCATCTGGACGGCGTGACAGGGAACTTCATCGACGGCGCGTGGACGGGCCAGCAGATCGTGGACATGGCCATCGACGGCGAGGACGCGATCCTCGTGAACGCCGACGGCACGATGGCGCGTACGCCGCTGAATGTTGGGTTCCCAATCGATGCGATCGCAGCGCCCGCGGGCGCGACGAGCGTGCTGCTCTTCGACAGCATGATGTACGTCGGGACGAACACGGGCGAGATCCACAGGAAGGCCGAGGGCAAGAACTGGGAACTCTTCGGCACGATGCCCGCGGGGATCCGCACGCTGACGGCAAGGCCCGAGGCGCTCGTCGTCGCGGACACGCTGGGCAACGCGAAGCGCATCCTCTGGGCGAGCGGCCCGGATGACGGGTACTACGTGACGACTGAGGTCGTGGACGCGGGCTACACGGGCGAGTTCACGCTCTTTACGCGCACGATCGGCGAGGTCGACGTGTATGACGCCGAGACTTCGATCCTCGTGGACACGTGGGAGCTGCCCATCGCGGCGAGCGCGATCTTCGTGCGTCCCGGGAGCGTCTGCAAGGCGGACACGAACCGCAACGGCGTGCTCGAGACGGGCGATTTCACAGCCTGGCTCGCCGCGTACAACCGGGGTGACTTCATCGCCGATCAGAACAACGACCTGGCGCTCTCGCCAGGCGATTTCACGGCCTGGATCGCGGCGTACAACGCGGGCTGCGACTGAGCCCGTTGCGAGCTGAAATCTCTCGCACATCGAGAAGTCCACACACGAAACAGGCCCCGGGGGGAGGAGTTCCCACGGGGCCTGTCTCTGTTGCGTGACACGTTGCGGTGAGCGGTGGGGCGGTGCGCGGGGTCAGAAGCTGACGGAGCCGCCGGCGCCGGCGAACAAATCGGTGGAGTCGTTGGTCAGGCCCACGCCGACGCGGACGTCGATGGTGACGTGGGGCAGGACCTTGAAGATCGCGCCGGTCTGGGCGAAGTGGGAGTCGTTGACGTCGCTGTCGGAGTTGAGGAATGTGAAGTACTCGACGAAGGTCTCGACCTGCTCGTCCCAGCGCTGGTCGAAGCTGAGCGCGACGCCGGTCTGGAAGTACTCGTCGTTGGTGGTCTGGTTCTCGAGGGAGGAGAGCTTGACGGAGCCCGAGAAGCCGAGCACCTCGTCGAGGTTGTCGTAGTCGAAGGCGAGCTCGACGGAAGGGTCGACGCGGTCGGTGGTGAAATCGTCGTCGCCGATGGGGATGCTGACCTCGCCGATGACGGAGAGCGCGGGAACGAAGCCGGTGTTCTCTTCGATGACGGCGAACTTGAAGCCGGCGGACATGTCGGTGATGCCGTCGGTGGTCTCGCTGAATCCGGTGGTGCTGACATCGACGCGCTGGAACCCGGTCCAGCCGACGCGGCCCTCGAATCGGGGCATGATGCCCGTGCGGACCATGAGCTCGGGGCCCGAGACGGTTTCGACCTCGACGTCGTCCTCGTCGTCGAAGGTGTAGGTGGCGCCGCCCTCGATGCTGAAGCGGCCGACGGGGATGACGCCCACGCTCGAGCGCGTGCGGGGCCGATCGGCGTCGAAGGGGAATTCGAGGGGCTCGGATTCGTAGCCGAAGATGTTGTAGTCGGTGTCTGAGATGATGCCGCCACGAGGGGCGGGATCGTCTTGTGCCTGAGCGCCGGGAGCGCCCAGGGCGCCAAGAAGAATCGCGACGAACGTGGTCTTGCGCATGATGAAACTCCATTGGGCGGGGTGTGCACCGCGCACGTTCCCCGCAGTGGGGTTGCATCGGCCCGGGGGGCGTTTCATGTTGAACTGGGGGCTTAGGCCTTGGTTCGGAGCGCAGCTCTTGCCTGATTCACGAGTTGCACGGCCTCGCCGATGGCCTGGTTGAGTTCGTTGTTGACGAGGAAGGCGTCGTACACCCCCCCGCTTCGGGCCCGGGCGATCTCGCGCTTGGCCTCGGCGAAGCGGCGCTGGATCGTGGCCTCGTCCTCGCGCTGGCGGGCGCGGAGGCGTTCGAGCAGGACGGCTTCGCTGGGCGGCTCGATAAAGAGCGCAAACGCCTCGGGGCGTTTGGCTTTGACCTGCTCGGCGCCGTGGACGTCGATCTCGAGGATGACGATTCGGCCCCGGCTCAGTTCGTGGTCGACCCAGGCGCTGGGGGTGCCGTACTTCTTGCCGAAGACATTGGCGTGCTCGAGGAGCTCGCCGTGCTCGACCATGTGGTCGAAGTCGGCGTCGTCGATGAAGAAGTAGTCCACGCCCTCCCGGTCGGCGGCGGTCATAGGGCGGGTGGTGACGCTGACACTGAAGATGCTCTCGGGGATCGCCCTCTCGACAGCGCGGGTAATGGTGGTTTTCCCAACGCCGCTGGGGCCGCTGATGATGAGCAGCATGCCTGGGTTGTCAGTGGTCTGGGCCGCCATGGATCAGGGTAGGTCGCGAGGGAGGGGCGGGCACGGTCAGCAGCCGGCGTTGTAATTTGCAACCCAGGCGGTGAAGTCGGCGGGGGTTACGACCCCGTCCCCGTTCTGGTCGGCCAGGCCGCTGTTGGTGTAGTAGGCGGAGATCCAAGCGACGAAATCGCCAGGGGTGAGGAAGCCGTCGTAGTTCACGTCCGCCGGGCAGGCGCACGGGGCGAGCCTGTTCACCACCGCGATGCTCTTGGATGGGTCGTCGAAGTAGTCGAATATCTGCCCATCGACCTGAGCGAGTCGCAGGTCGCCCCAGCAGTTGTCCGAGAGGTTGAAGTCGTACGAGCCATCTGCGCGGAACGCGAGGTCGTTGTAGATCGTGATGCCTTCCTCGGCGGCGTTTTCGTCGAAGGTGTTGTACACGCCCGTCGGAAGGTCGCCCGTGATTGTGAGGTTTCTACCCGAAGTTCCGACAAAGATCGCGCCTCCTCGGATGGCGGTGTTGCCGATGAAGTTGCTTCCGAGAATGGTATTGCCGGTGCCTCCGATGTAGATCGCGCCGCCGTCGGAGAGACTTTCGTTGTTGGAGAACTCGCAGTTGATGAACGAGGTGGAGTTGTCCGCCAGCACAGCGCCGCCGATACCAGTTGAGAAGTTCGAATCGAAGAGGCAGTTCTCAACGAGCAGGTTCAGTCGGTAAACGCCGAGAGCGCCCGCGCCGCTGCTTGGAACTCGTGTGACCTTGTTGCCATAGAACATGCAATCGCGTATCACGGCGTTCTCGCCGTTGACCTCGATCCCGCCCGCCGCGTTCATGGCCTCGTTGCCTTCGATTGTACAACCCAAGATTTGAACGCCGGTGCCTGCGATGCTCAACCCGCCGATACTGGAGGAAGACTGTGTGCCAGTTTTGTTGTACGCGATGGAGCTGTCGCGGATGACGATATCATTCCCGTTGGCGCTCATACCCGCAACGAACTCGCAACGATCGTCACCGTTGTTGGTGATCGATGCCCTGGTAATCGTGGCGTTGTGGCAGGAGGCAAGCCGGACGCCCGCGTATCGCTCGGCGGTGCAGCCCTCGACGCTCAGGTCCGAGATGGTCATGTCCTCGCAGGCGATGATGTAGGCCCCGCCGCCGTCGTCGGCCGTGGAGCAATTCATGATTGAGATGGATTCGAGGACAGAGTTCTCCGCGGCCCCCAGGTAGAGACCGCCGCCGTGCCGGAGAGAGGTACAGTCATCGATGGTGATGTTGGAGAGCCGGTGCCCGCTCCCGTTATTGATTGAGATTCCGCCGCCCGGGTCGTTGTTGCTGAACGAATCGCACCGGAGGAAGCTGCTGTTGGTGATGGTGAGGTGGACATCATCGCTTCCGGGCTCGGCGTAGTAGCCGTGATTAGCGATATCCCGGACGGTGACGTGGTCGAGGAGTACGTTCGACTGAAGTAATGTGATCCCGCCCGTATCGGCCGATCCCCGGCCCGCGTACTCCACCGTGACGTGCCGAAAGATGCTGCCCGAGAGGTACTCGCCCGTCACGGGGTCCAGGACCGTGTCGGTCGCGTTCAGCGAGAGGATGATGTAATTCCAGTCGCCCGGCATCGGTTCTTCGTTCGCGGAGGTAAAGACAATCGGGTTCTCCGCGGTGCCGTTGGCGAGCAGGGTGCCGGGACCCGACGTCGAGGTGCCGACGATGATGCCAAGGCCCTCTGAAACACGGACTTCACAGCCGGGTTCGATCGTGAGCGTCGCGCCGTTGCCGACGAGGATGGGTGTGGTGACGATATAGGGGCTTAAAAAGGCATACATCGTGGTGTCGATGTTGATGTTGCCGCCGATTTCGGTCTGGGCATATGTCTGCCCGATTATCGATACGGCGCAGAAAATCGGCCATGCACTACGAAGATTCATGCCTGTGCTCCCGGGGGCCCACGAGAACTCAGGCTACACCTGGGCGGGCATTCATTCAATGAATAATTGATCAATACCGGGCTTTCTCAGCACCCCGCGTTGTAGTTGGCGATCCAGGCGGTGAAATCGGCGGGCGTGCACATGCCGTCGCTGTTCTGGTCGCACTGGGGCGCCATCGCGTTGAACGCGGCGATCCATGCGGTGAAGTCTGCGGGCGAGAGCATCCCGTCGCCGTTGGTGTCGGCGGCGCAGGGCGGGGCGCCGGGGGCCCAGACGATGAGGTCCCCCTCGGGCCTCGGCGTGCCCGTGTCGTACTTGGGGCCGACCTGCTCGATGCCGCCCATCGCATCAACCGCGAAGACGAGGATGCCCCGGGTATCGCCCGAGGTTTCGATCGTGTCGTCGGAGACGAAGAGCAGGTTGCCGAAGGTCGTCATGTCGCCGATGGAGCCCTGCGCGCCGACGTCGTGGAACGCAGCGGTTGCGGTGAGCGAGCCATCTTCGCTGTCGATGGCGAATCCGCGCACGGTTGCGTCTGTGCCGTGACCCACGAAGAGGAAGTCGCCCGCGGGCATGATCGCGATGTTGGCGGGGCTGTTGCCCGCGCTGATGTAGGGCGAGTTCGGGAGCTCGGTGAGTGGAATAGGGTTTGCGGCCTCGTTGACCTGGTGCCCGGTGACTTTGTTCCGGCTGTTGGAGATGCCGCCGGCGGAGTAGAGGAATCGGCTGTCCGGCGCCAGCGCGAGGTCGAGCGGGTACGCGCTCTGCCCGACCGAGCCCGAGGGCGCAAGGTTGCCCGCGTTGTCGTAGGTGTATCGGTGCACCGTGTTGCTGAACGAGTCCTGCGTGAAGAGGATCGATCTCGAACGGTCGATCGCGAAGTTCGTCGCAAAGCCGCCGGTGGCTTCGGTGTCGACGGGTGTGATCGAAGGGACCTCGAGGTCGACGTCGTACGTGTGCACGATCGAGTTGGAAAGGTCGGACTCAAGGATCACGATCGTGTCGTTGTCGAGCCACGTCATCGCCAGGGGCGAACTGGGAATCGTGACGCTGCCCAGCGGCGTGAGTGTGGAGTCCGCGTTGATGTGGAAGAAGAACGCCTGGTCGGTGGTGGACGAGCCGTCGTCGGAGCCGGCTGGGTTGCCCACGCAGAGCGTCGAGCCATCGGGCGAGATGGCGAGCGAATCGGACCAGACGCCCGAGGGCTCGTTGTCGGCCTGCGTGAGCGTGCCGTCGGGGTTGATCACGAACGTCGCGACCGTCGCCCCGAGCGAGTAGTAATGCGCCACGAAGAGCGTGGGCTCATCGGGCTGGGCGATGGCGGAGAGCGGCAAAGCCGCGGCGAGTGCGAGCGATCGGCGTGCGAGCATGGAAATACCCCCTTTCACACGTTCCACGATAAAGAGTGTGCGGCGGGGACACAAGGCTCGTGTTCAGCATCCGGCGTTGAAGTTGGCGATCCAGGCCGAGAAGTCGGCGGGTGTGCACGCTAGGAGAGGGTTCCCTTGCCCTCATGCTCCCTTGTCGTAGGGCATGCCTTTGCGAATTGGGTCCTTCGTCCAGGCTGCGATGTCGCGCATGAACTGCCAGATGCCGTCTTTGGCTGGCTTCTTGTAGTCGGGGCTCTCGGGATCGTCGCCGAGGTAATCAAAGTACTCAGTCACGAATCGCTCTTTGGCGGTACACGCGGGGTACCACTGTTCGATCTCGCCGACTGGGCAGATGAACACCCCATACTGAGCGCACGCATCGAGCACATCACGCATCAATACGCGATCATTGCCGGTGAATGCATTAAGCCCGAGATTCTTGGCAAGCTTCTTACGCTCTGCCACCTGCATTGCTGGGTCTGCATCTGTCGTAGACAGATTTTGTATCGCGGTGCCCGCATTGCTCCGCAGTTGCCTATGTGTCGTTGTCGGCATATTCGCGGCTTCCATCAAGGATGCAAAACCGTCCCCCGTGAGGAGATCAAAGTCGCAAACAGCGGCCGCAGGAATGCCCATCTGGCGGAGCGGCTTAATGACGTGATGCACTTTGTTTTTTCCAAACGTTGATATAAACTTGGAATCAGGTACGGCCCTATCTTTCGCCTGCTCCAGCCTGTGATTGATTTCAGAGTAGACTACGTAATCAGACTCGCCTTCACATACTACAGCAGTCTGGCAGAAGAGGGCTTCTAATGCCGATGTGGCCCGTAGGATTGGGCGCCGAGTGAAGATCCGAACCATTTCGGGATCTAGTACTTCAGCAGAGTACTCTCCGCCTTCATTGTTCATTCGGAGTATTGTCAGGGGCAGCCCTGTCGCAAGGCAGCCCTCGAGGACACTGTCGCTATGGGTAACTGCAATCAATGTCCCATCGTTTTCATCCGCAAGTTCTGCAATTCTTTTTCCGACTAAACGCTGAAGCGGAGGGTGGAGGAATGCTTCTGTTTCATCAATTAGAAGCAGACGATACTGCGACGCAGTACATGCGAGAAATAGTCCGGCTACGGATTGATGGCCGTCACTTAAGTTTGTAACGTGCTCCAGTTGGCCCATGAAATCTTGCGCCACGTCTCTCGCAGTCATCTGGACATGATCGGGTACGGGCACGGGCGATAATCGTAATGACACTTTGCCGGACAAAAAATCAAACACAGGATACAAACCCAACGCTTCGGATAGAAGCTTTGTAA
Source organism: Phycisphaerales bacterium (assembly GCA_041742315.1). GTDB lineage: Bacteria > Planctomycetota > Phycisphaerae > Phycisphaerales > UBA1924. Next base: position 1,512 of record JBGSIX010000259.1, on the reverse strand, counting down.
ATTTAGTTCTTTGTAGATCCGAGAAGCCAACATCATACAAGGGGACAATGCTCTTCTGCTGAGGGTTTGGATTATTCTGCTGCACAATCGACTGCCGCTCTCTGCCCGGCAGGCTTGCCATTAATGACCTATAAATACTCGGCTGTTTTACCCACTCCCGCAGTTCGGTGTGGGCCTGTTCCCGTCCAAATCCCATCTCGGGCATCTTCGGGTAGGACAACACATGTCGCTCGCCCTCTTTGTTTGTCAGTGATGAGGTGTACTTAATTTCATTATGTAGTACGGATTCGGTTCCGAGCATGTCTTGTAGTGTGCTCGCTTGTAGTTGTTCAGATAGTTGCACGTCGTCAACAACAATGCGTTTCTCTCGCCATGAATCTTGGCGGGAGCCACCTATGTTGAACATTGAACCTGTCTCATTTAAGAGCCGGGTCTTCCCTGAGCCATTGGGTCCGACGACTACCACTATCCGGCCAGGTACAAACTCAACAGCCTTGCCTGTCTTCTTAGATTTCAGTTTCAGAGTGATCTTGCTCAGCATGGGCAGAGCATATCCGGGCACTCGGTGTCAGGGGAGTTTTCTTCGCACAAGGGCTGTTTTGACCATGAGTCGGCACCCGGCGTCTTTGCCTATTCCGCGCTCGGGTTGCCGCTGAGTTCGGCATACTTGACCGAGTGTTCGCAAGGTTCGCTGTGTGTCAGCTGATGGTGAGCTTGGGCTTGGCCCGCCCGGAGCGCATCGCCGCGAGTGTGAGCTGGCTCTCGAGGTTCTCGGCGAGCTTCACAAGTGCCCGGGGCAGGGCCTCGCCGCCGGCGGTTTCTGGGCCGAAGTTGGCGCTCGGGTTGCCCGCGTCGGAGTTGGTGCGGAGCGCCATGGTGATGGGGATGTCGCCAAGGTACGGCAGGCCGAGCCTCTGGGCCATGGTCTCGGCGCCGCCCTTGCCGAAGATGTCGTAGTGCTTGCCGTCGTCGCCGATGAACTCACTCATGTTCTCGACGACGCCCAGGATGTCGACGCCGAGCTGCTGGAACATGCGGGCGGCGCGGACCGCGTCGTCCTGCGCGACTTTCTGTGGCGTGCAAACGATCACCGCGCCCGAGAGCTGCAGGCTCTGCGCCATCGTCAGCGGCACATCGCCCGTGCCGGGCGGGAGATCGATGATGAGGTAGTCGAGCTCGCCCCAGTTGGCCTGCTCGGAGAGCTGCTTGAACGCGCCGTGCGCCATCGGGCCGCGCCAGATCAGCGGCTTCTCGGGGTCGACCATCTTGCCGATGGTGACGGCTTTGACGCCGTGCACATAGAAAGGCTCGATGAGCCGCTCGCGGACGACCATCTCCATCGCGGCGAGCCCGAGGAGTGTGGGGAGTGACGGGCCGTAGATGTCCCCGTCCATGAGGCCCACCGCGTGGCCCTGACGCGCGAGCGCCACGGCGAGGTTGACGGCGACGGTGGACTTGCCAACACCTCCCTTGCCCGCGCCGACGGCGATGATGTGCCGAACGCCCGGCAGC
>JBGSIX010000258.1:0-17443 GCA_041742315.1 Phycisphaerales bacterium | reverse complement strand
GATGATCCAGAAGCGGACGACGACCTGCGTCTCGGTCCAGCCTCTTTTCTGGAAGTGGTGGTGCAAAGGCGACATCAGGAAGATGCGGCGGCCTTCGCCGAAGCGCTTGCGGGTGTACTTGAAATAGCCCACCTGCAGCATGACCGACATCGCCTCGGCGACGAAGACGCCGCCGATGATCAGGAGCATGAGTTCCTGTCGGATGACGATCGCGATGTACCCGATCAGCCCGCCGAGCGCGAGCGAGCCGGTGTCGCCCATGAAGACGCGGGCGGGGTTGCAGTTGAACCACAGAAACCCCATGCACGCCCCGAGGATCGCTCCGGCGAAGACCGCCATCTGACCGGCGGCGGGGAGGTGGTGGAACAGGAGCGCCGAGGAAAGCCCGATGTCGCCGACGATGATCGAGAGCACGATGAACGAGCACGCCGTGAGCGTCATGCAACCGGCCGCCAGGCCGTCGAGGCCGTCGGTCAGGTTGACCGCGTTGCTCGAGCCCACGATCACGAGCGTGCCGAAGATGACGTAGGTGTAGAAGTTGAGTTCGAGCACCGGGCCCTGAATGAACGGGACGTAAAGCGACTTCGCGGGCACCAGGTGCTGTCCGTAGTTCCAGGTGAAGTAGCAGAGGATCAGTGCGAGCCCGATCTGGAACAGGAGCTTCTCCAAGCCAGTCAGGCCCTGTCGCGATCCCTTCTCGCGTCGTGCGGCGGTCAGCTTTAACCAGTCGTCGACCGCCCCGACCGCGCCCAGCCACAGCAGGGCGACCAACGCCATGATCACGTAAAAGTTGCTGAGGTCGGCCAGCAGGAGCGCCGCCGAGGTGATCGCGACGATGATCAGCAGGCCGCCCATCGTGGGCGTGCCGCGCTTGCTGGTCATCAACTCGTTCATTTGGGCTTCGTCGAAGTTGGGGTTGTCGCCGATTTTCTGACGCCTCAACCACCCGATAACGCGCGGGGCGGCGAGCATCACCGTCAGGAACGAAAACAGCACCGCCGCGACCGCCTGGAAGGTGATGAACTTGTGAAAGACGCGTAGAAAACCGAAGTGCGAATCTTCCAGGGCCTGCTGAAAATGACTGGTGAGCCAGTAGAGCATTATGTGTTGAACCTCGCCTCGATCGCCTGCTCGATCTTTTCCATGCGTGTGCCGCGCGAGCCCTTGATCAGGACCAGGTCGCCCGGTTCGAGTTGTTGCGCAATTGCGGTACCTGCGTCTGCCGACGTTGCGAACCAGTTCCGGTCGGACCTGTACGATTCGCCGACGAAGTAGGACCGCCAAGACGCTAGCGATGCCGCGAGGTCCTTCATCGCGCGGTGAGCATCGGGCGATGCGTCTCCGAGTTCTCGCATCTCCCCGAGGACGATGATCTTGCGACCGGCCCATTCGACCTGGGCGAGCGTTTCGAGTGCGGCGCGGACGGAGGTGGGGTTGGCGTTGTAGGCGTCGTTGATGACATCGATGCCCGCGATCGTGCGCCGATCGAGCCGCATCTCCGCGCCACGCGCCGAGCGGAGTGCCTCGGCGATCTGCGTCTCGCTCAAACCCAGCCTGCGCGCCACCGCGATCGCCGCGGCAGCGTTGAGTGCGTTGTGAGCGCCCAAAAGCGGAAGCTCGTACCGCTGCCCGCCGTTGGTCGCAAAGCGCACGCCCCTCGGGTGGGTTTCGATCTCAAAGACGCGGAGGTCCGCGTCCTCTTCCACCCCGAACCGGACGTACGACACATCCGCCCGAAGGAACCCTTCCAAGTCCGGCGCGCCCGCAGGCACGACGCCGAGCCCGCCGTGGGAGAGCCCCTGGAGGAGCGACGCCTTCTCGCGCGCGATCGCCTGCTGGGAGCCCAGCTTCTCCAGGTGCGCGCGCCCGATGCTGGTGATCACCGCGATGTCGGGCGAAGCAATCTGTGCGAGATAGGCGATCTCGCCCGGGCTGCTCATGCCCGCCTCGCAGACGACGTACTGGTCCGTCGGCTTTGCAGCCAGAATCGTGAGCGGGAGCCCGATGTCGTTGTTGAAGCTCTTGATCGAAGCCGACCCGCGGAGCTGCGAGCCGAGCACCTGGTCGATGAGCCTGACGGTCGTGGTTTTGCCGTTGGAGCCCGTAACGGCGACCACACGCGTCGAAGTGAGCGTCCTTCGATACGCCCTCGCAAGTTTGCCCAGGGCCGCCCGTGTCGAGTCGACCTCGATGAGCGTCATCCCCTCGGGCGCAGGCTCTGGCAGGTCGCGTCCCCGCTCGACGAGGGCGAGCGTGCTGCCCGCCTGACGCGCCTCGTGCAGGTAAGTGTGGCCGTTGGCGTGCTCGCCTTTGAAGGCGGCGAAGATCTGCCCGGGTTTGAGCGTGCGTGTGTCGATCGAGACGCCACCGGCCAGGCTCACGGCCTGGGCGCGGGCGATGTACGTCCCCCCCACCGCGGCTCGGATCGATTCGGGTGTCCAGAAACTCATTGCACGCTCGCCCGTCCGCGCAGGCACGCGCTGGCGAGCGACACATCGTCGAACTCGCGCACAACCTTGTGCCCCTGCTCGTCGCAGAGCTCCTGGAACCGCTCGTGGCCCTTGCCCGCGATGATCACGACATCGCCCGGCTCGGCGTCCGCAACCGCTCGCACGATCGCCTCCGCCCGGTCGGACAGCCTGACGACGTCCGAGCGCCTTGCGGGATCGACGCCCTCGAAGATCTCCTCGACGATCGCCTCGGGACGCTCAGTCCGCGGGTTGTCGCTCGTGAGGATGACTTTGTCCGCGAGGTCGCCTGCGATCTTGCCCATGACGGGGCGCTTGGTGGTGTCCTTGTTCCCGCCGCAACCGAAGACGACCCAGAGCGAGCCCTGGTGGTGCGATTCGTTCATCGCCCGGCGCATCTCGGTCAGCGTGCGCTCCAGTGCGTCGGGCGTGTGCGCGAAATCGATGAACACGTCGACATCACCCTTGCCCGGCACGCGCTCAAGCCTTCCCCTCGGGAGCTTCGGGTGCGCCAGAGCCGCGGCGATCGCCTCGCTCTCCACCCCGAGTTCGTGCGCCACCGCGACGGCTTCGAGCAGGTTCATCGCGTTGTGGTCGCCCATGAGCGGGAGACTCGCCTCGATCGTGCCCGCCGGACCTGTGATCTGCACGCGGATGCCGTCGATCCGGCGCTTGATCACGCGCACCGTCCAGTCGCCCTTGACCATCGAGCAGCGCCCGATCCGTGCTTTGCAGCCCCCGATCATCTCGGCGCAGGCGGGGTCGTCGGCGTTCACAACCGCGACGCCCTTCTCGGGCAGCATCTGGAACAGGCGCTGCTTGGCTCTCAGATAGTCGTCGCGATCGGCGTGGTAGTCCATGTGGTCCGTGCCGAGCGTGGTGAAGACGCCGATGTCGAAGGCGAGCCCGCCGACGCGGCGTTGGTCGAGCGCGTGGCTCGACGCCTCGATGACCGCCGCCTTGCAGCCCGCGTCGGCCATGAGCGCCAAGGTTCGGCTCAGCTCGATCGCCGGGGGCGTGGTCATCTCGGCCTGCGCGATCTCGCGGCCGTCGTCGATCTCGACGGTCCCGATGAGCCCGGTGCGCACGCCCGCGTGGTTCATGATGCCGTGGACGAGGTGGGCGACGGTGGTCTTGCCGTTGGTGCCCGTGATGCCGACGAGCTTGAGTGTGCTGGTGGGGTTGCCGTGGAATCGCTCGGCGAGCTGTGCCGCGACCTGCGGAACGTCTTTCGTAACGAGCGCGACCGCGTGGCGCGTGTCGACGAGTTTGGCGCCCTCGGCGTCGGTCAGAACCGCGACCGCGCCGTCGCGCACGGCCTGCTTGATGTATTTCCTTCCGTCGTCGCGCACGCCGGGCCTGGCGACGAAGAGCGAGCCCGGGAGCACGGTGCGGCTGTCGTCGGTCAGATCGCTGATGCGCACGCCCGAAGCCGAACCGGACACCGGCTCGATGTCCAGGGTTTCGATGAGCCTGCCCAGTTCCATGGAACGCACCCCGCGCGGCAGGGCTTCCGTTCCCCGCTCTGCACGCACACAATCATACACCCACCCATCGGGTGCCACGGGTTGTCCCGCAGGGCAACCCGTGCCGATTCACATCCCTCGCACGGCTTGCCGAGGACGGACAAGCCGTGGCACCGGATGAACTAAGGCAGGATCAGCATCGCGTCCCCGAAGCTGAAAAACCGGTACTGCTCCCGGATCGCCTCGGCGTAGATCTCACGCACCCGATCCGCGCCGCCCGGGAAGAGAGCCGACACCATCGCGATGAGCGTCGAGCGGGGCAGGTGGAAGTTGGTCATCAGCCCGTCCGTCACCTTCCACGCATACCCGGGCGAGATCAGCAGATCCGTGTCCAGCTCGCCCGATTCCACACCCCGGCCCGCGAAGGACTCGATCGTTCGGCAGCTCGTCGAGCCCACCGGGATCACCCGGCCGCCCGCTGCCCTTGCCCGCCCAAGCCGATCCAGGACCCCGGGCTCCATCCGGCAGTGCTCGGAGTGCATCGGGTGAGATTCGAGCTCGTCCACCTCGACGGGCTGGAACGTGCCTCGCCCGACGTGGAGCGTCACGTCCGCGCGCCCGACGCCTTGCGCGGCGAGCGAGCCCAGCAGCTCGGGTGTGAAGTGGAGCCCCGCCGTCGGGGCGGCGACACTGCCCGATTCCTGTGCATAGACCGTCTGGTAGACGCGCTCGTCCTCGTCGCGGTGCTCGGCCTCGCCCGCGTGGCGCCTGGCCGACAGGATGTAGGGCGGGAGCGGCGGCAAGCCCGCTCGCTCGAGTGCCCCCTCGCCCCCGGTAACGCGCACGAGCCAGACGCCGTCGTCTGATTCGCGCCGGACGAGTTCGAGCGTGACGGGTTCGGTCTGGCCCCTGCGGAGATCGAGCCCGATCCGCGCGCCGGGGCGATACCGGCGCATCTTGACGAGCACGCGCCAGTGATCTATTTCGGGCGCGTGCTCCAGATAGAGCCCGGCGACCTTGCCCCCCGTATCGAGGTTCACGCCCGTGAACCGCGCGGGCAGGACCTTGGTCGTGTTGAAGACGAGCACGTCGCCTGCGCGCAGGAACGCGGGCAAGTCCGAGACCCACCGGTGCTCAAGGACCGACTCGTCTGATCGGCTGACGACGAGCAGGCGGGCCGAGTCGCGCGGGCTCACCGGCTCGCGGGCGATCAGCGATTCGGGCAGTTCGAAATCGAGCTCGTCGGTCCGCACGCGTGCTCCCTGTGGGTGTGGGCACCATCCAACGCCGCGTGTGGCGGCTTGGCAACACCGCCGCCTGTCCGGGCGGGCACTTCGCCCCGCTCGGGCCCATGACGCTCCCACCGCCCGCCGATTCGCGAGATTCCCGGACGCGGCGCGTCGGCACCCGCCTCGCAACCCATCTATCCGTGCGCATCGGAGCCCACCATCACGACCGCTCGATCGAGCCCTGCCACCCCTCTGTCAGGCAGGCCTCGTGCGCCGATCGCCCGATCCCGTTCGCGGACTATTTGCACAAGTCCAACCGCGAGCATGACACGTTCGAGATGAGCCGGGATTGCCAGCGGGCGTGCGAAGCCGATGAGCGCCCTCCGTGCCCGGAGCGGGAGCGGGAGCCCGATCGCCGGGTGACGCGGCCCGAGATGCCCAGGACCGAGACGGTGCGCCGGGTGGAGTTCCGGTACGAGATCCAGAGCTCGATCGCCGCGGGTCGGCTGATTGACATATTGCTGTAGATCTTGCTGGAATTTGGCGCGGCTCAGTAGATCCGCATGATCGTGTACTGCGGGTAGAACGACTTGAGGATCGTGTGCCAGTCGTCGCCCCGGGATGCCATGCCCTGCATGCAGTACTGGCAAAGGCCCACGCCGTGGCCGTGGCCTCGGCCGTCGATCACCGTGACCGTGCGCCCGACCTCGACGGTGAAGTCGTTGCTGTTGACGCGAGCGATCGTGGGCACGTCCTTGAGCGCGGGTGTGGGGAAGTTGGCTGCGGTGCGGAACTGCTCGGCGGTCATCGTCACCGACTTGCCCGAGGTGTCGGTCACCTTCACCGTCATCGATCGTCCCGTCTGCGTGCGATCGATGATGTCCACCTTGGCGACCATGCCGAGTGAGCCGAGCTCGTGGCCTCTGTCCTTGCCCCAGGCCTGAAGTCGTTTGGTCAGCTCGTCGGTGCGCCTTGCGACTTCCCACTCATAAAGCGGCGATTTCTGGCACAGGATCTCTCGCGAGAGACTGGCGTTCGCGGGGTTTGCTGCGGGCGGGGCGTACCCGACTTTCTGCACGACGGGGGTGGCGACGTTGGGGGGCCAGATCTCCTCGGGGAGCGCGGGGTGCCCGCCGCAGATCGCGGCGTAGTACGCCTCGGCGAGCCGGTTCCCCGAAGTGAGCACAACGCCCCGCGTCGCGTCGGCGGCCCGGAGCGCGACGCGCTGGCCGGTGAGCCCGCCATAAACCTGATCGACCTCGGAGTCGTCGACGTCGAAGGGTCTGTTGGCTTTGCGCGCCGATTCGCGGCGCTGCAGGGCGTACGTCCTGGCGGCGACGGCCTGGGCCATGAAGGCCTTCTCGTCCCAGTGCGGGAAAATTTCCTTGCTGATCACGCCCGGGATGTAGCGTTCGATCTCGACGACGTTGATGACGTCGAGGCGCTCGGGCTCGTCCTGCGAGGGCAGGATGCGGAGCGTGCCTGGGTAGCGGGACTTGTTGAGGTTGACGATCTCGTCGCCCGTGCGGTCGGACTGGCGGAGCACGGGGCCTACATAGACGGGCGTGCCCGGGCCGAAGCCTCGGACGCGTTCGTAGGCGTCGGCGACGCGGACGCCGCCCGAGGAGTTGGTGATCGTGACGGGCCCGGCGAGGATCTCACCCGTGCGGGAGCCCTCGACCGCGACAAGCCAGGGGCCCCGGCCGTCGATCGTGGCCGACTCGACCTGTCGCGCGATGCGGATGCGCATCATGGGCTCGGGTCGCGCCGCGGCGCCGTCGGCGCTGGTGATGCTGAGCCCGCCCGAAAGGCCCGAGCTTGGGACGATGCCCGATCGCGTGGTTCGGCAGGACCAGGCGACCATCAGGGCGGTGGCGAGCAGCGCACCGGCGAGCAGGCAGACCAAGAGGCGCAGGGCGCTGCCCGTGTCCGATTGCCCGGGATGTGATGCCACACCTTGCCGCAAGCCCGCCTCCTTGGCCCGGCGCTCTCGCGCCCGATTCCTGTCCGGTTACGATACAACTCAACCGAGCGGGTGGGATGTGCGGACACCGGGAACTGGTCACTTGCTACACTGACCGCATGCCGAACATCGCCAGCGACACCCTTGAACTGGTTGCCCTGACGCTCATCCCCGGATTGGGGCCGGTGCGATCGCGTCGGTTGCTTGAGCACTTCGGCTCGCCCCGGGAGATTCTGAGCGCGTCGCAGCGGGAGCTCGAGCGCATCGAGGGGGTGGGGCCGGGCGTGGCGTCGAGCGTGGTCAAGCACAAGGGCAAGGCGCTTGGCGCTGCGGAGAAGGAGTTCGAGAAAGCCGCGAAGGTCGAGGCGCGGATCGTCGGGCGGGGCGAGGCGGGGTACCCGTCGCTTTTGGCGCCGCTGCCCGATGCGCCGCTGGTGCTCTTTGTGCGGGGCGAGATTCTGGAGGTCGATCGGTTCGCGCTGGGTGTCGTGGGTTCGCGACGGTGCTCGACGTACGGGCTCGAGCAGTCGGCGCGGTTTGCGACGCACCTGGCGCACCGGGGGATCACGATCGTTTCGGGCGGGGCGCGGGGGATCGACACGGCGGCCCACCGCGGCGCGGTGCAGGCGGGCGGGCGGACGCTCGTGGTGCTCGGGTGCGGGCTCGGGCACTGTTATCCGCCGGAGAATCTGGGGCTTTTCGACGCGATCGTGGAAGAGGGACGCGGCGCGATCGTGTCAGAGCTGTGTTGCGATGCGCCGCCCGAGGCGCGGAACTTCCCGGCTCGGAACCGGCTGATCTCGGGCATGTCGCTGGGGGTGCTGGTGGTCGAGGCGGGGCGGAAGTCGGGGGCGCTGATCACGGCGAGACAGGCGGTCGAGGACCACGGGCGGGAGGTCTTTGCGCTGCCGGGGCGCGTGGACAGCGAGTCGTGCGAGGGGTCGCTCGATCTGCTCAAGTCGGGCGGGGCCCAGATGGTGACGACGCCCGGGGACATTGTGGACGCGCTCGAGGCGCCGGCGTGGCACGCGCACGGGGGGACGCACGAGGCCCGGTACACGCCCGAGCGGGCCGAGCCCGCGTCGATCCCGGGGGGCGATGCGGGGCGGCTGGTCTTTGAGGCGTGCGCGGAAGGGCGGACGCCCGATCAGATCGGGCTCGCCACGGGGCTTGAGATGTCGGCGATCGGGCAGGCGGTGACGATGCTGGAAATCGCGGGTCTTGTTCGGCGTTCGGGGAGCCGAATCGAGCGGGTGCGCTGAGAATTGCGCGTCATGGTCCGAGAACAAAGGATCATGTCCGATAAGAACCCGAATTGAGAGCGGCAAGGGTTGATCTTTGTTTGGTGATCAGAAGCCGCACATTTTGCGGCCAAGCTCATTGATTCCTTGGGTTTCGTTTGGGTGGCGGGACGATATTATCCACATGAAACACGAGATTTCGCAGCAAACTGGCACAGTGTTATGCTTTCGTGCGAAGGAAAAGTCGGCACCCGCTCGGGATCGGCACGGTACCCGCTTGGGCCCAGGCGTTCTGGGGGCGTGCAGAGCGATTCGGGCACGGATGTTTGGGCCACTGGCCGAGGGGGACGTGACCTGTTACCCTGTGATCCGCCTTGGACCGGGGGGTTCGTTTGTCAAGGAGTGGACTCAGGAGGGGCCTGGGTCGAAAAAGCTGAACAAAGTGCCAGCAGTGGCCTTTACGCGGTCTTTGTTCGATATAGAATTGGTATCAGTCAGGGCTCTTGCAACCGAGGTCGCGTCGAAGGCCGAGTTGCTGGGTTCGAGTGGGCGGATGCCAGTTGTCGGGGGGAATCGGCTTTCGATCCGTTCGATCGGGGCTGGCGTGGCAGACACAAGGGTGGCTCGCTTGGACGGGCTGATGAAGAGGAAGGACACCGTTTATGAATCTCACACCGAAGCAACTCCGCATCCTGAAACTTATCCGCGACTGGCGGGTTCTGCATGGCTATTCCCCGACGATGCAGGAGCTCGCCGACGAGATCGGCGTGAGCAAGGTCACCGTGTTCGAGCACGTCGAAGCGCTGATTCAGAAGGGCGCGCTGACGCGCGAGCCCAACAAGGCACGCTCTTTGTCGATCGCTGAGGGGATCAGCGTGCCCGACGAGTCGAGGCCTCTGCGGTTCCCGCTGGTGGGCAAGATCGCTGCGGGTTATCCGATCGAGCGTGTCGCGGGCCAGGACGAGATCGATCTGGGCGAGGTCATCGGCTCGTCAACCGATCGCTCCGATTCGACGTTCGCGCTCAAGGTCGATGGCGAGTCCATGAAGGACGAGGGCATTCTCAACGGCGACTTCGTGCTCGTCGAGCGCACAGAGGTCGCCCGCGACGGCGACAAGGTCGTGGCGCTCCTACCCGATGGCTCGACCACGCTCAAGACCTTCTTCAAGGAAGACGACCACATCCGCCTCCAGCCCGCCAACCCGGACTTCGACCCGATCCGTGTGAAGTTCTGCACGATCCAGGGCATCGTCCGTGGCGTGGTCAGGCAGTACTGAGGCACTGGGCACTGGGCACTGGGCACTGGGCATTGGGCATTGGGCATTGGGCATTGGGCTTTGGGCATTGGGCATTGGGCATTGGGCATGCGGAATTGTTCCACATCTGACGTGTCGCGGGAAGCGGGGCGGAGTCCTCGCTTTCTTGCCTTTGTGTGACGAGATTCATCGAGGCATTGAGTCTGCGCAGTGTCTCTGTACACTGGAGTGATGGCTCGTCGCCCTGGTTCACAGTCGTGGCGTCTGGATTTGCCGCCCCACGAGGCGCTTGAGGGGCTCTCTGAGCCGGCGCGGCTCGAGGTCATCGAACGGCTCAATATCCAGCTTCGGCGTCATCCAGCGATCCGCGGGATGACATTCATCGTGGTCATGCTCTCGCTCGCGGCGGGTCTCTTTCTGAACGGGCCGATCGCGGCGTGGTTCCAGTCGTTTGGGATGTGGCGCATCCCGGCTCGCATGCTCGGGGCATCGATGGCTTCGCTCGCGACGGTGATCGTTGGATTGGTGATCGGGTACCGGATTCTTTGGAGCATCTGGCGGCGTGCGTTTCGCGGCGCGATGCGGGAGATCGGGCGGGATGTCTACCTCGGTTGCGGCTACTGGCTTCGCGGTCTTGACGATGAGATCCGCCGATGTCCGGAGTGCGGCCGGGACCGCGAGCGTCTCGACTTTGCGAGTTGCCGCTTGAGCGACTGAGACCTTAGAACCGTTTGTGTGTGTCGCGTTCGCTGCTCTGGCCCGGGCCGAAGAGGGCTCGGGCGATGTCGAGGTCGGATGCGTGGGTGATCTTGATGTTGCGGGCTTCGCCCTCGACGACGATGACGGGTTCGTCCAGGCGTTCGATGAGGCCTGCGTCGTCGGTGCTCGATAGATCGGGCTGGGCGTAGGCGCGTTCGAGAAGTGATCGCCGAAAGATTTGGGGTGTCTGGACGAGGACGAGGCCGGTGCGGTCGATGGTGCCGACGACACGCGTGTATGACGGGTTGACCTTGCCTTCGTCGCCGAGGATTGCGTCGAGCGGATCGATCTCGCCCGCGTCATCGGCGGGCTCGGTGCGTTTGACGGTGTCGCCCACGGCGATGGCGGGGATGACGGCGTCGTGCGAATGGGCGGCTTCGAGCACGCGGTCGATGAGGCGCTGGCTGGCGCATGGGCGGGCGGCGTCGTGGATGGCGACGTGGGTGCAATCGGCTTCGACCTCGGCGAGCGCGGCTTGGACGGATTCGAAGCGGTGGGTTTGGCCGCCCTTGCAGAGCTTGGCGCCGTAGAAGCCGAGCTTCGGGCCGTGGTGCTCGCGGAACTCTTCGAAGGCTTCATTGTCGTGCGGGCCGGCGACGATGATGGCGTTGACGTCGTTGCGTTTGGTGAAGATCTCGAGTGTGCGGTAGAGGACGGCCCGGCCCGCGATGTCCTCTTCGAGCTTGTGCCGAATGCCTCCCGAGGCGGTGTAGCGTGACGAGGCGCCGGCGGCGGGGATGATGACGGTGAGATTCATCGGATGGGCTCGATTTTGGGGGATTTGTGCGTCTGTTTCGTGGTCGGGGTGGGTGTCCTACGCTCTTTCTGCCGCCCGATTGCGACCAACTGACCACACCCGGAGGAAGAACAACCATGGCAATGCTTGGTGACGAGGCATGGTACATCCAGCCCGAGGAGTCGGCCCCTCAGGAGGGACAGCCGTCTGGCGGTGAGGGTCAAGCGGCCGAGTCACAAACGGAGAAGGCGGCCGAGGGGCTGCCCGCTGTTGCCAATGAGACGCGCGAGGCAGCCAACGAGGCGGCGAGCGCGGGCGAGGAGGCGTTCTCGGCACTGATGAGCGGCGACACCGAGGCCGCCGGCGTGGCGGCCAAGAAGCTGGCCGCCGGGGCGGTGCCGCTCTTGACGAACATCGGCATCGGGATCGTGATTATCGTCGTCTCGCTCGTCATCGCGGGGCGCGTGCGATCGATCGTGGCCAAGACCATGCGCAAGGCGCGGGTCGACGAGACGCTTGGGAGCTTCTTCTCGCAGCTGGCGCGGTGGGCGATCATCGCGATCGGGCTCATCTCGGCGATCGGGTTCATGGGTGTGCCCACGGCGAGCTTCGCGGCGGTGATCGGCGGCGCTTCGCTGGCGATCGGCCTGGCGTTCCAGGGGTCGCTGGGCAATCTGGCGGCGGGCGTGATGCTGCTCGTGTTCCGGCCCTTTAAGATCGGCGATGTCGTGCAGGTCGGGGGCATCACCGCCAAGGTCACGCAGATCGATCTGTTCACGACGCTGCTGGATACGTTCGACAACCGACGCATCATCATGCCCAACGGCAACATCTTCGGCAATGAGATCGAGAACATCACCTATCACGCGACGCGGCGTGTCGATGTTTCGGTCGGTACGGAGTATCCGGCGGATCTCGACGAGGTGCGCACTGTGCTCATGGGCGCAGCGAGGAGCATCGAGGGTGTGCTCAAGGACCCGGAACCCGTGGTCTATCTCAGCGAACTCGGTGGGTCGTCGATTGACTGGGCGGTGCGCGTGTGGGCGAACACTGCGGATTACTGGGCGGTGAGGGAGCGGCTCACGCGGCAGATCAAGTACGACCTGGACAAGGCCGAGATCGGTATTCCGTTCCCGCAGATGGACGTGCATATCGATGGCAGGGTGCTCAGCGGCACTGCCGAGTAGGCGATCGATCCCGTTCAAATTGAATGGGGCGGGCTCGCGATGGGCCCGCCCCTTTGTGTTTGGTGAGGATGATCGATCAGCCCTTGGCCTTGATGGCGTCGCGGATCTCGGTGAGGAGCACGACCTCGGCGGGGGGCACGGCTGGCGCTGCGGCTTCGGCGGCCTGCTCTTTCTCGAAGCGTTTCTTGGCGTTGTTCATGAGTTTGATGACCATGAAGATGGCAAAGGCGAGGATGAGGAAGTTGATGAAGACGGTGATGAAGTTGCCGTAGGCGAGGACGGGGCCGATGGCGCGTGCGTCGGCGAGCGCCAGGGGGTTGTCTGCCGGGGCGGCTTCCTTGGCAGTTCTTACGGTTTCGGCCAGCGGGATGTACATATTGCTGAAGTCGATCTTGGCGGGGATGCTGACGATGGGCATGATGACGTCGTCGATGAGCGACTTGATGATGACGCCGAACGCGCCGCCGATGATGATGCCGACGGCCATGTCGATCATGTTGCCCTTGAGGGCGAACTCGCGGAACTCTTTGACCAGACCCATATGGATTCCCCTGTTGCAGATTGAAAGCGGTATGGATCCGTCCAGAGTCGACTCGGTGCCGATCCTCGGCGGGGTGATGATAGAGGGTTTCCCTGATTCGAGAATGACTGCTCCACGATCATGAGATTGCCGGGGGGTAATTCGAACAAACACCGGATGCGTGGGCGTATCAAGGGGAGTGACCGGGCTAGAATGGTCTTGCCGGGCGTAGCTTGGCGGCTTGTTTGACAATTGGGGCCGATGTGGTTTCGACCGGACGAGCTCAGGTTCGGTGTGGCGCGTCGAGGGGCGTGGAGGCCTCGTAAAAACCACGCAAACACAATAACTGCCAACGAGCAGTACGCACTGGCTGCCTGAGATTCAGGCAGTCTGAACCCCGCTGGATGTCTGCTACGGCGGGGTTCAATGACAGCAGGCTGGCCGACTCCTGGCGTTCCCGGGGGTGAAGCGGTGAGATATATAACTGGGAACTGGACCCGAAGCAGGCTGTCGATGGCCGGCGGAGGGTTGAGATCAAATCATCGACTACACGCGTAGAGGCGCCGTTCCGGCCGTATCGGCACGGGGGTTCGATTCCCCCCGGCTCCATTCTTTGAATGTTCTGTCCCGCTGTGTCGCAGCTTGTTGCGAGCGGGTGCGGCCCGTAGCGGGCTCAGAACACACATCACCCCCACCATTCCCCGCACCGATTGTCGCACACTGTTGCGTATTGTTGGTGCTCGTCGTTTCGGTTTGGGGACGAGGGAGGGGACGAATTGCACCTATCGCAGGGATGGCCGAGGCCTCGGCGAAAGTCTGATCGATCCCGGCCCGAGCGTACACCTCCATCGTCAACCTGATGTCTTTGTGACGCATCAGACGCTGTGCTGATGGTGCAGAGATCAGGTGGCGGATGCAAAAATCGGCAAGCGTCCTGCGGAAGCTGTGGAACGACACATACCGGCCTTCGGCATCAATCTTGGAGATTCCGGCCGCCTCGAGGTGAGCGTCGAGCTTCCGATGGTTGAGGCGTCGTCCTGGGATGAGCAATGACCGTCCGTTCGCCAACGCAGCATCCCTGAGTACTACGGCTGCATCGACGGCATCGGCGATCAGCTGTATGGATTCGTTGCGTCCCGACTTTCCAACGTGACTCTGAACCCGGAGTGCTGGTCGATCTACATCCAGAACAAGATCACTGACCGTGATCTGCTCCATCTCATTCTTGCGGAGGCCCGTGTAGGCCATCAACACATAAACTGGGCCGTAGTCCATATCGACTCGACCAAGTCGGCCTAACTCATCCTCAGTGAATGGACGTTGCTCCCGGATCGGTAGTGAATTTCGGCTCGGCCTTGGAATGGCATTCACGAGTTCAGCGTCGACGTAGCGCCTGCGTTGCATGTCAGCCAGAAAGACCCGTAACGCATCGGAATAGTGGCGCCGGGTCGTGGGCGATACATCTCGGTCCATCGCTTCAGCGAGCCAGTCGTCAATGTCGGCGATGTGGAGGTCCTGCAGTCTCGTTACTCCGAGATCATCGATGAGTGTGTGCAGCCTCTGATCGAGCTTGCGGATATAGCCCGCGGACTTGCCGTCTGACTTGCAACGCTTGATGAATCGGGCGACGTGCTCAGTTATTGGCTTTACTTTCTCGTTCCGAATCCGATCTACCTCAGCAAGACCTACCGCGGCACGCTCGTACTGCCGAAGCATCTGGCTGGCCTTGGCTTCCGCAGCGTCTTTCGAGGTCACACCAAGACCACGCTCGAACGATTCACCATCACCACTGAATCGAGCAGTGAAGGTCCGATCGCGTTTGCCGTTTCGTGTTTTCCGAAAGATACGATACTTCACATCCGACCTTCTTTGCGTTGACGTTCGATCAATTTGGATACCTCTTTTTCTAAGTACATATTTCTATTGCCCTTCTTGATCGGGTGCAACCCCATGCCCAACTGGCACCTTCGGTGCCACGTGGAGCGATGCATATCAAGCAATGCAAGCAACTTGGATTGTGATATATACTTATGCACTGCCACTACCTCACGACGAGAGGTGATACTCTTGCCAACTGTGGAGTTGCTCTAAAGCGTTCTCATAATCGCTTCCGTCGCGTGCTTCGACAAATTGCCGAGCGACGTCTCTCAGGTATGGATCTTGCAATACTTCGTGAAGCGCGAGTTCACCAAATTTCCCTTCTGCGTGCAATCGCACAAGGCACTCATCTATCCTGAGACCACGCTCTCCATACTCCTGCAGCAGTTGAGACATAGTGGTTTCTCTCAACTCCGCTGAAAGAGACAGCTTTTCCATGAATGAATCCGGAAAGGTGAATGACCTCGTTTTACGATTTCGCTTCGCCATGGCCGATATTGTAAACCAGTGCAACTACATTGTCAATGCATTGCATGTGCGTTTAACTGTTTATAATATTGCATGACGGCTAAAACAGTTGGCTGGGTGATGCTCGTGCTCGCAGTAGCTTCGGCTCTTTGCCTAGGCTATTACCGCTATACCTACCTAGATGGCGACCTAGATGGCGTCCGGGACTGGTTTAAAGACACCTTTATCCTCATTACCGGCGTCGCACTGTTCTTTATTAGTGCGGATCGACTCGATCATGCAAAACGCATCGATCGAATTGGGTTCTTGGAGAGGTCCTGGCTCAGAACAGACGACGCTTTTATCGACTGGCGATCACAGTTTATAAAATTTATCGACATGGGCAACACACTACTCGAACACGTGGAAAGCGAAGTTGAAGCGACAAATAGAGTTATTAGTGACAACTCCTCGTTTGGTCTTAGTCGAACTGCCGACTTTAATAGTGATTTCAAAGGAATGCCTACGCGCAGCGATGCCAAAATGAGTTTGATCAAATATGCTTCAACATTGTCGTTTCGACTCAAGCCTCGCTCACAATCTCTTTACGACGCTTTACAAAATCTATTAGATGACGCTCACAAGTGCGTTGATACTCTAAATGGATTGAAGGGTACTGCAAAGTACAAACCGAGCATGGCGCCCACGATTTACCGTGACGAACTGGTTATCTTGCAAGCCAAAGTAGCTGAGGCAGTAAAGTTGCTTGAAAATAGTTTGGCAACATTTGAATTGAGTTACACAACTACAAGAGACCGCGAACTCGCTTAATTCACTTGAGACCACTCACTCTCCAACTGTCGAAATACATCTGATTGCAGAACACGACTAGGGGCACTAGGTCGTCCAGCACCCAAATAATCCATTAGCTCTACTATGGTAATTCCTAATTCATCAGAATATTTTTCTAGCTTTGGCAATACTGCTGTTCGTATCCACGATTTGTATCCTGCGAGATCTGTCCTGTGTCTCTGTACTCGAAGTAGTGATGGGCTGATCGTACCGATCAGACGTTGATACCAAAGAGATCGAGGACGCCGTGAAACATGCTTGTCAGTCGGCTCTTTGAAATCAATTGCACCGAACACAGTTTCCAACAGAAACGCGGCGGCTTCCTCATTGCTCTTTGTGTTTGACAAGTGATACGTGATGTAGCCCGCGTGACCCGTAGCGAACTCCACTTCCCAGCGTATCCATTTGCCCTCAGTCATCGTCTTGGTTTCTAACCCTTTGTCGTAGATTCGGACATACCGTCCGCTTCCGTCCTTTCCTCGTTTGCCGACTTCAACACCATGGTTGTTTCGTGTCCCACCCTGGCCACCGACATGGTGCTTAAAGGTCCTTGCTCTTACCAGTTGTCCGCTCTTTGCTCCCTCGACGACTTGGTCAATGAGGTTGGGTTCACTGAAGAAGTCCACAGCAACATCGATTCTGGTTGCCGAGAGTCCAGCTTGCACGAAGGACCGGACCAGTTCGATGATTTGTGGGAGTTCGATATCCACCAGCATGGAACCGGATAGCTCGACCTTGAGCCTGTCCTTGAGGTTGTCCAGGTGAGAGCCCCAGAACACGCCGCTCGAGGTTCCGACCTTCAGGCTTCGGGTGTAGGGGCCGCCGGGACCACCTTCGATCAGATCACCAAATGAGTCACGGAGGATCGACCGGATTGCATCAAGCTTGTCCACGGGCCCCGTGAACCGAAGGTAGTCCACAATAGGCCCTTGTGAATTTGCCCCCCGTGATACCAAGGGGGGGCTTTCAGCCCCGAGGGCTGGCGACGCGTGCGTCGCTTCCGGACGCTCCGCTCGCGTCGCCGCCCTCTGCTCTTTCCCTTGGCTTCCTGAACTTGCATGACTTTCCTGTGGCATCTTTTGCCTCCTTTCGTTTCTGAATGAGCCACCGCCTGAGTTCGAACACTCTCGACGGCCTTGTCCACACCACGTTGAACATGTGGCGACTTCTGTTTGTGGTTCTGTGGTCTGAGATCCGCACGATCACCTTCTGCACGAGTTGGCGTTCGGCGTAGAGGTAACGACTCGTACCCGCAGGCCCGTTCCATTCGACCCGGTCCACGACCTCGAATCCCTGTGCCTTCAATTCGGACTCGGCCAGGACCTCTACCTGAATGGCTTGTCTATCGAGTTGGTTGTCTTCCAAAGTCACCGCTCAACCGCTCCTACAGGGTCAGTGGGCCGGCCCCAGACCCCTCCGTCGCGGCGTCGCCCCATCAGGG
>JBGSIX010000257.1:0-15781 GCA_041742315.1 Phycisphaerales bacterium | reverse complement strand
CCCTCACCCCGGCCCTCTCCCCAAAGGGGAGAGGGAGGAAAGGCACGTACCATCTGCAATGCCCCGCCCCACTCATCTCTTCGACGCCAGGGCCAAGCGATTGGTCGAGGACGCGATCTTCGACGCCGAGCAGAAGACGGGGGCGGAGATCGTGGTCGTGGTGGCGGCCCGCTCGGGGGGCTACCAGCGCGTGGCGGATGTCTTCGGCCTCTCGGTCGCCGTCGCGGCCACGCTCGTCCTGATGTGGGTCTTCGAGGGCCCGTCCGCCGGGCCTCTGGCGCACTGGGTCTTCCCCTCGCGCACGCACCTGCACCCGGCGGTCATCCTCGCGATCATGGTGGGCGTCTTCGCGCTCTTCGCCGCGATCGCGGACACGAACCCAGCCCTCGTGCGCGCGGTCGCGGGCAAGGCCAGGCTCCGTCGGCATGTCGATCGCATGGGGCCGAGCTGGTTCCAGCGCCTGCGCGTCAGGCGTACACAGGACCGCGTGGGCCTGATGATCTACATCTCGCTCTTTGAGCGCTTGGTTGAGATCTTCCCGGATGACGCGTTCGAGTCGCTGCTGGCCGAGCATCGCCTTGAGCCCGTCCGCGAGCGGATCCAGCGCGCCTTGGACGCGGGTCGTCTGCCGACCGAACTCGCCCAGGCGATCGCCGAGGCGGGCGATATCTTGGCCGAGGCTTTGCCCTCACCTAAGAAAAACATGGACGAGCTCCCCAACGAGCTCCACCTGATCGACTGACATCTCCTCCTTCTCCCGCGCCCCGCGGGAGAAGGTGCCGAGCGAAGCGAGGCGGATGAGGGTCTTTGCTTTCCCCTCCACCGTCGCCGACGGGGGAGGTGGCTGCGCAGCAGACGGAGGGGGCGCGCCTAGCACTCATCAGACCCCCTCAGTCGCTCCGCGACAGCTCCCCCACCGGCGGCGGGGGAGCGGAGACAATCCGCCCGGCACGCCGGTTGCGTTGTTCCCCGTGGGCCATGCCCGAACCGGAGGGAATTGCGCGATGGTGCAGAGCGCGGAAACATCGAAACTCGGCCGCCTGCGGGGCTCGCAGGCCGCGGCACTGCTCGCGCAAGGCACGCTCGGGGCGGAGCTTATCGCCCGGGCCGAAGCCCTGGCGCACGAGGCCAGGCCCGAGGTGCGCCGGATCCTGCCCGATCAGGCCGAGGCGTTGCGCTGCGCAGTCGGTGCGCCCCAGTCATCCCGATTCGGGGGGGACGCCGCTTGAGCTACGGCACGCACATCTCCGCGTCCGGCGCCCTGACGAGCATGTACCGGCTCGACGCGCTAACGAACAACCTGGCCAACGTGAACACCGTGGGCTTCAAGCCACACACCCCCTACACGCGCCAGCGAGATGTCGCACGCGTCGAAGACAACCTGCCCTTCATGGACTCCAACGCACTGCTCGAGCAGCTGGGCGCGGGCGTCCAGCTCGCCCCCACGCGCATCGAGTTCTCCCAGGGCTCGCTCCGCCAGTCGGGCAACCCGCTCGACGTCGCGATCGAGGGCGAGGGCTTCCTGACCGTCGAGGGCGAAGCCAGCGGCGACACCGCACAGTTCAGCCTGACCCGCGACGGTCGCCTGACGATCAACGCCTCGGGCCAGCTCGTCATGAGCAGCTCGGGCAAGCCCGTGCTCGACATCGCAGGGCAATCGATCCGCCTCGACGAGAGCGCCGACATCAAGATCGGCCCCGACGGGCGGATCTACCAGAACGACGAACAGGTCGCCACGCTCCGGCTGGTCGATGTGCCCGACCGCACACGCCTGACCAAGGCGGGCGAGGGGCTTTTCAAGATGACCGCCGACGCGCTCGATGGCATGCGCCCCGCGACGGGTCAGCTCAAGCAGGGGATGGTCGAGAACTCGTCGGTGAACGAGATCTCGGCGCTCATGCAGGTGCAGGCCGCCGCGGGCGACGTGCGCACGAATCTGGACATGATCTCCTTCCACGACACGCTGATGGACCGAGCGATCAACCGCCTCGGGCGGCCGGTTTAACACGAGGTAGCAGACCCCTATGGCAAGCATCGCCCTCCAATCCGCCGCGTCGGGCCTGAACGCGCTGAGCACCAAGCTCGACGTCGTCGCCAACAACCTGGCCAACGTCAACACGACCGGCTTCAAGTCGAGCCGCGCCAATTTCCAGGACCTTCTGTACGTCGAACGCCAGCAGCCGGGCGTCGAGAACGTCAACGGCGACCAACGCCCCATCGGCCTCTACGTGGGCCTGGGCGTGCAGGTCGCCGGCACGCAGCTCAACTTCGAGCAGGGCTCGCCCATCGCGACCGAGCGCCCACTGGACATCATGATCGACGGACTCGGGTTCCTGCAGGTGGGCATCGAAGAGGGCCAGACCGCGTACACCCGCGCGGGCAACCTGACCCAGAACGCCGACGGCGAGCTCGTTCTGGCGAGCGATGTGGGCCGAAGACTCGAGCCCCGCATCACGATCCCGCCCGATGCGCGCACGATCTCGATCGGCGCCGACGGGCGCGTGTTTGTCTCTCAACCGGGTGAGCCCGAGCCGCAGGAAGTCGGGCAGCTCCAGCTCGCCACGTTCATCAACCCCGCAGGCCTCTCGCAGGTCGGCGAGAACCTGTACACCGAAACATCCGCCAGCGGCGCGCCGATCGTCGGCACGCCCTCCGAGGCGCACTACGGCCGGATCCTGCAGGGCCAGCTCGAATCCAGCAACGTGGACGCGACGTTCGAGCTCATCGAGCTCATCCGCACCCAGCGAGCGTTCGAGATGAACTCACAGGCAATCCGGGCCGCGGACGAGACACTCCGATCCGTCGCTCAGCTCAGGCAGTAAGTAGGAACCCCATCCGCGTGATGCTCCGCGCACTCATCTCGGTCCTGGCTCTGGCCCTCTCGCTCCCGGCGCTGGCGCAGAGTGTGGTGACCCTGCGCCCCGTGGCGAGGCTTGCGGTCGGCTCGCCCGTCACGCTGGGCGACATCGCGGTGCTCTCGGGCGACGCGCGGACTCTGGCGGGGGTGATGATCCTCGAATCCCCGATGGACCATGCCGGCGCGGATCGTCGGCTCGACGTCTCGCTCGACGATGTGCGCGAAAAACTGGAACTCTCCCCGGGCTTCGCCGCCGGGCGCATGACGCTCCGGGGCGAGAACTGCCGGGTCATCCTGCGGACGCCGATCGTCACGGACGACACTTCCACCCAGACCATCCAGCCGGCGCCCAAGGTCGGCAGCGTCGGGCTCACGGTGCAGGACCACGTCGAAGCGAAGCTCCTGCAGACCTTCGGCGTGCCCAAGGACCAACTCCAGCTCACCTACGACGACTCGGACGCGAGGCTCCTGGCCTTTGCCACCGCGGGCTGGACGGTCGACGTGCAGCCCGTGGGCTCGTCGGCGACCATGCCCATGCGGATCACGATGTACGACGCCTCGGGCAACATCCGCGACGAGACGGTGCGCGTGGGCGTGCGGATCCTGCGCGAGGTCGTGCGCACAACCCGCGCTCTCACCCGAGGATCGCAGCTCTCGCGCGAGGACTACGACGTCGATACCGCCTGGCTCGCGCCGGACGTGCCCTACATCGAGCCAATGGCGGTCGGGACGGTCCGTCTCCGCCGGAGCACCGGCGCGGGCGAGATGCTCACCACCGCGCACGCCGAGCAGGCCGAGGTCATCAAGCGGGGCGAGATCGTCTCGGTCCACGTGGTCAGCGGCACGTTCGTGCTCCGCTCCCCCGCCCGGGCGCTCGAGGCCGGGCGCATCGGGGACACCATCGAATTCGAGCCCCTCGAGGGCGGCGGGCGTTTCTCGGCCGAGGTGAAAGCCCCGGGCCGGGCCGTCGCGATCGCGGGAGCCACGCATCTGTCGGGAGCGAATCCATGATCAAGCACATCATCGCACTAGCGCTCGGCGTTCTTGCGGGCCGGGCGGGCGCGCAGTCGCTCTACGAGAACAGGCCCGTGGGCGTGCCCCAGGACATCAACGGCATCGCGATGCCCAGCGAATCCCTGAGCGGGTACAGCATGTTCGTCATCGTCCCCCCGCCCCCCAAACGCCTCGAGATGCACGACCTCGTCACGATCATCGTCAACGAAACAAGCAAATCGACCCGCTCGCAATCGCTCCAGACGGACAAGACTTACTCCGCCGACGCGAGGCTCTCGCGGTTCCCGAGCCTCGCCGCACTCATCGAAGCGCAGCTCGAAGCGGGCGATGCGAACAACGTCGATCTGCTCAACATCGACGCGACCCAGGAATTCGACGGCGAGGGTGAGTACGAGCGCTCCGACCGCCTGACGGCGCGCATCCAGGCCGAGGTGATCGACATCAAGCCCAACGGCGTGCTCGTGCTCGAAGCCCGCAGCACCATCCAGACCGACGAGGAAGTCCAGGTCTTCGTGCTCTCGGGCAACTGCCGGAGCGAGGACATCACCGACCAGAACACCATCCAATCGAGCCAGCTGCACGACCTGAGCATCACCTCCAGGAACGAGGGCGAGGTCCGCAAGACGGCCAAGAAGGGCTGGATCCCGCGGGCGCTCGAGGCGGTGTTCGCCTTCTGACCGATTCCGTGGCACGCGGATTGCGTGCCCTGTCTGGCATGAACATTCTTGCGCGTTTGGCACGCCGTGGAGACGATGCGTGAACAAGCTGATCGCCATTCTGTGCTCGTTCCTGATGGGTGTGAACGCCTCGGCGGACACCATCAAGGACCTCGTGCGCATCGAGGGCTCACAGGAAAACGTCCTCTTCGGGCTCGGGCTCGTCTTCGGGCTCAACGGCTCGGGCGACTCGGGACAGGACCTCATCATGGTCCGCCCGCTCGCGCAGGTCCTGATCAACTCGGGCAACGCCGTCGCATCGCTCGAAGAGCTCGAATCGACCAAGAGCGTGGCCCTCGTCATGGTCAAGTGCGTCGTCCCCGAGGGCGGCGGGCGCAAGGGCGACAAGCTCGACATCCGTGTTTCGACAATGGGCAGCGCCAAGAGTCTGGCCGGGGGCGAGCTGTTCCTCGCGCCGCTCCGCTACGAGGTCCGTGGCCCCGTCGAACTCGACCGCCCGATGGCCATGGCGCAGGGCACCGTCGTCGTCACCAACCCCGCATCCCCCACCAACGCCACCGTCCGAGGCGGCGCCAGGCTCCTCGAGGACCTCACGCTCCGTCCCTTCGGCTCGTCGTTCAATCTGATCGTCAACCAGCACTTTGCCGGGCATTCCTCCACCACCGCCATCGCCAGCCGGATCAACCAGGAATGGTTCGGCACGCCCGATCTCTTCGGCCCCGCCGTCGCGATTGTCATGGACGACCGGAACATCCGCATCGATATCCCGCAGGACCAGCGCAGCAACCCCGCCGCGTTCGTCGCCGAGATCATGGGCTACCAGATCGACCAGCGCGACCTGGGCCTGCCCGCCAAGATCGTCATCAACCGCGACACGGGGGTCATCCTCGTCACCGCGGACGTGCGCATCGGGCCGGTGGCGATCACGCACAAGAATCTGAGCATCACGACCATCCTCCCCGAGCCCATCGCCACGCCCGAGCAACCCCGCGTGAAGCAGGAAGCCTGGACGGGCCTCTCGACCAACGCGCGCCAGGGCGAGATGGCGCGGTTCGAGGACCTGATGGCCGCGATGGAGCGCCTCGACGTCCCCGTCGAGGACCAGATCGAGATTCTTCAGAGTCTGCACAAGACGGGAAGACTGCAGGCGCAGCTGATCATCGAATGAACGTAAACGCGACCTCCATCCTGTCGGGCGATCTCTCGGCGCTGACCGCTGCCCAGGCCCCGTCCAGCGCAAAGCAGGCGGACCACTTCGCAGAGCTCGTCGACCGCGCCCGCAAGGGGCTCGGCAGCGGCGAGATCCGCAAGGCCGCCGAGCAGCTCGTGTCGGCGACGTTCATCACGCCCATCCTGAGCCAGGTCCGCGAGTCGAGCCAGGCCGCCCCGCCCTTTGCGCCCACTCAGGGCGAGTAGCAGTTCGGCGCGATGCTCGACCAGCGGATCGCCGACGAGATCGTCAAGTCCTCGCGCCTGCCGATGGTCGACCGCCTGACGCGTGAGTTCTCCGCCCGCGCAGGTCTCCCCGCGGGCCAGACGCTCGAGGTGCTGGCATGAGCGCGACGATCGCGATCAACACCGAATCGCTCGAGCACGTGCTCCTGGCGCTCGCCTCCGAGCACGAAACGCTGATTGAGCTGGCCAAGCTCCACCGCGAGGCGCTCCGCAAGGCGGACTCTCCTGCGATCGCGCGGCTCGCCGAAGTCCGCAACCAGACGAACCAGCGCATCGTGGCCCTCGACAAGGAGCGGGCGCGGATCGTCTCTGAGATCTCCAAGGCGATCGGGCTGCCCAGCGCCAACGTCACCGTGCGGGCGCTCATCTCGCAGATCGGCGGGCCCAGCTCCAAGAGGCTCTCGGCGCTCGCGGAGAAGCTCCGCCAGCTCATCGAGAGCGCCCGCGCCGAGCAATCGGCGCTCCGCGAGGCGACCGCGGCGTTCGCGGGTCACCTGGGCGGCATGCTCGCCACGGTCATCCAGACCTGCAGCGTCGCCAAGACGTACACCGCACGAGGCAAGATGGCGCCGGGCCTCGCGATGCCCGCGTCGATGGACCTGAGGCACTAAGGAGCACGCGTGGGTATCGGAGCGGCATTCCAGATCGGTCGGTCGGCGCTCGCGGCGAGCCAGCTCGGCGTGCAGGTCGCCAGCAACAACCTCGCCAACGCCGCCACGCCCGGGTATACGCGCCAGACACTGGGCCTCCAGCCCCTGGCGGGCGACGCCTCCACGCAGGAAGGCCAGATCGGCAAGGGCGTCCGTTTCACGGGCGTCCGCAGGCAGCTCGACCCCGCGATCGAATCACGCTTCAACGCGAGCATCAGCGAGTCCGCCTCGGCGCAGGAAACACTCCGCACCTTCTCGGGCATCGAGACCATCCTCAACGAACTGACCGACCTCGACCTCTCAAGCGAACTGGGCAACTTCTTCACCGGCTGGAGCGAGCTCTCCAACGGCACGCAGGCCCAGTCCCAGGTCGTCGAGCAGGGCCAGCTCCTGGCCGGCTTCATCAAACGCCTGCGATCGGATCTGACGAGCCAGCGGGGCGAGCTCGATCAGCGCCTGGGCGCGCTCACAAGCGAGGCCAACAGCGCGCTCACCGAGATCGCCCGCCTCAACGAGCAGATCACCTCCTCCGAGTCGGGCGGCGCGACGAACAACCCGCTCCGCGACCAGCGCGACCAGCTCGTCAGGGACATGAGCGAGATCATGGACGTCACCACCATCGAGCAGGCCTCGGGCGCGATCGACGTGCTCGTGGGCTCCTCGCCCGTGGTGCTGGGTGCCAAGAGCCAGGGCCTCGAGCTCCGCAACATCCCCAAGGGCGACCGCATCGAATCGCAGGTCGCCATCGCCTCGACGGGTCAGGTGCTCGACGTGCGCAAGGGCAAGATCGGGGGCGTCATCGACAGCCGCGACGGCACGGTCGACGACACCATCGCCAAGCTCGACGAGCTGGCGGCCCAGCTGATCTACCAGATCAACAGCCTCCACTCCACAGGCGCCAACGCCCGCGGCCTAACCAGCGCCTCATCGCAGCTACAGATCGCCACCGCCGACCAGTCGCTCGCGCTCTCGAGCCCCGCCAACGCCTCGATCGCCCAGCTGGGCGTCAAGCCCACCAACGGCGGGTTCCTGGTGCGCACCGTCGACGAGGGCACCGGAGCCGTCACGACCACGCGCATCGACATCGACCTCGACGGGCTCACAAACGCGGGCGCGCCCGGCTTCGGCGACGACACCACGATCACCGACATCGCCAGCGCCATCGACGCCATCACGGGCCTCTCGGCGAGCGTCGGGGGCGACGGCAGGCTCTCGATCACCTCCTCGCAGGGCACCACGTTCAGCTTCGCCGAGGATTCCTCGGGCGTGCTGGCGGTGCTGGGTGTCAACAGCTATTTCACGGGCACGGACGCGACAGACATCGCCGTGAGCGACGAGCTCTCCGAGAACCCGCTCATGCTCATGACCGGGCGGTACATCGATGGCACGTTCCACGAGAACGGCACGAGCCTGGCGATCGCCGACATGCAGGACCAGGGCATCGAGGCCTTCGACGGCCAGAACGTCGGCGCGTTCTGGCGCACCGCGGTCCAGAAACTCTCCGTCCAGACGGGCTCGGCCAAGGTGATCGCCGAATCCACGGCCCTGGTTCGCGACGGGCTCGAATCCCAGCGCCTGGCAATGAGCGGCGTGGACTCCGACGAGGAGGCGCTCAGCCTGATCCAGTTCCAGCGGGCCTACCAGGGAGCCGCCCGCATCATCCAGACGACCAACGAGATGCTCGACACGCTGATCAACCTGATCTGAAGGAAGGTATGAGTTCAATCCCATCCAATGTGAGCCGGGCCCCCTCGCTTCTGGTCAACCAGATCCAGCTGGCCAACATCCGGCGCTCGAGCCTGGGGCTCTTCGAGACGCAGTCGCAGCTGGCCACGGGCCGGACGATCCTGCGCCCAAGCGACGACACGGTTTCCACCGCCGCGATCGCGCAGCTCGACGACAGCATCCAGCGCACCGGGCAGCGCCTCCGCAACATCGACCAGGCCGACGCGAACCTCTCGCTCATCGAGTCGAGCCTCGCCGAGGCGAGCGACCTGCTCCTCTCGGCCAAGCAGATCGCCAGCACCCAGGTCAACGTGGGCACCACCCAGATCGAGCGCGAGAACCAGGCGCAGGTCGTCAACTCGCTCATCGATGGGCTCCTCACCCAGATGAACCGCAAGTCCGTCGACAACTACCTCTTCGGGGGCAGCAAAACGAGCACCCCCCCCTTCGAGGCCTTCGGCTCGGGTTTCATCTATAGAGGCGAGTTCGACAAGCTCACCACCGACATCAACCTCGGCAAGAGCGTCCCCGTCACCCTTGTCGGCATCGACTCCATCGGGAGCGAGCTCAGCAAAGTCAAGGGCGACGTCGACCTCTCGCCCACGCTCACGCCCGACACCCTGCTCAAGGACCTGCGGGGCCCCGTCGGGCTCGGCATCTCCAAGGGCCCGATCCGGATGCAGTTCGAGAACGGCCCCGTGGTCGAGATCGACCTGAGCTCCGCCGACCGGATGGAAGACGTCACCACGCGCATCGAGGCCGCCATCCGGGATTACGAGACCACCAACGGCGTCACCATCCTCGATACGGGCGGCGTCTCGCTCTCGGGCGAGTCCATCAGCATCGACGTCGTCAGCGGCGCCCCGGGCACCGACCCGCTGCTCACCTTCACCGAGGTCGGCGTCGGCAAGACCGCACGGGACCTGGGCCTGACGACCAGCGGCGGGTTGGCGTTCGAAGCCACCCAGGACGTCGGCCTCGCGCTGAACCCCAAGCTGACCATGCGCTCCTCGCTCGCCTCGCTGACCGGGCTCACCGGCACGCTCGACGAGATCGTCATCAACAACGCGGGCCGCCGGGCGCAGATCGACCTGTCCGGCGCCCAGACCATCGAGGACCTCGCCAACGCGATCCAGGGGGCCGACATCGGCGCCCGGCTCGTCCTCAATGCCCAGGGCACGGGCATCGACATCGTCAACCTCGTCTCCGCCTCGCCCGACCAGTCGCTGACTATCGAAGAAGCCGCCGGCGGGAACCGGACGGCCGAGCTCCTGGGCATCCGGTCCCTCAAGGCCTCCACGCGCACCGAATCCTTCAACGACGGGCGGGGCGTCTCGGTCAAATCCGGTGGCACCGACCCCATCTCGGGCCTGTCGGACCCGACGCTCGACGTGGACTTTGAGGTCCTGCTGGGTGACGGGTCGAGCTTCACCGTGAACCTCGGGCCCGGTGACGTGGTGACGACGGGCGATGTCATCGCCCGGATCAACGCCGAGGCCCTGAGCCAGGGCATCCCGGCGACCTCCTTCCAGGCGGCGCTTGGCGACTCGGCCAACGGGATCGTGTTCACGCAGGATGCCGGCTTCACCGGGCCCATCGCGCTCGAACGGCGCAACAACTCGACGGCGATGTTCGACCTGGGGCTCGGGGAGGCAACATTTGACCCCACCAGCGCAACTCTTGCCGGGGCGGACCCGGCGCCAGTGGTCTCGAGCACGGTCTTTACCCGTCTGATCGAGCTGCGCGAGGCGCTGACGGCCGGTGATACGGCTGGCATCACGTTTGCAGGTACGCAATTGGAAGAAGTCGTCGACTCGGTCGCGCAGACCCGCGGGCTGGTCGGCAGTTACAGCAAACGGCTCGGGTCGGCCCGGGTCAGGGAAGAGGACGTGAACGTCATGGAGCAGAGTTTCAGGAGCGAACTGCGTGACCTGGACTTTGCAGAGGCATCGACAAGGCTCACATTGCTGCAGACTCAGCTGCAGGCAGGGTTGCAGAGCATGTCGGTCGCAAACCAGTTGAATCTGCTCGACTTCCTGGGTTAGCCGGGAGCGGGCTGGAGAAAGGAACACGGCGCCTCGTATCGGCCGCGAGGGGCACGAGTCAGAGTCAGCAGGCGAGGGACGCCTGCTCGGGCATCAAAAGCCAAGGCCGAGGTCAAGGACGATCGCATGGAAGTCCAAACGTCACGCTTCGGGGTGATTGAAATCGCGGAGGACCGCGTCATCACCTTCACGAAGGGTCTTCTCGGGTTCCCGGCCATGTGCCGGTACTGTCTTCTGCAGCCGGGCGATGATGCGCTCTTCTTCTGGCTGCAAAGCCTGGACGACCCGGATCTCGCCTTCGTGATCACCGATCCGACGATGTTCTACCCGGAGTACACCGTACCCATCCGGGCGGAGCAGATGGAATCGTTGTCGCTCGAGAAGCTCGAGGACGCTCAGGTATTCGTGATAGTCAACAAGGTTGAGCAGCAGCTCACGGGCAACCTCCAGGGCCCGCTGGTTGTCAACACGCTCGACAGGACGGGCGAACAGCTCGTGCTGGCCGACAAGCGTTGGACGACCAGGCAACCGCTGATGAAAGTCGGACAGGCCGCCAAAGCGGCCTCGGCTTAATTCAGCTGGATAGTGCGGCGCACCGCAAGGAAGCGGGCGCCTGTTGGGCACGGAGGACGCCCGGCTTAGGCCGGGCCCCGGGTCGGAGACGTATCCGACTCGGCGTTGGAAGGAGCCAATCGAATGCTGGTGCTTTCACGTCAGCGCGATGAGACGATCATGATCGGCGATGACATCGAGATCACGGTCGTTGACATCCGAGGCGACAAGGTCCGCCTCGGCATCACAGCGCCGACTCAAATCGCCGTACACCGCAAGGAGGTGTACGACGCAATCAGAAAAGAAAACGAACAGGCGGCGTGCTTCAAGCGCGACGACCTGGGGCCGCTGAGTTCGGGCGCGGCTCCGAAATCCGTCCGTCCGGGACGCACTGCCAGGGCGTCATCCCTGGCCTCCCAGAACGGTTCCGGTGGCGCCAAGCCCACCACGAGCAACGGAGTCCACCCGCAGCGGACCGAGGTCACCTCGGCGAGCGCTCACGACTCGACGCCGACGCGGACCATCGCCTAAACGCGATGGACCCGCACTGACCGCAAGGACGCGGTCGGCGGCGGGCGAACGTCAGTCACGGAGGATCGACAATGGGTCGAATCAATACAAATGTCCCGAGCCTGATCGCTCAATCGAACCTGACGCGAAGCGGCGAAGAGCTGCAGCTGCGCCTGGAGCGGCTCTCGACCGGACTCCGCCTCAACCGAGGCAAGGACGACCCGGCCGGGCTCATCATCTCTGAACGCATCCGATCGGACATCGAAGGTGTCTCACAGGGCATCAAGAACGCCGAGCGGGCAAGCTCCGTCATCGCCACAACCGAAGGCGCGCTGACCGAGGTGAGCGACCTGCTCAACACCATCCGATCGCTCATCGTCGAGTCCGCCAACACCGGCGGAAACTCGGCCGAGGAACGCGCGGCCAATCAGCTCCAGATCGACTCGGCCATCGAGTCCATCACCCGAATCGCAAACACCTCGACCTTCGGCGGGCTCAAGCTCCTCGACGGGTCGCAGGACTACATCATCTCGGGCGTCCGGAGCTCGGCCATCTCAAAGGCCCAGGTCTTCAGCGCCAACTTCAGCGGCAACAACGACATCCAGGTCGACGTCTCCGTGCTCGCATCCGCGCAGCTCGGGGCCCTCTACCTCTCGGGATTCAACGCCGGCACGGGCGGCGCCGTCACCAGCAGCACCACGCTCCGCATCGCCGGTTCGCTCGGTGTGGGCACCATCGAGGTCGTCTCGGGCACGTCGCTGGCCAACCTCGTCAACGCTGTCAACAACCTCACCGCGGTCACCGGCGTCTCGGCCTCGCTCATCAGCGCGTCCGACCCCACGTCCGGTATCGTCTTCAACACCACGACCTACGGCTCGGACTCCTTCGTCTCCGTCGAACGCATCGGCGGACCCAGCGACCCGACCGAGGACACCGTCAAGATCTTCAAGGCCGCCTCGACCTATCAGATCGGGGCCGGCACGGGCAGCATCTGGACCGAGCCCACCGCCTCGCTCTCCACATCCAACCGCGATATCGGACGCGACGTCACCGCGCTGGTCAACGGCACGCTCGCCGACAGCTCGGGGCTCAAGCTCTCCATCTACTCGGGCACGCTCTCCCTCGAGATGCTCCTCAACCAGGACCTGGCGACCTCGCTCAACGCGACGTCGAGCTTCAACATCACCGGCGGCGGCGCCCTCTTCCAGCTCGGGCCGGAGGTCAACGCACTCCAGCAGAGCTCGATCGGTGTCCAGTCCGTCGCGGCGGAGAACCTGGGCGGGAGCCTCGTCAACGGCAAGCTCGCGTTCCTCAACTCGCTCAAGAGCGGACAGGACAACGACATCCGTTCCAGCGCCAGCCGGAACGACTTCAGCCAGGCGAGCGACATCATCGCGACCTCGATCGATGAGGTCTCGATCATGCGAGGCAGGCTCGGCGCCTTCGAACGCAACACGCTCAGCACGAACGTGCGATCGCTCCAGGCGGCCTACGAGAACCTGACCTCGAGCGCCTCGGTCATCCGCGACGCCGATTTCGCGACCGAGACCAGCGCTCTGACACGGGCCCAGATCCTCAACCAGGCCTCGACGAGCGTGCTCAGCCTGGCCAACCAGCAGGCCAGCCAGGTGCTCTCGCTGCTCGGATAAGCCCATAGGGTCCCGATAAGGGCCGACAACCCCCCACTTTCAGAGAGCAGACGGACCCGGTCCGTCTGCTTTTCTCATGGTCTGACCGAGAAATCTCACTCCGAGAACGCGTCCGACTGAACCCACCCCCCACGACCGCCGATGCCGAGGCGTCCCCGGATGATGGATCTTCCGGGAACAGGGTGGCTCGGCACGGTGCCGGGCAAAGCCTCGCAGCAAGCTCTCCCACGAAAGCCTCACACAGGCAACACGGGCGGGCAAGCGGGGCGGTGTGTCAGGGGCAATCAGCCCGAGTGTTCACGGAGGATTCATCCAAATGAGTCGCATCAATACCAATGTTTCGAGTCTCGTTGCTCAGCGCGTGCTGGGCCAGAACAACTTCGGCCTCAACGATTCGCTTGAGCGCCTCAGCACCGGCCTGCGGATCAACCGCGGTAAGGATGACCCCGCCGGTCTGATCGCTTCGGAGAATCTCCGGTCGGAGATCAAAGCCGTCGGCTCGGCGATCAACAACGCCGAACGCGCCGAACGCGTCGTCAACATCGCCGAGGGTGGTCTCTCGGAAGTCTCGGGTCTTCTGACCGAACTCCAGGGCCTGATCACCAACTCGGCCAACTCCGCCGGCCTGAGCAAGGCGGAAAAGGAAGCAAACCAGCTCCAGATCGACTCGATCCTCCAGACGATCGACCGCGTCGCGGACCAGACGTCGTTCCAGGGCACCAAGCTCCTCAACGGTAACTTCGACTTCCGCGTCTCCAGCCAGGCCACCGGCATCGATGACCTCCGCGTCAACGGCGCCAAGTTCGAGGGCGACAGCCTCGACGTCTCGGTCCTCGTGACCCAGTCGGCCCAGCAGGCCGGTGTGTTCCTCAGCTTCGGCACCACCTCATTGGACCTCGGTGGTGCGACCGCGACCGACGGTGCCAGCTCGACCTTCGTCATCGAGGTCGCCGGCTCCAAGGGCACCCGCGAGTTCAGCTTCGCCTCGGGTACCACCGTCGATCAGATCCAGGACACCATCAACACCTTCAGCGATGTGCTGGGTATCTCCGCCGTCACCTCGGGCAACGGCGTCCGCCTCCAGTCGTCCGAATTCGGCTCCAACGAGTACGTCACTGTCAAGGTCGTCGACGACGCCCAGCAGGGCGGCAACGTCACCGGCTACAACGCCACCACATTCGGTACCGGCGGTGCTTCGCTCGGTGCGTTCAACTCGACCGCTGTCTCCAACGGCGTCCGCGACGTCGGCCAGGACATCGGCGCCACGATCAACGGCATCGTTGCCACCACCAAGGGCAAGACCGCCAAGATCGACACCGACTTCCTCAACCTCTCCATCTCTCTTGATACCAGCACCTCGCAGGCTCTCGGTGAAGTCGGCTCAGGCCGCACCTTCGCCATCGCCGGCGGCGGCGCGACCTTCCAGCTCGGCGGCCGAGTTGATATCCAGTCCAAGGTCACCCTGGGCGTCTCCGAGGTTGCCATCCGCAAGCTCGGCTCCAACGCCGCGGGCGGCTTCCTCGATGACCTCGGCTCCGGCAAGGGCTTCAACGTGGTCGACGGCGACCTCAGCGCGGCCCAGAAGGTCGTCGCAGAGTCCATCGAGCAGGTCTCGACCCTCCGCGGCCGACTCGGTGCGTTCCAGCGCAACACGCTGGGCGCCACCAAGCGAAGCCTCGCCGTCAACCTCGAGAACAGCTCGGCTGCCGAGTCCGTCATCCGTGACACCGACTTCGCGTCGGAGACCGCGGCCCTGACCCGCTCGCAGATCCTTGTCTCGGCTGCAACCAACACACTGTCGCTGGCCAACAACCAGCCGCAGACCGCGCTGCAGCTCCTCGGCTAACGCTGAGATAGCCTCCTGACAGGCTGACACACACACCCGCGCCCGCCTCGGAACCTCCGAGGCGGGCGTCTTTCATTTGATCAACCCGCATTCCACAGCAAACTCCCATCGCGTCGATAACACCAACAGACATGTCCCCCAAAGCCAAAGCCCAGATCGAACTGCCCATCCTCCTCGCCAGCGCCCGCCGCGGGTTCATGCAGTTCGTCACCGTCGAGTGCGGCCTGCGACCCGCCAGCATCGAGGCCTACGGCCGGGACCTCGACGAACTCCTAACGCACTTCCGCGAGCTGGGCCTGACCTCACCCGATGAGATCACACCCAGGCACCTGAGCGATCACATCCGCTACCTCACCGCCGAGCGTAAGCTCGCGGGGTCCTCGGTCGTGCGTCACCTGGCGACGATGCGCGTGTTCTGCCGCTGGCTCCACGCGACGGGCCGCGTCACGCAGAACCCCGCCGACGTGCTCGAACGCCCGACGAGCTGGAAGAAACTCCCGGGCGTCATGAGCCCCGGGCAGATCCGCAGGCTGCTGGCCGCGCCGATGGCAGAGCTCGAAGCCAAGCCCGGGCAAACGCTCTACGCCCTGCGCGACAAGGCCATCCTCGAGCTCATGTACGCCAGCGGCCTGCGCGCCTCGGAAGTCTGCGCCGTCACGCTCGAGGACTACGTAGAAGAGGGGGGCATCGTCCGCGTCACGGGCAAGGGCGACAAGCAGCGCCTCGTCCCGATGGGCACGCCCGCGATGAGCGCAATCCGAACCTACCTCGACAACGCCCGCCCGGCGCTCGCCGAGGGCG
>JBGSIX010000256.1:0-2545 GCA_041742315.1 Phycisphaerales bacterium | reverse complement strand
CTGGCTCGCGATCAACCAGCGCCCGGCAAGCTCGCCGCTCGCCCGAACACTCCCGCATATCACGGGCGTGATCGTCTTCGCGGTCGCCGCGGGCCGGATCAACAACGTCAGCGCCTTCCTCGGCTCGATCATCGCGGGCCTGCTCGCGGGCTGGCTCGTCTGGGGCATGATCCGGCTGACGCGCGCCGGGATCACCGAGATCGCGCGCACGCTCTGGGTGCTGCAGATCCCCGCCGCGGTTGTCGGCTCGCTCTTGCCGCTCTTCGTCTGGTCGCGCCTCGTCGCGGCCCGCATCGGCGAGCAAGCCGTGCAGGCCAACGCGGTCACTGAGCTGAACGAGAATCTCACGCTCTTCAACCCCGAGTCGTCGAGCGAGCTCTTCACCGCCGCCGCCTACGGCTGCGGGCTCGGGTCCATCTACGCGCTCATCGCCTGCTGGCTCCTGATCACCCGCAGGCTCCGCCCGACGCCCGGGCTCGCGGTCGCCGCCGCGTGGGTGGGCGTCACGCTCCTCGCGTTCATCGCCTTCAGCACGGGCTCAACGCGGTACATCACGCCCATGCTCCCGGGCGTCGCGCTGCTCGGAGCCGCAGGGTGGGTGACGCTCCGTGATCATCCGCGGCGTGAATGGATGACACCCTGGACCGCCGGCGCGATCATCTTCCTCGCGATCGCTCAGGCATGGTGGTACGGCGACGGGCGCGACCGCGTCATCGCGCACCACAGCCCGCGCGATTTCTTCCGCGAGCTCGTCCACCGCGAGAACATCGACACCTCAAGGCTCGCGACCTGGGGCTTCTGGAACGGCGGGCTCACCGCCTACGCCGGGCACACCGTCTGGCCCATCACCCGCGAGGGATTCGGAATGGACGCCCCCGCGGGCGTCTGGACGCTCGATGAATTCGCCGACCGCGTGCGCCATGACTCGGCGCCCTGGATCCTCCTGATTTCGTACCGAGGCAAGAGCGAATCGGGCACACCCGAGATCCCGCCCGAGGTCCGGGCGCTCGGGCTCACGATCCGGCCCGTGCCCATCGATGCGCGGTATTCCGAGCGCAAAGGCCGCGAACCCGTGAGGGCGTACCGCGTCTCGCCCTAAGTGGCGATCAGCGCCGGTGGAAAAGCTTCTCAAGATCCATGAGCGAGAGCCTGATCGACGTCGGCCTGCCGTGCGGGCAGCTCGATGAACGCTCCACCTCGTCGCGCAGCTGCATGAGCCTGCCAAGCTCTTCGGGGCTCAGCCTGTCGCCCGCCTTGACCGCCGCCTTGCAGCTCATCATGTCCACGACGTCGCGCAGCGCCTCCTCGCTCGTGGGCGGCACAGCGCTCTGCACCGCGAGTTCGAGCAGATCGCTCATGAAGGGCTGGATCTCCACCCCCCGATCGAACAGGAAGCTCGGGAAGGCCGACACCCCCACCGACGTCGGCCCCATCTCCCGCGCCTCGATCCCGATCGTCTCGAGCAGCTCGCCCAGCGTGTCCAGGACCGCCAGCTGCGCGGGCGAGACGTCGATCACCTCGGGCACGAGCAAGGCCTGGCTCTCGAGCGCGCCGCGACCGAGGCGCTCCATCAGATACTCGAACATCACCCGCTCGTGCAGGGCATGCTGGTCGACGATCACCACGCCCTCGGCGTCCTGCGTCACGACATAGCTCTGATGCACCTGCAGGTGCGGGATGGGCTTGGCCTCGACGACCCTTGGCGCATCCTGCGGCATCGGCTGCTCATCGGATGCGCCGGAAGGCGCGGCCTCCGATGGTCTCGCGGGCTCCATCGCGGCCCGGAGCGCCTCGAATGAAATCCGCCCCTGCGTCAGGCGGGGGACATCCTCTCTGAAGAAACTCACGAGCCGCTCGTCCTGGGTCCCCGCTCGGGACGTGCCCGAGCCGAGCAAACTCTCCATGGGCGAGACCGAACGCCCGAACGAGCCGACCATGGGCGTCAGGTCGGACATGCGGAGCGCATCCTTGACCGCGCGGTGCACGACGCTGTGCACGTGGCCCGAGTCGCGGAACCGCACCTCCGCCTTGGCGGGGTGGACGTTCACATCCACCGCCTCGGGCGACATCTCGAGCATGAGCACCGCGGTCGGGTACCGGCTGTGCTCCATGAGCCCGCGGTACGCCTCCTTGAGCGCGTGCTGGATGGTGCGATCGCGCACGGGCCTGCCGTTGACGAAGATGTGCTGGGCGATCGCGGTGGGCCGGGCGATCGCGGGCAAGCCGACAAGCCCCCAGAGGGCGATGCCTCGCGCATCGTCGAACTCGTCCGCCGACACTTCGAGCAACTGCCCCTCGAGCTCCGTGCCCAGGACCGCCAGCGCCCGCGTCCGCGGATCCTGCACGGGCGGCAGATCGAGGAGCGTCTTGCCCTCCGACGCGATCACGAACCCGATCGCCGGGCTGGCCATCGCGATCTCGCGGAGCGCGTTCAGGCATCGGCTCCGCTCGGTCTGTGGCGTTTTCAGGAACTTCCGCCGCGCAGGCGTCGCGTAAAAAAGATTCCGCACCTCGACCGTGGTGCCGACCGCGCCCGACGCCGGAC
>JBGSIX010000255.1:0-8327 GCA_041742315.1 Phycisphaerales bacterium | reverse complement strand
GGCAGTCGGTGGTGAGCCATTTGATGCTGCCGGCGAGGTCGGCGTGGCCCGGCCTCGGTCGGTAGACGGGGGGCGTGCGCGTCAGGTCGTCGAGGCGGCTGTCCTTGTTCTTGACGAGCGCCGTGACGGGCGCGCCGGTGGTTTTGCCGAGGCGGACGCCAGTGACGAAGTCGGCGGTGTCGGTCTCGATGCGCATGCGTCCGCCCCGCCCGTAGCCCCCCTGGCGGCGGGCGAGCTCGCCGTTGATGCGGTCCATGTCGAGCGGGAGGCCCGCGGGGAGCCCGGTGATGGTGCAGACGAGGGTCGGGCCGTGGGATTCGCCGGCGGTCTGGTATTCGAGCTTTGGCATGGCAAGAGGATAGCGGCGGAGCCGAGAGGACCAGATGGCAGATGGCCAGAGGGCCAGATTCGGACTGGTTTGATCTGGCAATCTGGAGTTCTGCGATCTGGCACTCTCGGTGTTGGGCGGGGAGTCGGAGGCAGGATGCCTCCGCCACGAGATTGAGAGGCGCTGCTACAGTCGATCGAGATGACCAAGGCGCAGCAGACATACCGCAGCACGGGGCGATTCGACGCGATTGTGAGCGATATCGACGGCTGCCTGTGCGACGAGCACGGCGGGCCTTTCGACCTCGCCCGCCTCGGGCTCATCCGCGAGCACAACGAGCACGCGATCCGCTCCGGCAATGCGCCGGTGCTGACGGTCTGCTCGGGTCGGCCCGTTGGGTTCGCCGAGGCGATGACGAGGCTTGTGGGCAATACGCTCCTGCCGGCGATCGGAGAAATGGGCGTCTACCTGCACGACCCGAAGTCCGCGCAGAGCGAGCTCGACCCCGCGATCACGCCCGAAGAGCTCGAGAGCGTCGCGGGGCTCGAAGGACACTACATCGAGTCGCTCCGCACGCAGGGCGTTTCGATGCAGCCCGGCAAGTCCGCGAGCGTCACGCTCTGGCACTCGGACACCGACTTCCTCCGCGGCGAGATCTGGCCCCGCGTCGAACGCCTCTGCGAGGAGCGGGGCTGGCCCTTTCGCGTGTCGATGTCGTGGTACTACATCAACTGCGACCTGGCGCACATCAGCAAGGCCACAGGGATCGAGCGGCTCAAGGCGAGAACGGGCATCCCCGCCGAGCGATTGGCGGGGATCGGGGATACGTCGAGCGACCTTGCGATCCGCGAAAAGGTCGCGTTCTTTGCGTGCCCGGCGAACGCGATCGACGAGATCAAAGCCGTGGCGGACTATGTCGCCAGGGCGCCCGAGGCCGAGGGCGTGGTCGAGATTCTGGGTGTGATTTCGGGGATGTGATCGCCGAGTGGGTGCCAGGGGTTGTCTTGCAACCCGTGCTCCGAGAACACGACGCACACGGCTTGCCGAGGACGGACAAGCCGTGGCACCCGTTCTTCGCATACGAAGACCCCTCTCCCCAGCCCTCTCCCCGGCGGGGAGAGGGAGCAAGAAGATTCAAACCGACATCGAACTACAATCTCCGCATGGATCCCGACGATCAGGTGTGTCTCTGCTACCGCGTCTCGCTGCGCAAGATCCGCACGTACCTCGAGCGTGAGGACCCGCCCGTGGCCTCGCTCATCAGCGAGTGCCTGGACGCGGGGACGGGGTGCGGGTGGTGCGTGCCGTTTTTGAAGCACCTGCATGACCAGCACACCAAGGGCCAGCCCGTGGACCTGCGGATCAGCCCGGAGGCGTACGCCAAGAGCCGGGTGAGCTTCAAGCAGACGGGCGAGCGCGGGATCGATCCGGAAACGACGAACCCCGCCGATGAGGACCGGCGGGGCTCGGGTGATTGATCGGATTCGGGCTCGGCTTATTCGTCGAGCTTGCGGAGGGTCAGGCCGTACTCGGTGAGCTTGGCCGTGATCTCTTCGAGGCTGGTGGCGCCGAAGTTCTTGACGCCCATGAGCTCGGCTTCGGTCCTGCTGGCCAGGTCGCCCAGCGTCTCGATGTTGAGCATCTGCAGCGCCTTGCGGGCACGCACAGAAAGCTGGAGGTCGGTGACGCCCTTGGCCAGCGCGCCCTCGCGGCCGGTGCCCTTGAGCTTGTCCATGAGCGCCTTGCGGGCGGCGCGGTGGGCGTCTTCGAGGCCCTGGCCGAGCTTGAGGCCCTTGACCGCGAGCATGCCCTTGATCTCGACGAGGCTCGATTCGCCGAAGTTCTTGGAGTTCATGAGCTCGGCCTCGGTGATGCGGAGCAGGTCGCCCAATGTGCGGATGTTCATCTTCTTGAGGCAGGTGCGCGTGCGGACCGAGAGCTCGAAGTCGGTCACGGGCGTGTCGAGCAGCGCGTTGCGCTTCAGGACGTCGCGGGTCTGCTCTTCCTCGACGAACATGTCGCGGCTGGCCTGGACGTCCTTCATGTAGAGCTTGGCGCGCGGGTGGTTGGGGCTCGTGTCGAGCACCTGGCGGAGGCTCCGCTCGGCGCGGACGTAGTCGCCCCGGTCCTCGTAGAGGACGGCGAGGTTGATCAGCGCGTTGATCGGCGCGGGCTGGCTCTCGCAGACGCGCTCGTACATCGCGATGGCTTCCTCTTCCTCGCCCACGAGGTCGAGGGCGTAGGCCATGCGGAAAGCCAGGTCCTGATCGGTCGGGTCCGCGGCGACGGCCTTGCGGAGCTCGACGATCACCTGCTCGCGGTCGCCCTGAGCCTCGGCCTTGTCGGCGTCGCGGGCGTGGGATGCAGCAAGCTCGGCGTCACGCTTCGCTTCGTCTGCGCCAATAACAATGTCCAAGGGGTCGCCTGGCATGGATGCTCCTCGATGGGTGCGCGATCACAGCACCTCGGCTGGGCACCACCGCACCCGCCGGGTCGAGGGTGATCCTAGGAAGCCAAAGCGCCCTACGGCGACCCCGGGCTCACACCCGCCATCGCATCGGGAGAAACCGTCAGGTCTTCCCCGGCCAGGGTTTGCGTCAGGCTCGGCTCGCCCTCGTGGCGGACCACCTGGATCGACTTCCATTTCCCGCCCATAAACCGAACAAGAAGCGCCGCACCCAGCATGATGATGTACGCCGCGGTCGCGATCCACGGGCCGAGCGAGCCCAGTTCGGGGAACCGGGCGATCATGAGATGCCCGCCCCCGATGATGATCGTCCAGCTCAGGGTGATGAAGACGACGCCCGTCCAGAGCGTGTCGCCCGCGCCGCGGAGGGCGCCGGTGATGGCCATCCCCATCGCGTCGAAGACCTGGAAGATCGCGCCGACGATCATGATCCGGGCGCCCAGCGCGATCATCTGAGCCGCGATCTCGGGGTCGGTGCCCTCGTCGATGAACTGCTCGACCGCGCGATCGCGGAAGACGACCATCAGCAGCGCGCAGATAGCCATGTACGTCATGGTCACCCAGACGCCGAGCCACGTCCTCTTGGCGGCCAGGTCGGGCCGGCCCATGCCCATGAAGCGCCCGACGATCGCCGTCAGCGCGATCGACATGCCCACCGCGGGCATGAAGGCCAGGTGCATATAGCGCAGCGCGATCCAGCCCACGGCGTTGTGGACGTCGGGCGACTCTCCCGCGGCAGCGCCCGCGCGGGGGAGCAGGGCCGTCATGAAGTAGCCCCAGCAGACCATCTCGTTGACGATCATCGCGCCGGCGGGGAAGCCGAGCTTGAAGATGTCCTTGATCGGACG
Source organism: Phycisphaerales bacterium (assembly GCA_041742315.1). Classification (GTDB taxonomy): domain Bacteria; phylum Planctomycetota; class Phycisphaerae; order Phycisphaerales; family UBA1924. The sequence continues at coordinate 4,684 of JBGSIX010000255.1, read as the reverse complement.
CCAGCTTGGGCGCCAGGTCTCGCGCGAGCCGAAGGCCTTGGCGTACTTGGGGCTCAGAAAAACCGCGAGCAGCACGAGCAATTCCGAGAGGCTTCCGAGCGCGGTGCCGATGGCGGCCCCGGTGACGCCCATCGCGGTGACGCCAAGGTTGCCGTAGATCAGCACCCAGTTGGCGCCGATGTTGATGAGGATCGCCGAGCAGGCGGCGATGAGCGGGACGGAGGCCTTGTGGAGCCCGAAGAAGAACTGCGCGGTGCTCCGGGCGAGCATCATGAAGACGCCGCCCATGATGCAGATCTGCGCGTAGCTCGTCTCGAGCCTGAGCGTCTGGCCCGAGTGCCCGAGGATGCGTTCAAAGAGAACGGGCAGCGCGACCGCGTACGGGATCAGCAGGAGCCAGAACCCGAGGGAGAACCAGTTGCCCGCCCAGGCGTACGCCGCGCCCTTGCGGGGCTCGCCCTTGCCCATGTACTGCGAGACGTAGGTGTTGACGACGCCCGTGAGCCCGACGGCGAAGCTCATGGCGATCCAGGCCCACATACCGCCGTTGCCCTGCGCGGTCACGTAGACGGGGCTTGCGGGCTGGATGCGGCTGACCATGATCGCATCGATGAACTGAAGGATGGTGTAGGTGAGCATCGTCGCGACCGTGGGCGCAGCGATGGCCAGGATTTCCACCAGCGGGTGACGCCCGCCGGTCAGGGTTGTGTCGTCGGTGTGTGACATCCGGATCCGGTTGTAGGCCGAGTGCTCGGAGCTTGTCAGGCCAAGGGACGATCAATTCTTAGGTGACGCAACAAGTCTGAGCGCCAGATCGATCGCCGAGGCCATCGAGCCCGCGTCGGCCTTGTTCTTACCGGCGATGTCGAACGCGGTGCCGTGGTCCGGGCTGGTGCGCCAGATCGGGAGGCCGCAGGTCACGTTGACCGCCGAGTCCCAGGCCAGGAGCTTAATGGGGATCAGGCCCTGATCGTGGTACATCGCCACCACCAGATCGAACTTGCCCGCCAGGGCCTGGTTGTAGATCGTGTCGGCGGGGAAGGGCCCCTGAGCGTCGATGCCGACGTTCTGGGCGTGGGCGATGGCGGGCTCGATGAGGCGGGATTCCTCGTCGCCCATGAGCCCCTTCTCGCCGGCGTGGGGGTTCAATCCACAGACCGCGATGCGGGGCTCGGCGATGCCCATCTGTTTGCACGCGTCGTTGCCCAGGTCGATCGCGTCGAAGACCTTGCCGATCGTCAGGGCGTTGCGGATATCCAGCAGAGGGATGTGGACCGTCGCGAGGATGACGCGGAGTCGGTCGCTCTCGAAGAACATGCCCACGCGTTTGGCCTTGAAGAGCTCGCCGAGCAGTTCGGTGTGCCCGGGGTGCCTCGCTTTGCCCGCGAGTTTCCAGGCTTCCTTGCTGATGGGCGCGGTGACCAACGCCTGCGCCTGCCCTGAGGTGCACATCTGCACCGCGTCGGTGACGAAGCGGTGGCTCAGGAGCCCGTTCTCGCGGCTCGGCGCGTGCGGGAAGTGCTGCCCGCCGTGGTCGATGACGATGACGTCGTGGGACTCGGAGACATTCACCGACGAGCCCGCGGGGATCTGCCACCAGAAGGGCGCGACACCCGCGTGGCTTGCCGCGTCCTGCAGGGCGCTGGCCGAGCCCTGGATGACGTACCGCGCGGCGTTGCGTCTGGGCCTCTCGGCGAGCGCTTTGACGAGGACCTCGGGCCCGATGCCGCCCGGGTCGCCCATGCTCACCGCGATGGTTGGTTTGACGGGTTTGGGCGTGGGCTCAGGCACGGAAGATCGATCCGAACTTCTTGCCCATCAGGATGGACGCGCCGACGAGCGTGGTCGCCAGGAGCGCCATGCCCCAGACACCCATCGCGCTGGCGACGAACGCGCCGTCGCCCAGGCGGTTCCAGAGCTCATAAATCGCCTTGGTGATGGGGTAGTGCTTGGTCTGCTGCGCGAGGATCAGAGAGTCCGAGACCTCGAGCATCGAGAAGCTAAAGACCAGCAGCCCGCCCGCGATGACGTTGCCCAGAACGAGCGGGAGCACGACCTTACGGAAGGCCTCGACGCGGCCCGCGCCCAGGTTCACCGCGGCCTCTTCGAGCTCGCCCGAGGTCTGCTCGAGGCCCGCGACGGTGGCGCGGACCATGTAGGGCAGGCGGCGGATGCCGTAGGCGATCGCGAGGATCAGGAACGGATTCGGGTTCTCGCCCACGACCTGGAGGTACCGCGCGAGCCCGCTCATGCCGTTTTTCGTGAGCCAGGCCGCGAACGCGGGCACGGGGCCCGAGAGCGTCATCGCGAAGTACCCGAAGGCCATCACGAGCCCGGGGACGGCCAGCGGCAGCATGCACATCGCGTCGAGCAGGCCCCGGCCCTTGACCTTGGTGCGCACGATGATGTACGCCGCGACGAGGCCCATGCCCACGCTGGCGACGACGGCCATCAGGCTCAGGATCAAACTGTTGCGCACGCTCGTGGAGCTCACGGGGTCGGAGAGCGCGGTCATGTAGTGCTCGGCGGTGTACGCCTCGGGCAGGACCGTGCCATACCAGCCCCACGTCGGGGCGATGCTCGTCAGAACAACACCCACATGCGGCAAAATCGCGGCGAACGTCACGCCCGCAAAGAGCAGCGTCGCGATGAGGCTCCCCCACCACGGCAGCCTGACCTCCTGCGACGCCCGCGAGGCCTTGGAGTACATCGCGTAGCCCTTGCGCCCAAAGACCAGCTTGCCCACGACGTAGAACAGGATCGCCGCGGCGAGCAGGACGACGGTCAGTGCGTAGGGCTCGTGGGAGGACTGGATTTCCTTGAGCCCGTGGAAGATCTGGACGGGGGTGACCCGGGCGTACTCGAACATCAGGGGCGTGCCGAGCTCGGTGAAGGACCAGATGAAGACGATCGTGCCGCCCGCGAACAGGCCCGGGCGGATGAGGGGCAGGACGATCTTGAAGAAGCGGCGCATCGGGCCCGCGCCGAGATTCTCGGCGGCCTCGTCGAGCGCGGGGTCGAGGTTGGCCAAGGCCGCCGTCGCGTTGAGGTAGATGATCGGGTAGAGGTGCAGCGCCTCGACGAGGATCACGCCCCAGACGCGTCCCTTGCCCAGGACGTCGAAGTCCGTCCCGAAGAGCGCGTTGAGCATCCCCTCACGCCCGAGGACGGCCCGCATGCCGATCGCGCCCACGAAGGGCGGCAGGATGAGCGGCACCAGGATCACGGCGTTCCAGACGCCCTTGAAGGGGAACTTGTACCGCGCGCTGATCAGCGCGAGCGGGAGCGCGATCAGGACGCACAGGACCGTCGTCATGCAGGCGATGAAGAAGGCGTTGATGAGCCCCTCGCGATGGAGCGGGTTCTGGAAAACCATCGCGACGTGATCGAGCGTGAACCGCGAGACGATCTCGCCCCCGACGAGCACGGGCTTGGAGAGGCCTCCCTGAACAGTCAGGGCGATCGGGAGGACGAGGAAGACCACCAGAACGAAGAGGCACGCCAAGAGCAGGCCGTACTGCGTCAGGATGCGTCGGAGCTTGGGGGACATGGGCGAGAGTTTAGCTGTTCCCGGATCGACGAGCCGCGACCGTGAGGGAGCGGTCTTTGCAAGTTCAAGAAACAAGAAACCGCTCCCTCACGGTCGCGGCTCGTTTAGAGCCCGAGCGAGGCGGGCGGGGTGAGCTCGATGGGGCCGAGCGTCTGGAGCGTGACGCCCCTCAGGGAACACCCGGAGAGGTAGCTGTTGAGCTCATCGAGCGTGACGCTCTCGAGGGCGGCGAGGATCTCATCGAGCGTGCGGACTCGGCCAAGACGCCTCATATCGCCCGAGATCGCCCCGGCCCGGCCTGAGGAGGACTCGCCGTGGAAGACAACGCCCGACTTCATGCCGATCCTGGCGCGGGCGAACTCTTCCTGGGTGATCCGCCCTTCGGGCGTGAAGAGTTTCTGCATCTCGTCGACGAGGACGTCCAGCGACTGCTGGGCGCGGTCCGGGGCGGTGCCGACGAAGGCGCTCAGCACACCGAAGCGGTCGTCGCCCCGGTACCCGGCGCTGACGGCGTAGCAGAGCCCCCGCTTCTCGCGCACCTCGGTGAACAATCGCCCCGACATGCCGCCCGAGAGCACGTTGACGGCGATTTTGGTGAGCAGCGCCGACCGCTCGTCGCGCTCATTGGGTCCCTCGGCGTAGAGCAGGATCTGGACCTGGTTGGATTCGTCCTCGATGTGGCCCGCGCCGCGCTGGGGCGTGATCTCGGCGGGCTCTTCGGGTTTCGGGCCCGACCAGTCGGCCAGGAGCGACTCGACGCGATCCGCGACCGCTTCGGGTTCGACGTCGCCCGCGATCGCCAATATCGAGCCCGACGGGACGGCGTAATTCGACCAGAACGTGCGCACATCGTCGAGGGTGATGAGCGCGAGCCCCTGGGCGTCGCCGTAGATCGAGCGGTTGTAGGGCGCGGGGAAGTGTCGGCGGCCGGCCTCGATGGAGGCCTTCTCGCGCGGGTCGTCGTCGAGGGATTCGAGGCCTTGTTCCGCGAGTTCGCGCGCGGGCTCGAGTGTGGTCGTGTCGAAGCGGGGCCGCCGCACGACGTCCACGATCATGGGGAGCACCTCGTCCAGCTTGTCGCCCAGGGTCGAGGAGCGGATGTGCATGGATCGGCTCGTCGGGTCGACCGAGATC
>JBGSIX010000254.1:0-17751 GCA_041742315.1 Phycisphaerales bacterium | reverse complement strand
TCTGCCCAGCGCCCGCGCCGAAGAGCCGCACGCAGCCCGGGCGCATGGGGTCGAGCCCGCCGATGGCGATCGCGTTGGACGAGAGCGCCTGCCCGATCGCCTCGATCACGTGCGCGATGCGCCGGTGCTCCGTGCCCGGCTCATCCCCCGCGGCCAATTGCCACGCGAGGTGATCGGGCGAGAGCGCATCGGGCGTCTGCACCAGCGCGCCGCCCGGGAAGAGCCGGATCAATCGGCTCGGCTCCTTCACGGGCTCGGTCGCCAGCAGACGCAGGTTCTTCCAGCGATTGCTCAGGATCTCAAGTGCCGCCTTCGAGAAGCCCGGCGCGCACAGGACCTCAAGGAACACGCCCTCCTCGCAGAGTCTCTGGGCGGCTTTCTCGTCGATCTCCGCGCTCACGCCCATGATCCCGCCGAACGCCGCGACCGGGTCGCCCGCCATCGCGCCGTCGACGGCGGTGAACACATCATCGGCGACCGCCGCGCCGCAGGGGTTGGCGTGTTTGACGACGACCGAGGCGATCTTGCGGGGCTCGAGCCTGGCGAGCGTGCAGGTCAGCGCCCATGCCGCCGCGGCGTCGGCGAGGTTGTTGAAGCTAAGCTCCTTGCCCAGAAGCTGCGTCGCGTCGAGCACGCCGCGCTCGTGAGCGCCCGCGCGATAGACCGCGGCTTCCTGGTGCGGGTTCTCGCCGTAACGAAGCGTCCGCCCCTTGCGGAGCGGGATCGTGATCGACTGCGGCAGTGCCTCGGCATCGCCCGTGAGGTACGTTGCGATCGTCGCGTCGTAGGAGGCCGTGCGATGGAATGCCTTGGCGGCCAATTCCCGCCGGAGCGTGAGCGAGGTCTTGCCGTTCGTGTCCATGTCGCCCAGCACGCGGTCGTAATCGGCGGGGTCGGTGATGACCATGACCGACGCGTGGTTCTTGGCGGCGGATCGGATCATCGCGGGCCCGCCGATGTCGATCTGTTCGATCGCTTCATCGCGCGTCACGCCGTCGCGGGCGATGGTCGATTCGAACGGGTACAGATCGATCACGATCAGATCGATCGGGCGGATGCCGTGCTCGGCCATCTGCGCTCGGTGCTCGCTGTCGTCGCGGATGCCAAGCAAACCGCCGTGGATGAGCGGGTGGAGCGTCTTGACTCGCCCCGAGAGCATCTCGGGGAAGCCCGTGATCTGCTCGACGGGGGTGACGTCAAGCCCTGCCTCCGCGAGCGTGCGAGCGGTGCCCCCGGTGGAGATGAGCCGGTAGCCCTTGTCCGCCAGGGCGCGGGCGAAATCGGCGACGCCTGATTTGTCGCTCACCGAGAGCAGCGCGAGGGGCTTCTGATTCGTCATGCCCATCAGTTGACCGGCACGAACTTGGCGACGACGCCCTCTTTGCTCGTCAGGTAGATCGCGCCGTCGACGAAGGGTGCGGACGTGATGCTGTACACGTTGGAGAGGTTGATCTTGTCGAGCACGGTGCCGCGCTGGGGTTCGATGGAGACGAGCGAGACGCTGTCGAAGACCAGAAGCTTCCCGTTGCGGAGTCCGATGACGGTGCCGAACTGATCTTCAGAGACCCAGAGGACCTTGCCCGTCTGCGCGTCGAAGGCGGTCAGGCCCGTGTCGGCGAGCGAGCAGTAGAGCACGCCCTCGTGGTAGACGGGCGACTCGGTGATGGGGCTTGGCGTCAGATGCTTCCAGGCGAGCCGCGCGTCGGAGCCGCGGAACGCGTAGAGGGATTGATCGAGGCTCGGGACGAACATGAGCTCGTCGTTGGCGGTGATCGCCGCGCCAGGTCCCTCGAAGATCGAGTTGAGCCCGGTCTGGCGCTGGGTGACGGGATTGACGCAGATCACGCGGCCCGTCGAGGTGACGCCGCCGGCGAGGTTGCCGATCGCGACGATGTTCTCGTCGAACGTGCCGGGCATGGCGTGCCCCCAGATGCGGATGCCCGCGGGCAGGTAGTGGCCCATGATCTCGCCCGCATTGGTGCCCACGACGATCTGGTCGCCGAACAGGAGGATGTCGGTCGAGACGAGCTTCTCGTAGCGTTGGCGGTCGACGAGCTCGCCCGTGGTGGCGTCGAGCGTGAAGAGCTCGGACTCGCTTGAGACAAAGACAAAGTCGTCGCGCCGGGCCATGCCGACGAACTTGGTCAGATCGCCCGCTGGCTTGTTGGACCAGATGGCCTCGCCCACGCGGTCGTCGATGGCGGTGATGGTGCCCCCCGTCTCCTGGAAGACGACGAGGTTGTCGTGCGGCTCGCTCTGCAGGGGCCCCTGGCCGTCGAGGATGACGGGGAAGCCGTTCCAGTCCCAGCGGTAGCCCATCTTGCGCCAGTCGCTGTGAACGATGGGAAGCCGGGCGGATCGCTCGTCGGCGGTCAGACCCTTGGGCTTGGCGCAGCCTCCCAGCACGGGCAGCGTGAGGGCCAATGCTCCGAGGAACGCGACCGGGAGGGCGAGAGAGCGGAGTGAACGCATGCAGGTCACCTCTTGGGTGGTTGTGGGTGGGACGGGCCGGCGCCGCTTGTGCGCTCGGCGTAGGCTGGTTCGGGTCGGCCCTCGGGCCGCGAGGGAGTATCCAGCAGGCCCGCCCATCGGTCAAGCCGGGGCGGCCTTGAAGGGGGCCTTGGGGCCATGTTTACCGGTTTGGTGCAAACTCTGGGCGAAGTCGTCTCAATCGAGCCCCTCTCACCCGAATCCTCCGGCAAGCGGCTCCGGATCCGAACCAAAGGCTGGGATCACCGTCCGAGCCCGGGCGACTCGATCTGTGTCTCGGGCTGCTGCCTGACGCTCGCCGAACCTGCGACGATCGAAAGCGACGCGATGACGATGGCCTTCGACGTCATCCCCGAGTCGCTCAGCAAGACCAAGCTGGGGGCGCTCCTCTCCGGGAGCCGGGTCAACATCGAGCCGAGCTGCACGCCGACCACGCTCCTGGGCGGTCACGTCGTCCAGGGACACGTCGAGGGGCTGGCGACCATCGAGAGCGTCGAGACGAGCCCGGGCTGGGTCGTGACGCTCAGGCCGCCCGCGGCGCTCATGCCCTGCATCACACCCAAGGGCTCGATCACCATCGACGGCATCAGCCTCACCGTCGCCCACGTCGATCCGAAGGCGGGCACCTTCCAGGTCGCGCTGATCCCGACCACGCTCGAAGAGACCACCATCGGCCGGTCCAAAGTGGGGGAGGTCTGCAACATCGAGACCGACATCCTCGCACGCACCGTCATCCACTACATCCAGCACTACGCGCCGGGTTCCGGGGCATGAGAGTCCTGGGCATCGATCCCGGTCTGCGCCTGACGGGCTTTGGCTGCGTCGAGGGGCCCGAGCAGATCGCCGTCCCGCCGGTCATGATCGACGCGGGCGTGATCCGGCTCGTCCCGAGTTCCGGGCCAACGCCCCAGGTTGCGCCCAGGCTCGCCGAGCTCGAGCGCGATCTGACGGAGATCATCGATCGGAACCGGCCCGAGCTCATCGCCGTCGAGGCGCTCTTCTCGCACAAGGACCACCCGTTTACCGCCGTCCTCATGGGCCACGCGCGGGGGGTGATCCTGCTCGTGGCGCAGAAGCACGGCTGCCCGATCACCGAACTCCCGCCCGCGGACGTCAAGCGGGCGATGACCGGCTCGGGCCGGGCGACCAAAGAACAGATGCAGGCGTCTGTCGCCCGGATCCTTCGGCTCCCGGAGCCTCCCAAACCTGCGGACATCGCCGACGCCCTGGCGATCGCGATCGCCGCCCGTCAGCGGGCGCTCCTGCCTTCAGGTTTGGCCTCGGGGCTCGGGGCGAAGGGGCATACGATCGCCCGATGAGCATCGACGCACATGAGAACCGGGCGCAGGTCCTGATCGTCGAGGACGAGGAGGCCCACGCCGACGTGATGGCCGACGCCCTGCGCAAGCCCGGGCACGTCTGCACGATCGTCAACACCATCGAGGCCGCGATCGAGGAACTCCGGGGCGGCGTCTTCGACGTCGTCGTGACGGACCTGCGCATGCCGACCTCGGCGGGCACGACGTTTGAGGGCACAACCGTCGCACCCGACGGCGCCAACGCGGGCCTCGTCGTGCTCAAGGCCGCCGCCCAGCTCCAGCCCACGATCGAGACCATCATGGTCACCGCCCACGGCGACGTGCCCACGGCGCGCTCGGCGTTCAAAGAGGGCGCGTACGACTTCATCGAGAAGCCCCTTGACCTCGAGGTCTTCCGCAATCTGGTCAATAGAGCCGCCCAGACCGTGCTCTTGCGTCACCAGAACGCCGAGCTCCGCGACGAGCTGGAGATGGCGGGTTTCGAGGGGCTCATCGCCGTCAGCGAGCCCATGCGCAAGGTGCTCCAGCTCGTGCGCACCGTCGCCAGGAGCGACATTCCCGTGCTCATCACGGGCGAGAGCGGCACGGGCAAGGAGCTCATCGCCCGCGCCCTGCACCGCAACAGCAAACGCTCCGCCGCAAGGTACGTCACCTTCAACTGCGCGGGCCAGAGTGAGAGCCTGCTCGAAGACCAGCTCTTCGGGCACGTCAAGGGCGCCTACACCGGCGCGGACAAGGAACGCGAGGGCGTCTTCGAGTACGCCTCGGGCGGCACGCTCTTCCTCGACGAGATCGGGGACATGCCCGTGGCGATGCAGCCCAAGCTCCTCCGCGTGCTCGAATCGGGCGAGGTCGTGCGCCTGGGCACCAACGACTCCCGGCACGTCGATGTTCGCTTCGTCAGCGCCACCAACCGCGACCTCGCCGAGGCGATCAAGGCGGGCGATTTCCGCGAGGATCTGTTCTTCCGTATCAACGCCGCGCGGATCCACCTGCCGCCCCTGCGCGAAAGGCGCGAGGACATCCCGCCGCTGGTCATGTTCGGCGTCAAGAAATTCAGCGAGTCCATGGCCCCGGGCGAGCCCGAGCCCTCGATCTCCGATGCCACGATGCTCAGGCTCACCTCCTGCGACTGGCCCGGCAACGTGCGGCAGCTGCTCAACACCGTCCAGAGCATGGTCGTGATGGGCCTGGCCTCGCGCGAGCCGGGCAAGAACGTCGAACTGGGCGTCGAGCACCTCCCCGCCGAGGTGCGTCAGAGCGCCTCGGCGGATCTCGACGACACCCCGGGCGGCGGCTCACTGGCGGGCACGAGCCTCGACCAGCTCGAAAAACGCGCCATCCGCGAAACCCTTCGACTCACAGGCGGAAACAGGGAGCAGGCCGCCAAGCTCCTGGGTATCGGAGAGCGGACGCTCTACCGGAAGCTCAAGGAGTACGGCCTCCGGTGAGAGAAGACCGAATTCACTCCTTGTGGGTCGAAAATTCGATTGTCTCTTATTGAGATCCAGTCTCAATGGCGATAGTGTTGCCTGTGGGGCCAGAACGATTCCGGCCCGGCAGGACGACGGAGACCGATGCCATGCGGATGCCTGTCCTTGCGATCTTCGCCTCGCTCGCGATAAGCCATACTCAGGCCCAGGGTTTCGTGACGCCCGACGCCTTCGGCTGGTCGCGCGGCGATGCGGATACGAGTTCTTTCCAGTGGGACGATTTCGCCTCCGCGACGCTCCCAAACGCGCCGGACATCGACGCCTTCCCCGATCCCCTGCCCCCGGGCTGGGCGAATCCGACCGTCACCGAGACCACGGGCTCGGCCTTCATCACCAGCACGGGCAATATCTACTCCTTCACCACGCTCCTCGAGTTCGAGGTCGTCGCGCCCGCTGAGCCCATCGCGGGTGGCACGACCACCGTCCTGCTCCAGACGCGCACGCAGGGCCGAGAAGTCGATCACGCGACGCTCTTCTGCAACGGCGTCGCCCCCGCCGAGTACGTCGAGCTCTACCGCTTCAACCTCGGGCCGCAGGACGTGTTCGGCGGGGATCTCGTCGATGCGCTCTGGCGCTTCGAGGTGCCCGCGACGGGGACGGTGACGATCACGTTCGCCGCGACGGATCTCTCGATGAGCCTCGACAAAATCGAGGTCGACACGTTCAGTCAGGAAGCGGTCGCCTGCCTGGCCGACGTCAACGGCGACGGCGCGGTCACGCCCTCGGACTTTTCCGCGTGGATCGCCGCGTTCAACGCGCAGTCGGCGGGCTGCGATCAGAACGGCGACGGCGCGTGCACGCCCGCGGACTTCACGGCCTGGATCTCCAACTACAACGCGGGATGCTGAACCCATGAGGCGACGCAGGGCATTCACGCTGATCGAGCTGCTGGTGGTCATCGCGATCATCGCGCTGCTCATCTCGATCCTGCTCCCGGCGCTGGGCAAGGCCAAGCAACAGGCCCGCAAGTGCATTGAGCTTGCCGCGTCGCGATCGCTCGTGCAGTCGCTTCACGGCAGGGCCAACGATTTCAACGACGAACTGCTCCGGGGCGGGTACGACACGCTCGAAGCCGCCAAGCTCAAGGTGCTCGACGAGTTCGGCCGGCCCATCGGCTTTACTGAGGTCAAGAAGCGGTACCCGTACCGCCTGGCGTCCTACTTCGACTACGTCTGGGCGGGCACCACGCACGTCAACAGCAGGGCCAGGCTCCTCCGCGACCGCGAAGAGGTCCTCGCGGGGGGCGGGTTCCTCGGCAACGAGTTCGAGAGCTGGGCCTACGAGATCAGCATCTTCCCGTCGTTCGGCTACAACGGGCTCTACGTGGGCGGGACGACCAACACGACCGCCGCGCTCCGGAGCGCCGTCTTCGACAAGGGGCGCTACACCAAGCGCCTGGGCGAGGCGCTCGTCCCGAGCGGGCTCATCGCGTTCAGTTCGGCTTACGGCGTTCAGTCCGCCGCCTTCGGTGGCAACGGCGACGAGGTCGAGGGCTACTTCGCCGTCACGCCCCCGCCCTTGAATCTCGAGTGGGACGAGACGACCCGCGCCGACGACTGGGGCCACTCCGACCCAAGGTACGGCGCGAAGGCCGTGGTTGGCTTCCTCGACGGGCACGTGGATTTGCTTAAGGTGGACGAGCTCAAGGACCGGAGGCTCTGGTCGGACTACGCGAGGCGCAAGGGCGACGCCGAGTGGGACCCGACGACCTCGGCGCGATAATCAGAATCAGATGATCTCGCGGTTCCAGGCGAGGGTGAGTTCCTCGATGGAGACGCGTTCGTCGTTCACGGACATCGAGGCGCTGTCGTCGGTGAATCCGATCCGGGTCCATGTGATATTGTTTGCTTCGAGTAAATCAAGGACTGTGATTTCCTCGATGACTTCGACGACGTAGCGGTGGGGCGCTTCCGAGAACCACTGCGCGGCGGAAGCTTCACCCTGTGTGAATCCGACGCGGCCCTTCGATCCGATGAGCATCTCTGCGATCGCGACCGCGACGCCGCCGTCGGAGACGTCGTGGGCGGCGGAGATGTAGCCCAGCGTGATCGCCTCTGCGACGACGCGAGCCACGCGCGGGCCGGTTTCGAGGTCGATCTCGGGGATCGCATCCTCGGCGTCGTCTGGCACACCAAACAGCTCGGCATAGTGCGATGCGCCGAGGCGTTTCCATTGGTCATTGCCCTTGGGGGCGATGACCAGGACGCTCCGCCCGGGGCTCTTGAAGTCGCTCGTCACGCAGGTGCTGACATCATCCACAATCCCCATGCCCGTGATGAGGAGCGTGGGGGGGATCTCGATGGTCTTGCCGTCCTTGGTGGTGAATTGGTTATTGAGCGAGTCCTTGCCCGAGACGAAGGGCGTTTTGTACGCCTTGGCGCCGTCGTAGCAGCCCTCGGCGGCGCGGACGAGCGAGGCCAAGTTCTCGGGTTTTTTGCAGCTTGGCCAGCAGAAGTTGTCCAGGATCGCGATGCGGTCCGGGTTCGCGCCCACGCACACGAGGTTGCGCACGCACTCGTCGATCGCGGCGAGCGCCATCTGGTACGGATCACCCCCAAGCAGCGGGTCGCCGATGTTCGTGGCGAGCCCGCAGGCGATGGCGAGGCCTTTGCCCGAGCCTGGGACGGGCTCGATGACGGCGGCGTCTCCCGGGCCGATGCCTCCGGGGCCGACGAGGGGTTTGAGGACGACGTTGCCCTGCACCTCGTGGTCGTACTGGCGGATGATGGCGCGCTTGCTGGCGATGTTGGGGTGGGCCAGGAGTGTGAGGAGGGCGTCTTTGATGGAGGGAGAAGAGGAAGACCCCCTCACCCCAGCCCTCTCCCCCGGAGGGGAGAGGGAGGGAGACCACTTTGCGACACGGGTAGGAGTCGGGATGCCGTCGTGCAGGAAGGGCATGGGCATGCGACCGACTTCGGTGTTGTGGAAGTTGAGGACCAGCTCGGGCTCGTCGTTGTCATTGAACTGCCCGAACTCGCCCAGCACCGCCAGCTCCACATGCTCCTCGTCGCAGATCGCCTGGAACTTGGCCAGATTCTCCTTGGGCACGGAAAACACCATGCGTTCCTGGGCCTCCGAGATCCAGATCTCGGAGTAGGTCAGGCCCGCGTACTTGAGCGGGGCCTTGTCGAGGTGCACCGTCGCGCCGACCTTTTCGCCCATCTCACCCACGGCAGAGCTGAACCCGCCCGCGCCGCAGTCGGTGACGGCGGTAAAGAGCGGCCCGCCCTTGTAGTCTCTCGCGCGGAGGGTGGCGTCGAGGACGCGTTTTTCTTCGATCGCGTTGCCGATCTGGACGGCGTGGCTGAACTCGTCGGCGTGCGTGTCGGTCAGCTCGGCGGAGCTGAACGTCGCGCCGTGGATGCCGTCGCGGCCGGTGCGCCCGCCCAGCGCCACGATTAGGTCGCCCGGTTTGGCCGAGCCCGCGATCAGCTCGCGGGGCATGATGCCCACGCAGCCGCAAAAGACGAGCGGGTTGCCGACATAACGCTCATCGAACCAGACCGCGCCGTTGATCGTGGGGATGCCCATGCGGTTGCCGTAGTCGCGCACGCCCGCGACGACCTGCTTGAGCACGCGGTCGGGTGGGAGGCAGCCGGCGGGGAGAGGCTCAAGCCCCCTCTCCCCAGCCCTCTCCCCAGCCCTCTCCCCGGAGGGGAGAGGGAGGAAGAAATGATCCGGCGGGGCCACGCAGAAGACGTCGGTGCTCGCGATGGGCTTGGCGGCCAGGCCCGTGCCCATGATGTCTCGGATGCAGCCGCCGATGCCGGTGGCGGCTCCGCCGTAGGGCTCGATGGCGGAGGGGTGGTTGTGCGTCTCGACCTTGATGCAGACGGCGTGGTCGTCGTCGAAGGCGATGATGCCGGCGTTGTCGACGAAGACGGAGAGGGTCCAGTCGAGGCCCTCTTCGATGAGCTCGAACGTCGCGGCGGCCACGGTCGACTTGAGCAGGTTGTGGATCGTGACGGACCCATCGGCGTTCACAACGTGGCCCGGTCGGCCCGACCAGTCGATCGTGTCGACCTTCGGGCCCGTGTAGTGCACGGTGCTCTTGAGCGTCTTGTGGACGCAGTGCTCGCTCCAGGTCTGGGCGAGGGTTTCGAGTTCGATGTCCGTCGGCTCACGCCCGAGCTCTTGGTACTTGGCGCGGATCGCCTGCATCTCGTGGAGGTCGAGGAACAGGTGCCCCTCGCGGCTGAGCCGTTCAAGGCCCGTATCGTCCAGTGTCGTCAGCGTGACGTGCTTGAGGTCAAAGGCGCGTTCGTGTCCGACGGGCAGGGCTTCGGGGTGGAAGGAGCCGTCGTGGATGTGGTGGACGACCGTGTTGGCGAGCAATCGCTCGGCAAGCGCGTGCGCCTGGTCCTGCGCGATGCCGGTCAGCTCGTAGCGCCGGCCTGTCTGGACCCGTACCGAGAGGCCCGTTATCGCCGCGATGGCTTTCTCCACCGACTGGGCGACGGGGTCCATCACGCCCGGCAGCGGGTGGACCTCGATCACGGCGTCCGCGTCCATCTCGCCCAGTTCCTCGAGCACGGGCTCGAGCAGGAGCTCGGACTCGATCCCCTCCAGGTCGCTCGGCGTGATCGCGCCCTCGAGCAGGTAGACCGTGGCGGTCCGGGCGCTGGTCAGCTTCACGCCGATGGCCTGGGCCTCACGGAGGAGCCTCTTGGCCTCCGGGTCGGGCGAGGCCTCGCGTTTGCGGACCACGACGCGGATCACTCCGGGCAGGGCGAGGGTATCGGACGTCTTCATGGGCGATGCTAGGGAACGAGCCGGCGAAGGTCCGATGGGCGTGTGTGAAGACGTAGGCTTGTCCTGCTCCCTCTCCCTGCTGGGGAGAGGGTTGGGGTGAGGGGGAGTGCGCGCAACACTCGGGTGAGTGAGAAGACCCCCTCCGTCTGCTTCGCAGACACCTCCCCCGTCGGCGACGGGGGCGGAGCAAGAGTCAGAGTTTAAAGGAATGGCGCCAGTGACCACGGATATGCCGACCGTACATCTCTTTACCGACGGCGCCTGCTCGGGCAATCCGGGTCCGGGCGGGTGGGGGCTGATCCTGCGTCACCCGGCGACGGGCAAGGAGATTGAAAGGTCCGGGGCCGAGCCGCAGACGACCAATAACCGCATGGAGCTCATGGCGGTGATCGAGGGGCTGGCGCTGCTGACGAAGCCCTCGGTGGTCGAGCTGTATTCGGACTCGCAGTACGTGCTCAAGGGTCTGAAGGAGTGGCTCGCGTCGTGGAAGCGTCGCGGCTGGAAGACGGCCGATAAGAAGCCGGTCAAGAACGTGGAGCTCTGGACGAGGCTCGACGAGCTGGCGCAGAAACACGACGTCCGCATGCACTGGATCCGCGGGCACCGGGGTCACCCGGAGAACGAGCGGGCCGATCGACTGGCGGTTCTGGCCCGAGAATCACTGGTCGGGTCCAAGTAGCGCCAAAGTCTCCACCACTATCGAGGGTCGACCGGCAGAGGCGTGCCAATCGGCATGTCTGTGACGACCGCGCGTGCTTGCGTCTCGCCCCCATCAACCGGGTTTGAGCTTGAACCGATCTCTGGCCAGACGAGTGAGAGACTTCTCGCCGGAGGAACCAGACGTGGATCTCAAGCGCATCCTGCAGGCCGCATTCGACGCCGACGCATCCGATATCCACCTCGTCGCGGGCCACCGCCCGATGATGCGGGTGCACCGCGTGATGACGGCGATGGAATTCGACATCATCACCCCCGAGGACGCACGCAAGATCCTCCAGCAGATGGTCGCCAGCGAGCTCGTCAAGGAGTTCGACAAGCACAAGGACCTGGACTTCTCGTACCAGGTCGACGGGATCGGGCGTTACCGTGTGAACGCGCACATGCAGCGCAGCGTGCTCGGCTTTGCCATGCGTGCGATCAAGACCGAGGTCCCGCCGCTGGCGAGCCTTGGGCTCCCAGACGTCATCGGCCGCCTGACCTACCTGCCCCGGGGCCTCGTGCTCGTCACGGGCGACACGGGCTCTGGTAAGACCACCACGCTGGCGGCGATGATCCAGACGATGAACCAGCGCTACCGCAAGCACATCATCACCCTCGAAGACCCCGTGGAATACGCCTTCGAGAGCGACAAGTCCGTCGTCGAGCAGCGCGAGCTGGGCGCCGACATGCCCACCTTCGCCTCGGGCCTCAAGCACGCCCTGCGTCAGGACCCCGACATCGTGCTCGTGGGCGAAATGCGAGACCTCGACACGACCGCTCTTGCGATCACCGCGGCGGAAACCGGTCACCTGGTTCTGTCCACCCTCCACACGGTCAACGCCTCGCAGACCGTGGAACGAATCATCGACATGTACCCCGCCAACCAGCAGAACCAGATCCGGGCGATGCTCGCCAACACGCTGCAGGCGGTCGTCTCGCAGACGCTGTTCACCCGCATCGACAAGCCGGGCATGTGCCCGGGGTGCGAGATCCTGCTCTGCACGCCCGCGGTGCGGAACCTGATCCGCGAGGCCCGCACGTTCGAGATTCCCAACGTCATCGAGACGAGCCGGAACCTGGGCATGCAGAGCCTGGACAGCTCGATCGCCGAACTCTACTTCAACGGCATGATCGGCCGCGACGACGCGATCGCACAGGCCGCGTACCCCGACAAGCTCGAGCGTGAACTGGCGGCCTGAGTGACGAACTGAGTCTGTGTAGTCGTAGAGCCCGAGGAGCAGCATGGCCAATTACAAGTACTCAGTCCGTGACGGCTCAGGCAAGGTGCAGTCGGGCACGCTCAGCTCGGAGAGCCTCGAGGCCGCCGCTGCGATCCTGCGGGGACAGGGCCTGCGCATCGTCAACATCGCCCCCGTCGTCAGCGGCATCGACAAGGACAAGCTCTTCCAGAAGCTCAGCGAGCTCAACGCGGGCAAGCCCAAGACCTCGCACGTGCTCGACTTCACCACGCAGCTGGCCGTCATGATGCGAGCGGGCATCAACCTGCGCTCCGCGCTCGAAGGCATCGCCGAGCAGACGAGCCACGCGACGTTCAAGAAGGTCGTCTACCAGATCAAATCCGACGTCGAGGCCGGCAAGCAGTTCTCCGACGGCCTGGCGCGCTACCCCAAGCTCTTCGGCAAGATGTACGTCAACATGGTCCGCGCCTCTGAGATGTCCGGCTCCTTCAGCGACATGCTGGACCGGATCGCCGCGTACATCCAGCAGGAAATGGAAACCCGCCGGATGGTCATCGGGGCCGCGATCTACCCCGCGGTCATCGGCACCATGGCGGTCGTCGTCACGGTCTTCCTGCTGACGTTCGTGCTGCCCAAGTTCTACATCGTGTTCGAGGGCAAGGAGGACATCCTGCCCTGGGCGACCAAGTTCCTTATGGGTCTGAGTAACTTTGTGGTGTCGCAGAAGTATTACCTGATCATCGGGGCCGTGGCGATCTTCGCGGGCAGCTACGCGTTCGCCAAGACCGAGGTGGGCGGGTTCTTCGTCGACAAGATGAAGCTCCGCGTGCCCGTGCTCAAGGGCATGTTCCGGGCGCTGTACATCAGCCGCTCGCTGCAGACGATGGGCCAGCTCATCAACGCGGGCGTGCCGATGCTCGACACGATCGCGATCACGGGGGACATCTCGGGCAACCGTCTCTACAAGGGGATGTGGAAGTCCGTGTACTCGAGCGTGAAGCAGGGCAAGAAGGTGACCGCGCCGCTCCGCAAGACGAAGCTCCTGCCCATGAGCGTGGTGCAGATGATCGCCGCGGGCGAGGACTCGGGCAAACTGGGCGAGGTGCTCGACGAGGTCTCTGAGTATTACCACAAGCGCCTGCGCGAGGCGATCAAGACGGTTACAGGACTGATCGAGCCCAT
This sequence comes from Phycisphaerales bacterium, assembly GCA_041742315.1. Taxonomy (GTDB): domain Bacteria; phylum Planctomycetota; class Phycisphaerae; order Phycisphaerales; family UBA1924. The sequence continues at coordinate 4,617 of JBGSIX010000254.1, read as the reverse complement.
CATGATCATCGTAATGGGTACAGTCGTTGGCTTCATCGCCATGGCCATCATCCTGCCGATCTTCAAGATGTCCGCCATCGTCAAGTAATGCGATGCTTGGGGCAGGACAGCTCACGGAGAGGATGCCGATGGACACCCGGGCGCACACAACCAGGCGCCACGCACGACGCGGCGGGGGCTTCACCCTGCTGGAGACGATGCTCACGCTCGTGATCGTCTCGATCGGTGTGGCCGCGGTCTTCGATTCGTACAGCGCGTTCACGATCGCCAACCAGTGGTCGAGCCGAACAGGCACCGCCGAGCTCCTGGCCAACGAGATCCGCGAGTTCACACGCACCCTGCCCAGGCACGACCCGGTCACCGGGCTGAGCGTCGGCGCGGGCGGGATCGTCTACGGCTGGGGCCTGGAATCGGGCGAAGTGAACCCGGGCGACATCGACGACATCGACGACCTCGACGGGCTGCGCTTCGTGTTCTCGGGCGCGGACCTCGCCAACGACGAGATGCCCGGGCCGATCGACGCCGCGGGCAGCGTGATCGACCAGTACGTGTTGAACGGGACCGATCGCGCCAGCGGCGACGCCGTGCAGTTCGGATGGGTGCAGACGATCAGCGTCTCGAAGGTCAACCCCTTCGACTACGCCGAAGAGCTCGACGTGACGTACAGCGAAGACCCCAGCGGCGACTTCAAGGGCCGCCGCGTGGACCAGTACCCGCTGCGGATCACCGTGAGCGTGGGCTACCAGGGTCTCTATGACGCCGAGCCCCAGAACGTGACCTCGCTCAGCTGGATCGTGCCCTGACCGCGTGTGACGCGGCTTGGGTGTTTTTTTGAGAGAGAGCCGCGGCGCGGGTCGCGGCGAGCAGGAGAGTGACCGATGCGCACAACCCACATGACAATTCAGACCGAGGGCACGCCCGACGTCGGGGCGGGGGCTTGGGCGAGAAAGTCAGGCACATTCCGCAAGTGGCTCCGCACGCACCGCCGAGGCGTGGCGAGCGTGCTGGCGATGATGATGGCGATCCTCGTGGGCGCTCTGGCGGTTGCGATGGGCACCGTCACGCAGGGCAACCTGCGCAACGCCTCTACGAATCTGCACGTCATGCGCGCCATGCAGGCCGCCGAGACGGGCCTGCGGATCGCCGAGAACCGGATTAAGGAAGCCTCGGGCCGATTCATCGTCGAGCGAGGCGACATCGATACCACACTGGGCACGCGCCTGTGGAACGGTACTTTCAGCGGCGGCGACGGAGTCGTCATCATCATGCCCGCGCCCTCGGGCCACTTCGAGCCGGGCGATCCCTCGGGTATCGCCCAGGCGCTCGCCTACCGCCACGCGGCGGACGAGAATGTCGTCGAGGTCAATGGCATCGACGCCGTCATCATCGGGCCCGCGCCCACCGGCACGGACCTGACCGAGTACGGCGCCGAGGGCTGGGTCACCACGCCCGCCATCGCCCTGCGCGAGCAGTCGGGCGCCCACGACCTGCCCACCGCGTTCCAGATCACCTACGCCCCGCTCGCCAACGGCTCGGACGTCCGCGTCTTCGTCACGGGCTACGACTACGACCCCACGCGCCCGGGCAGGCCCCTGACCCGCGTCATCAGCCAGGACTACCGCGTCGTTAAAAGCGTCGCCAGCGCCATCGTCAGCAACAGCAGGATCATGATCGGCAAGAACGTTCACATCGAGGGCGACGTCGGCAGCCGGTACGACGAGGTCGACGTTGAGAACGGCGATCCGATCCTCATGCGCTCCGATTTCTACGGCCTCGACGACACACTCGACACACAGATCGATGACTTCTACGCCAATCTCGCGCTCCACGACGTCGACGGCGACAACCGCCTCCGACTCGGGCACCCCCTCGAGAGCGCGGGCCTGAATGTCGACGGCGATCCCGACGGCGACCCGCTCAGCGGCGTTGACTACAACGGCGACGGCACACCCGACGGCGCGTTCGGCGACGTCACGGGCGACGGCTTCGTCGACGAGTTCGACCTCTTCATCCACCGCTTCGACGAGAACGGCGACGGCAAGGTCGCCCTGGGCGACTGGCTCGCCGTGGGCACGCCCGCCGAGTTCGTCACGCCCGAGTTCATGGGCGCCTTCGGGCCCATCGACGCCGACCTCGCGTACGTCATCGACAACTCCTCGCCCGACCGCAACAAGAACGGCGTGTACGGGTTCTACGACGACAACGGCGACGGCATCTGGAGCCCCGGGAGCGAGGACGCCGCCGACTACGACGCGTCCAACAGCGCCTGGGCCGATCAGGTCCTGGGCTGGCGCGACGGGTTTATCGATTACAAGGACCAGTACGTCAAGGTCAACGGGCGTCTGGTCTTCCTGACGACCGCCACCGCGTGGGCTGCGGGCCAGGGCAACGTCTACGACGCGCTCAACGGCTCCATCCGCCCCGGCGCGGGCGAGTCGCCCGTCGAGTTCGAGGCCTCCAGCGATCTGCTGCCCGACATCAACCCGGATAGCTTCACCGAGAGCCGAAGCGCTCTCTACGACGCCGCCAACGGCGGACCGTTCTGGACGCAGGTCGCCAATAACCTGGGCGTCAGCGTCGAAGCACTGGCAACGTATATCGAGACCGGCACCGATCCCGACGCGCCCCGGTTCCAGCGTCTGGACGCCGACTCTGACGGCGACACCCTGCCTGACAACTTCATCACCGCGCACTGGGAGAAGATGCCCTTCAACTCCCCGTCGCAGTCCGACTGGTATTACCGCCCCGTCTTCGAGAACATGATCTTCAAGGACGTCGTCATTCCCAAGGGTCTCAACGGTCTGTTCGACAACTGCACCATGGTCGGCGTCACTCGCATCGAGAGCTACGCCGAGAACAACCACGTCAACTGGCCCCTCTACGGCGCGCTGGAAGGCGATGGCGTGCTGCCGCCCTCGCCCAAGGACGACCCGCTCGACAAGAGCGACTTCGACCGCTACACCACGGGCAACGTCGCCGACGGGCCGTCGAATTACGACGACTTCCCCGACCCGCCCTTCATCGAGGGCGAGGTCCGGATCGGCGCCGCCCGCGACACGAAGACGTACTCCAATAACGTGCGCTTCCATGACACGCTGTTCGTCGGCTCGCTGATCGCCGACGTGCCGGGCAACTACACGAACACGCGGAACAAGGTCCAGCTCACGGGCGCGTGCCGGTTCACGAACGTGCACCCGAGCGAGCCCGACAACGACGAGCTGAACCCCGACGCCTCTGACCTGACCGAGATCGCCAAGAGTTCGCTGATGATGCCCAACTACTCGGTGGACATCGGGACCTTCAACAGCCCCCCCGAGCAGAACGTGCAGCTGCGCGGCGCGGTCGTCGCGGGCGTCCTGGACGTACGCGGCAACGCGAGCATCGACGGCGCGCTCCTGCTCACCTTCAACCCCGAGTCGGGCGACGGCCCGCTCGTTGACTCCTTCGGCGTCCCCGTGGGCAACCCCGCGGACTTCAACGCCACGCTGGGCTACTTCGGGCCAGACGACGGCGACGCCGAGGCGCTCGATCCCGACACGCTGCCCGAGGTGGACGGCCAGAAGATCGTCGGCTGGGACCTCAACGGCGACGGGCTCGCCGACCTCGGCCCCGACTCGCCGCCCAGCGCCGACCAGATCGCCGCCGGCGCCACCGCAGTGCCCTTCCACGGGTACGGCAGGATCGACCTGCGATTCAACCCGGACATGGTCATGCCCGATGGTCTGATGCTGCCCCTGTCCACACGCAAGCTGGTCGGGACCTACCGAGAGGGGGTGCGCAAATGAGACGCCGACCCGTCCGCAGCCGCCCTGGCTTCAGCATGGTCGAGCTCCTGCTCGCCCTCGCCATCGTCAGCATGGTCCTGACCAGCGCGATGGTCGCGCTCGACGCCGCCTTCAAGGGCTACCGCGCGACCACCGACACCGCATCCACGCACGTGGTCAGCCGCATCGTGATGAACCGCATGATCGCGATGATCCGCAACGGCACCGAGTTCGGACCCTTCCCCAGCGACGTGCTCGACCCGATCCAGAACCCGATGGACTCGAGCTTCATCGAGTTCGTCAGCTTGGAGGACGAGGACACCGACATCCGCCAGGTCACCCGCATCGAGTTCCGAGAAGCGGGCGACGGCGAGGAGTTCGGCGCGCTCTGGTTCATGCTCTACACCTTCGAGGCGGGCGTCCAGCAGGGCGAACCGGTTGAGGCCCGCATGATCCCCAACGTCGAGGCCGCCAGCTTCGAGCTCCAGTACAACGTGGGCCCCAAGCTCGCCCGCGCGACGATCGACCTCCTGATCCGTCCCAACGACGACCTCGACCCGATCGGCGTCGAGAAGCGCAACGAGAACAACAACGAGCCAATCAGGCTCGTGGGCTCGGCGACGCCGCGCCGGCTGTAAGCCGAGCGAGCACGCCCGGCAGCAGATCGGCCAGTTCCGATGCGAGCAGGCCCGCATGGGCCTTGTTCGCCTGCGCCCATTCCTCACCCGCCAAAGCGTGCACCTCCACGGCGATCCGCGCGCAGTCATAAAGCGAGAGCGCGCCCGCGCCCAGCTGCGCGACGAGCGAGCCGAGAAGCCCCGCCAGCACATCGCCCGTCCCCGCCGTGCCCAGG
>JBGSIX010000253.1:0-2829 GCA_041742315.1 Phycisphaerales bacterium | reverse complement strand
CCCGCCGGCGTGCTGGCGTGAGCGGGCGCACGGCGCTGGGGGTCGTCTTCGCGGGCGGCGGGACGGGCGGGCACATCCATCCGAATCTCGCGATCGCCGAGGAACTCGCCGGGCGTTTGCCCGGGAACGTGCGCGCGATCTTCGTCATCTCCGATCGCCCAATCGACACGCGCGTGCTCAAGGGCGAAGAGATCGAGGGCCTGTCGTTCGATTCGGTCGTGAGCCCCGCCAAGCCCATGGTTCTCAAACCATGGGCCGCGATGCGTTTCATCATGTCCTGGGGCGGCTCCGTCCGCGCGGGCCGACGCGCGATCAAGGAACTCAAACAATCCTGCAAGCACGTCGTCGTGGTCTCGACGGGTGGGTTCGTCTCACCCGGTGTCGCGCAGGCGGCACGGGTGGAGCGTGTGCCGCTGGTGATGGTGAACCTGGACGCCGTGCCGGGCAAGGCGAACCGGTTCATGCGGCGTTTGGCGACCCATCTGATGTCGAGCGCGCCCGTCGAGGATGTGCGCTACGAGCGCGTGCCCCCGATCGTGCGCCAGCGGCTCCGGGCATTGCCCCCGCGCGATGTGGCGCTCGCGCGCTTTGGTTTCGACCATGACAGGCTCACGCTCCTCGTGACAGGCGGGAGCCAGGGGGCGCGCTCGGTCAACCAATTCGTGATCGAGGCGATCGAGCGCCTGGGCGAAGGGTTCGACCGCTCGCGCTGGCAGGTGCTGCACCAGTGCGGCCCATCGGGCGAGGACGAACTCGAGCGCCGATACGAGGCGCTCCACATCCGCGCGCACGTCGCGGGGTATGTCGCACGGATGGATCTCGCGCTCGCCATCGCTGACGCGAGCGTCTGCCGGGGCGGCGCCGGCGCGATCGCCGACCTCTGGGCCTCGGGGACGCCCGCGCTCGTCATGCCCTATCCCGGGCATCGCGATCAGCACCAGAAGCTCAACGCGCGCGAGCTGGCCGAGGCGGGCGGCGTGATCATCGGAACCGACACCGTCGACCCCGATGAGAACGTGCGTGTGAATCTGGGGAGTTTGGAATCGCTTCTCAGCGACGTGACGCGTGAGCGCATGTCGGTTGCGATCAACGAGCTCGGCCCCGCCGACGGGGCGGCACGGGTCGCGTCGAAGGTGATCGAGATCACGGGGCTCGGCTGAGCCGACGGGAGACGGGCGATGGGTACACTCCGACCGATGGCATCCGAAGCCCATTCCGGTGATGTGACCGAGGTGTCGTGCGTGCTGTGGTGCGCGATGTCCCCGCCGCGCGAGCTGCTCACGTCGCTCACAAAGAAGGGTGTGACGCCCACGCTCTGCCGATCCGCGTTCGGCGCGATGGCGGAGATCTGCCTGATGGGCTCGATCGGGCGCGGTCCGGCGGGCGGGGCGATCCTGCTCATCTCCGAGCCCGCCGAGGTGCGGGGCAAGCGGGCGCTCCTGGGCGCGTGCCAGAAGTTCGCGCCGTGGCTCCGGCTCTGGGTGTACCAGGCCGAGGCGCCGATCCAGCTCAGACCCCTCGACATGGAGCAGCTCGGACTGGAAGATGAGGACGGGCACACGGATTCGATCCCGATGCACAGTCAGAGGCGCGGGGCGGGCTCCGAGGTGCAGCCCAAGCCGCGAATGGCATCGGGTCCCTGGACGCCCAAGCTCACAGGGGAGGGGCCGGAGGGCCTGGGGGGGTCCGATAGCTCGGACGAGGACGAAGAGGGGCACAGGCCGACGGGGCTGCTCACCGATGAAGAACTGGGGATGCTCCTGGCGGATGATTCGGATCTGGAAGACGCATGATGGGCAATCACGGCACAACGCAGGGAGCCGCGGGGGGGACGACCGATCCCCTGCGCGCCCGCGTGTTGCTCGTGGGGCGGACGGGGCTGGACGCAAAGCTCAGGCTTGATCCGGATCTTGAGCTGATTCGATCGCGGACCGCGCTGGAGGCGATCGGCGAGCTCGCCAACCCGGTTGGGGGCGACGCGGAGCGAACGTTTGTGATCGTGGGCCACGACGCGGACATCGGGGGCCGAACGGGATCGGCGCGCGAATTCGTGGACGCGGTGCACCGCGTGCTGCGTTCGGCGCGGGTGCTCGTGCTCCGGGAGCTGAACCATCCGGGCCTCGACGCGTATGAGGGTGTAGTGGATCCTGCCCTTTCGACACAGCAGCTGCGATCGCTCATCCATCCGGATGATGGGGCGTTGCCCGATCCGGAGCCTGGGACGCCGATCTTTGAAGCGGATCGGCCCCGATCGGGTGCCCAAGCGCCGATCTCGCCCGATCCCGACGAGCTGAGCCAGGCAGAATTGGCGATGCTGGCCGAGGAGCCGAGGCCCGAGGTCGGGCCCCAGGTCGTGGACGAGCCTGAGCTTCCCGACGTGCGCGCGTTCCATGAGGATGCGGCCCCCGCGCCTGCCGAGACTGAAAGAGTCGAACGGGCCCGCCCAGAAACGAGGGCCGAAGTGGGGGCCGAAGCGGGGGCCGAGCGCGAGCGGGCGGCGCACGCGGATGTCGCGCCTGCTGAGCGCGATGAGCAGGATGTGATTTCGATGGAGCCCACGCCCATGGAATCGGTGTCGCGTGAGGGTGATGGGCCGTTGGTCGCGGCGATGCTGGGCGGTCGGGGCGTCGTCGAGCCGGCGATGGTCATGCTCAGGTCCCGTGCCGGGCGCACGGATCTGGAGTTCGTTGAGTGGGCCGAGCAGAACCAATCCGCGCCATCGGGCGGCGTCGCGGTCGAGTTCGGCGGTCGGCTCTTTGGCTGGCTCGTCGCCAAGCGCGACCCGGAGGCGCTCACACCCAGGCACGAGCCCGTGCCCGGCGGGCTGAC
>JBGSIX010000252.1:0-2346 GCA_041742315.1 Phycisphaerales bacterium | reverse complement strand
GAACCGCGGCGGCGGCGGTGGTCGCGGACGCGGCAAGCAGGAACGCGACGACCGCACGCCCGAGGAGATCCTCAAGGAAACCCCGGCGCTCCGGCGTCAGCGCGAGAAGGCCAAGGCCAAGCTCGAGAAGGCCCAGGGCGGCCTCGACATGAGCCGCTTCGGCGGGGTGGGGCTTGGGGATCTGAAGCTCTAACCGACCCGTTTGATTGACTCATCCACGAGCCCACGGATTTGGATCTGTGGGCTTTATTCATCGTATTATTTTATTTCTGAGTACCGTGCCCGCCCGTCGAGCCGAAGCCGCCGGTGCCGCGCAGGGTTTCGTCGAGATCCTCGACCTCTTGCGTTTGAACGTGGGCGATGGGAGCGATGACGAGCTGGGCGATGCGGTCGCCGTGGTGGATCGTGACGGCTTCGTTGCCCAGGTTGATGAGGGCGACGAACATTTCTCCCCTGTAGTCGCTATCGACGGTGCCGGGGGCGTTGGGGATGGTGATGCCGTGCTTGGTGGCCAGGCCCGAGCGAGGGCGGACCTGTCCCTCGTAACCGACGGGGATGGCGCAGGCGAAGCCGCAGGGGAGCTTGACGATGCGGCCGCCCTTGTGGATGGGTTCGATGGTGATCTCGTTCTCGGGGAACTCGCCGCGGGGCAGGCACACGGAGAGATCGAGCCCGGCGGCGGTGGCGGTCTGGTATGCGGGGAGCGTGGCGTTCGGGTCGAGCTTTTTGAAGAGGACTTCGGGGGTCTGCATGAAAGCAGAGTAGCGTGCCACTGACCTCGTCAGCGAGGTCAGTGCCCATCCATACCTCACTGACCGTCAGGACCCGGTCAGTGGCACGGCATCAGGCCTTGTCGAGTTCGTCGAGCAGGGCGATCTCGTCGGGGGTGAGCTTCTCGCGGAGCTCTCGCAGCACGCGGTCGAGCGAGTCGATCATGCGCTGGGTGCTGTTGATCGCGTTGTCCAGGGCGCTCTTGCCGGTGAGGCTCTTGAGGATGTCGCTCCGGCTGAGTTCCTTGAGCCTCGCCTCGGACTTGGCGCGGGCGTCGATGAGGCCGGCGAGCAGGCGCTCGGCGTCGGCGCGGGCGTCGGCGGTTTCGGTCAGGATGCGTGCTCGGTCGGTCATGGTGTGTCCCTGAGGGAGGGTACCGCAAACTGGCAGGCTACGCAGCCGCCCCGCTGGCCTTGGTGGATTCGCTCTTGAACTCGGCGAGCACGCTCGCCCTTGGCGTCATCTCGGGCACGTGGGCGCGGATGGCTTCGATAACCGCCTCGCGGTCGCGGCTGGCGCGGACGGCGGAAAGATCCTCGACCAGCGTTTCAAGATCGAAATCGTCGGGCAGGCGCCCGGCCCAGGTGTGGATGCCCGGCATGCCGGTCTCGGCGAGCTGCTCGGCGTCGTAGGCGAGCTCCTCGTGGAGCTTCTCGCCCGGGCGCGAGCCGGTGAGCACGATCGGGGCCTCGCCTTGGGCGCCCCACGCGGCGCAGAAGCGCCTTGCGAGCTCGATGATTTTGATGGGCTTGCCCATGTCGAGGACAAAGACGGGGGCGCGATTGCCATCGTGGGCGATGGCGGCGGACTGGATGACCAGAGCCGCGGCCTCGGGGATTGTCATGAAGTACCGGGTCATGCGCTCGTCGGTGACGGTGATCGGGCGCTGCTGGGCGAGCTGGCTGGCCCAGATGGGCAGGACGCTGCACGCCGAGCCCAGGACGTTCCCGAAGCGGACCATGCTGAACTTGGTCGTGACGTTCGGCTTCCGCTGCACGCCCTGGATGTAGCGCTCGGCGAGGCGTTTGGTCGCGCCCATGACGCTCGATGGATTGACGGCCTTGTCGCTCGAGATAAGCACGAATCGCTCGACGCCAGCGGCGATCGAGGCGTCGGCAATGGACTTGGTGCCGAAGAGGTTGTTCGTCACCGCGTGCGAAGGGTGGTCTTCCATCAGGGGCACGTGCTTGTGCGCGGCGGCGTGGAAGACGATGTCGGGGCGGAGCTCGCGGAGATGTGCTTTGGTGCCCTCGGCGTCGACGACGTCGTGCAGGACGGCCAGGCGCTGGACGTGCGGGAGTTCTTCCTTGAGCTTGCGGTCGATCTCGAAGAGCGCGTTCTCGGAGCGCTCCATGAGGATGATCTGCGCCGGCTCGTAGCGGGCGGCGATGGTGGCCAGTTCGCTCCCGATCGAGCCGCCCCCGCCGGTGACGAGCACCCGCTTGCCGCGGATGAGGTTCCCGACGGCGTCGGTGTCGATCGGGTGGGGCGTGCGGCCGATGAGCGAGGCGATGTCGATCGGCGCGCCGGGCAGGCGGATGCCCGGAGCGGTTTCGCCCTCGAGCTGGTCGGCGA
>JBGSIX010000251.1:0-3865 GCA_041742315.1 Phycisphaerales bacterium | reverse complement strand
GCCGTCGCTGACGCCGCCGCGCATGGGCAGCGACTGGCTGATGATCATGGTCAGCAGCGCCGCGGGCACGCCGTGGCCGATCGCGTCGGCGATGAAGAACCCGATGCGTTTGTCGTCGATTTTCTGGATGTTGTAGATGTCCCCGCTCACGTAGCCGGCGGGGCGGTAGAGGACGCCGAAGTCCAGGCCCTCGACGACGGGCATCTCGGTGGGGATGAGCTCGCGCTGGATGTTGGCCGCCAGCGAGAGTTCCTGGCTGATGCGTTCCATCTGCTCGCGCACGCCGCCCGAGGAGCGGATGCTGATCGAGAGATCCCGCGCCAGATCGTTGATTGCTTCCTGCCTGGACGAGAGCGCGTGCAGGCGCACCGCCAGGATTTCGTCGCTGGTTGCGTTCGAACTCGTGATGACGCCGCCCGTGGCGATGCCCTCGCACGGGCAGCACGCGGGCAGGAGCAGGACCGCGGAGATTCGGGCCGCGCGGAGCAGGTCGATGGTCTTGTAGATCGCCGGCGCGGGCGTCGCCTCGGGTACGTCGATGAGCAGCACCGCGCCGTCGTCGAAGGCGAACTCGGTCCCCGCGTCGGCCAGGAGCGAGGCGTCGATGGGCTGGCTCAGGATCTTGGGCTTGCCGCCCTTCTCGGGCCAGTGGGCGCACACCGCGTCGACTCGGCTTCTCAGCGCATCGAGTGAACTCGGCGTGGCGATCAGACGCAGTCGGTGTTCGGACATCGTGCCCCCCGGGGCCCGGCCGCCCTCGGGCGGCTCCCCGGAGTGCCATCGACTTATTTGGCCCGGGCCTTCAGGCCTTTGATGTCGTGAATGTCCACAACCTCGCCCTCTTCGAGCCCAAGCTTCTCGATCATCCCGCCCTGGAGTTCGATAACCACCTCGCAGGCGTACCGGCTCGAGTACCGCTTGAGGCGTTCCTCATAATCACGGTCGGACTCTGCCTCGCCCTGGGGCTCCTCCGGGACCATCGCGTGAGCGGCGATCACGCGCCCCCCGTTGTCCACGTACACGATGTCGATCGCGATCGGGCAGTCACGCATCACGAACTTGCGGACCGCGGCGCTCGTGAAGACGAAGATCATCCCGCCGTCGGCGTCGATCTGCGTGCGGTCGCTCAGGCCCTTAAAGCGTGTGTCGTTGTCGAGCGCGGGCTCGAGGGAGAAAGACTGGTCCTTGCCTTCCTTGTTGGGGATGTCCACGCGCACGAGCCCGCTCGCCGCGGCCGCGCCGCCCGCGTCGGAGCAGCTCTGGAGCGAGAGCGTCGTCACAGCCGCGATCGCGGCCGTCACAAGAACCATCATCGGGACCCGGCGTGCAAGAGCCATCGATCGTCCTCCGGCAGGAAAGTCACGTCATCTCGGGACATCGTACCGAGCCCAAAGCCCCGGGCGAAATCCGCCGCCGAAAGCAGATCCGGGGCTTGGGCGAACCCGCTCCAGCGAGCGACGAGCGCGATCACCCGCTCGGCGGGCACGCCCCGCTGGCGGTAGTGGTCGATGCGGGTGTCCCCGTGACGCTTGGCGAGCCGCCTGCCGTCGGCGCCCCGCACGAGCGGCAGGTGGAAAAAGACCGGGTCCGCCTCGACCCCGAGCGCCCGGCGGATGAGCGTCTGGCGGGCCGCCGAGTCCACCAGGTCATTCCCCCGCACGACGTGCGTCACGCCCTGGCGGAGATCGTCGACCGTCACCGCGAGCTGGTACGAGGGCTGGCGGCGCTGGGTCCAGACGATGAAGTCGCCCACGCTCCGCGAGACATCGATCGACTGCGCGCCGAGGAAGCCGTCCTCGAATTGGGCGGATTCATCGGGCACCGTGAGCCGCCAGTTCGTCTCGTCGTCGGTGAACGCACCGGGCATCGCGCTCGGGCGCAGGCCCCTGTCGAAGCGCACCTCGCCCGAGTCCTCGTGCGGCGCGCCCGCAGCCTCGGCGATCTCCGTCCGCGTGAGCTCGCACGCAAATACCCGACCCGCCAGGGCCAGTTTCGACATCGCTTCGCGGTAAGGCGTCAAATCAGCCGACTGGAGCGGCGCGAGGCGGTCCCAGTCCATGCCGAGCCAGCGGAGCGTCTCGATCGTCTGCTCGATCACGCCCGGTTTGACGCGCGGCGTGTCGAGGTCCTCGATGCGGAGCACGATCTGCCAGCCCTGCTGACGCGCCAGAGCCCAATTGACGAGAAATGTGCGCGCGTTGCCAAGATGCAGAGCGCCTGTGGGCGAGGGCGCGAGCCTCGTGACGGGCGGTTGCGGTGTTGTGTAGGTGTCCGGGCGACGCTGCATCGCCGAAAGACTACACTGCTTTCCCGGCCCGATCGCGGGCTGCCCATGGCTGGAGATGTACATGGACAAGCTCACCGAGTCCGAGATCGAGCAGCACCTCGCCGAGTCCCCCGAATGGTCGGCGGTCAACGGCGAGATCACCCGCACCTACCTCTTCGACGACTTCCGGGCCTCGATCGCCTTTGTCAACCGCGTCGCCGAGTACGCCGAACGCGTCCAGCACCACCCCGACATCCTCATCCGCTACAACAAGGTCACGCTGACCGTCTCCACCCACGACGCGGGCGGCATCACGCAGAAAGACTTCGACCTCGCCCACGAATCCGAGACGCTCGCCAAGGTCTGACGAGCCCCGCCCTTCAGAACGAGCCGCGCCCGTCAGGTAGCGGGTCTTTCTCATTTCGTAGCGCCATGATCGGACCGCTCCCTCACGGTCGCGGCTCGTTCGATCAGCGCAGCTCCACCGACCAGTACGCGTTGTCGAGGAACTGCTTCCACGACGAGTACCGATCGTGCCCCATCCGCATCGAGATCAGCGGGTTGCGCCTGGGCTGCTTGGGCACCGCGATGAGCTTCATGTTCGCCTGCTTGGGTGTACGCCCGCCCTTCCTGGCGTTGCAGCGGATGCACGCGCACACGAGGTTCTCCCACGTGTCGCGCCCGCCCTGGCTCTTGGGCGTGACGTGGTCGATCGAGAGTTCGCTCGTCGGGAAGTGCGAGCCGCAGTACTGGCAGTGGCTCCGGTCGCGTGCGAACAGGTTGCGCCGGTTGAGCTTGACGCACTGGGCGGGCAGACGGTCATACCCGAGCAGCCGGATGATCCGGGGCACCGCGATGTCGTACCGCACCGTGCGCACCCAGTCGTGGTGCTCCCGGTCGTGCTGGGCCGCGGCCTGGCTCACCTCGGTCCACGAGTCGAAGTCGTAGTTCAGGTACGCCCCGTCGTCGATGTGGATGACCTCGGCCAGGTCGCACGCGAGCAGACTGAACGCCCGGCGCGCCGGGATCACGCGGATCGCCATGTAGAGCTTGTTGAGGACCAGGACCTTGGCATCGAGCCCGAGGCCCACATCGGCGGCCCCTCCCGCACCGACACCCTCGGGGAGAGCGTCCCCGTTGCCTGCCTGCGGAGATGTCGTGCCGTGCCCGGCCATACGCGTCCATACCTCTCGGCCGCGGAAAGCCCGCCCGGCCTGTTCGGTGTTCGCATGTATGGTATCGGATTCTCCGCCGGGTATCAACGGGAGTTGATTTGGGTTCGGATTGTCAAGTCCGTGTTCAGACTGGAGTTGCACCCCAACTCTTGCGCGATCGCTATCGCAACGGCTCATGCCTGAAATGCCTGAGCCCCGTCAAGAGACACGCGATCCCCCGGTCGCTACAGAGCTTGAACGTATCCTCATCCCGCTTGGAGCCGCCCGGGTGGAGGATGAGCTTGACGCCGGCGTCTGCGAGGATGGTCGGGCCGTCGTCGAAGGGGAAGAAGGCGTCGCTGGCGGCGGTCGCGCCCCGGGCGAGTTCGCCCGCCTTCTCGCAGGCGAGCCTGCACGACGTCAGCCGGTCCATCTGCCCAGCGCC
>JBGSIX010000250.1:0-1985 GCA_041742315.1 Phycisphaerales bacterium | reverse complement strand
CGACGGATACCGCTCGACCAGATGCCCGCACGCCAGCGCCGAGCGCCTGCGGATCTCCTGCTCGCCCAATGACGCCAGCCGCTGGCCGACCTCCTGCCTGAGCCTCGCCTTCGGGTTATCGCTGGCGCAGGACATCAGGTGTGCTTGCTCCGCTTCGCTTCACGCAGTTTCTTGATCTCGGCGAGCCTCTTTCGAAGCTCCGCCTCGAAGCCCCGCTCGATCGGCTCGTAGTACGTCTTCTCAACCCCAAGATAATCCTGCCCGGTGATGCTGTCGCCCTCGGCGTGGCTGTACGCGTACCGCTCGTCGGCGTTGGCTTTGCGCCGGTCGCGCATTTTCGTCCCCTTGCCCGAGTCATCGGCGGTGGGGGAGGAATTGGGATCGCGCAGGTGCATGGGCACCGGGATCGTCCTTCCCTCGCGCACGTCCGCGATCGCCGCGTCGATCGCCACGTAGCTCGCGTTGCTCTTGAGCGCCAGCGCCAGGTACGTCGCCAGTTGCCCGAGCGTGATCCGCGCCTCGGGCAGGCCGATGCGTTCGACGAGCGTCCAGGCGCTGGCCGCCATCACGATCGCCTGCGGGTCGGCGTTGCCGATGTCCTCGCTCGCCAGGATCGCCAGCCTTCGCACGATAAACCGCGGGTCCTCGCCGCCCTCGAGCATGCGGGCGATCCAGTAGACCGCCGCGTCCGGGTCGGAGCCCCTGACGGATTTGATCATCGCCGACGCGGAGTCATAGTGCTCGTCGTCGGCGTACACCGAGGCCTTCTGCTGGATCGACTCCTCCGCGACCGCCCGATCGATCACGATGGGCGCGTTGCCCGGCTCGCTGCTGAGCACCGCGACCTCGAGCGCGGTAAGCGCCCGCCGCGCGTCTCCATCGGACTTGATCGCCCAGACGTCGATCGCCTCTTCGCTCACCTCAAGCGCCAGCTTGCCGTAGCCCCGCTCCTCGTCGGCGACCGCGCGCCGGAGCACGTCCTTGATGTCCTCCACCGAGAGCGGCTCGAGCCGAAAGAGCGTCGATCGGCTGACCAGCGCCGCGTTGCACGCAAAGAGCGGGTTCTCCGTCGTCGCGCCGACCAGCGTGACGAGCCCGCGCTCGACATCGCCCAGCAGCACGTCCTGCTGCGCCTTCGTGAACCTGTGGATCTCGTCGAGGAACAGGATCGCCCGCCCCGAGCCCGCCTCGACGCGCCGGGCCGAGTCGTCGATGATCTCCCGGATCCGCTTCACCCCGACGCTCGCGGCGTTCTCGGCGACGAAGTGCCGCTTGGTATGGCCCGCGATGAGCCGGGCGAGGGTCGTCTTTCCTGTTCCGGGGGGGCCGTGGAAAATCAGGCTCGTAATCGTGTCGGCCAGCAGCATCCGGCGGAGCAGCTTGCCCTCGCCCAGGATGTGGCCCTGCCCCGCGAGTTCTTCCAATGTTCGCGGGCGCATCCGCACCGCGAGCGGGGCTGCCTTCCGCCTCGCCTCCGCCCGCCGATCTGCCCACAGGTCCGCCATGGCAAGATCCTATCACCCACCGACCACAAACCCGAGCACGGCCTGTCATGTCGGTTGAAGGTTCATGAGGTGCTCGCTAACGTCCCGGGTGTCCATCGCGGGGCTGGTTCTATGGGCTCTCGTTGCGCTGATCGTCCTCACCGGCTTCGGCTACTTTGCGCGCGCCGTCTGCGACAACCCACGCGGCGATCCCGACACCGGCGTCCTGAGCGCCCTCCTCCGCCTCTACGCGAAACTCGTCCACCGCGTGCGCTACCAGGGCCTCGATCAGATCCCGCCCACAGGCGAGCCCACGCTCTTCGTCTGCAACCACACCGCCGGCATCGACCCGATGCTCGTGCACCTGGCCGGCGGGCACGACATCCGCTGGATGATGGCCCGCGACATGCGCACCTCCAGGCTCGAATCGTTCTGGAAGTGGATGCGCATCATCGACGTCGATCGCATCGCCGGCGACCCGGCCGCCGCGCGCGAGGCGCT
>JBGSIX010000249.1:0-7166 GCA_041742315.1 Phycisphaerales bacterium | reverse complement strand
TCTCGGTGCCCGGGTGCTCGGTTGTGACGACCAGCGCCCGCGCCACGCGTTCGCCCAGCGCATCCAGCGCCGCCGAGGCCATCGGGACGGCGGCCTTGCCCACGCCGAGCAGCGCGATCGGCGCGTCGATATCAGTGAGCGACCCGACGAAACGCGTGACCGCGGGCGCGGGGTCGGACGCATCGAGGATCGAGCGGACGACGCTCTGGACGAGTTCGACGTTCTCAGTATTGGGCCAGTCGGTCGTCATCTCAGGCCCGGAGATTCCCGAGCCGATTGATGGCCTCGTCGAGCGTCTCGCGCCGCTTGCAGAAGGCGAAGCGGAGGTAGTTGGCGCAGTGCCCGGGCGTGGCGCAGAAGACGCTCGGCGGGATCGTCGCGACGCCGAGGTCCTTGGTGAGCTTGAGCGCCAGTTCGACATCGCCCTGAACACCCAGTCGCGAGCTGATCTGGGTGTGCTCGGCGAGGATGAAGTACGTGCCCTCGGGCAGGATGACGCCAAAGCCAAGTTCCGCCAGTGCGCCGGCGAGCAGGTCGCGGTTGTTGTGGTAGGTCTGCCGGAGTTCGCCGATGTAGGCGTCGCCCTCGCGGAGCGCCGTGGCCCCGGCGTGCTGGAAGGGGGTCGAGGTCGAGAAGGTGAGGAACTGGTGCGCCGAGCGCACCGCGGCGCTGAGGGGTGCGCTGGCGATCGCCCAGCCGACCTTCCAGCCCGTCAGGCTGAAGGACTTGCCCAGGCTCGAGAGCGTGACGGTCCGGTCGGCCATGCCCGGGAGCGAGGCGATGGAGATGTGCGGGACGCTATAGGTCAGGTCCTCGTAGACCTCGTCGGAGAGGGCGATCGAGTCGTGCTTCTGGCAAAGGCTGGCGATCTGCGTGAGTTCTTCTTTCGTGAAGACGGTGCCCGTCGGGTTGTGGGGGGTGTTGACGAGGATCGCGCGCGTCTTGTCGGTGAACGCCCGGGCGAGCTCGTCGGGGTCGAAGGTGAATCGGCCTGCATTGGGCTTCAGTGTGACGAACTTCGCCTGGGCGCCCGCCATCGCCAGGCTCGCGCGGTAGCTGTCGTAATACGGCTCGAAGAGGATGACCTCGTCGCCCGGGTTGACGATCCCAAGAAGCGTGGCGGCGACCGCCTCAGTGCAGCCCGATGTCACGGTGATCTGCGCCATCGGATCGACGGGGATGTGCGTGCGCGCCATGAAACGCTCGGCGATCGCATAGGCGAGTTCGGGCACCCCTGCGGAGCGGGCGTACTGGTTGTGGGACTGGTCGATGGCGTTCTTGGCGGCGGCTTTGACGAAATCGGGGCCGTCAAAATCCGGAAATCCCTGGGAGAGATTCACGGCGTTGTGCTCGGCGGCGAGGCGGGACATCTCGGCAAAGATGGTCGTGCCGAAGGGGCGGAAACGCTCGGCGGTCTGGCTTGGCATGCGTGCAGGGTATCAGTAGTCTGTTTCAGGCACAGCGCGGGGGAAACGGAAGATGAGCGATCCGACGGCGAGCGACTCCGGGCTGTACGAGCTGGCGCCCGAGGAGCCGGCCAAACCCGCCGAGCGGTGGGTGTCTCCGAGTCAGGCCAACCAGGACGCCAAGCCTCTGCCCTGCCCGCAGTGCCGGTACGACCTGCGGGGCCTGCGCGCGGATATCTGCCCGGAGTGTGGGCTCAAGCTGACCTACGGCGCCCGGCGCCGGGCCCAGGACCTCCGTGAGGGCAGGAAGTCGAGCGGGTGGTTCGATCGCAAGGCGGTCGTGATGGCGCTCATCGGGCTCGCGGTGAGCTCGGCGATCCTGGGAATTCAGCACGGGCCGGTCGGGCTCATGGTGTTCGGGATCGACTTCGTCTTTACGGTCGTGATCGGCTGGCTCGTGTT
The DNA here is from genome assembly GCA_041742315.1 of Phycisphaerales bacterium. Classification (GTDB taxonomy): domain Bacteria; phylum Planctomycetota; class Phycisphaerae; order Phycisphaerales; family UBA1924. Next base: position 5,298 of record JBGSIX010000249.1, on the reverse strand, counting down.
TTTCGTGAGCTCGGTCGTGTGGATCGGGTTCGATCAGCCCCTGCGGACAACGGTGCTGCAGACGATCGGGGCGTTCGGGTTCTTCGCCGGGGTGGCGGTGCTGCTGAGTCTCATCCCGATCCCGGGGCTCATCACTTCGCTTATCGCGTTCGCGGTGCTGGCGGGGGTGCTCTCGGATCTGCTCGAACTGGATTTCCAGGACGCAGCGATCATCGCGCTGCTCGTGACGGTCGTCCGGATCGCGTTCTGGGCGACGGTGCTCTTTGCGATGGTCAGCTGAGGGCGGCTCAGCCGGGCATCATGATCGAGAACTGGATCGTGTCGCGCGCGGTGCCGGCGGGTGTGGGCTTGACGGCGTGCAGGCTTTTGTCATTCACGAGGAATGCGAAGATCGAGTTGGCCTCGAAGGGGACGGTGCGCGCGATGGTGAAGCCGTCCCAGTTGCCGGAGTGGGGGACGTCGAATGTCTGATGCTCGGGTCGGTCGGAGACGACGATGCTCGTGCCGCAGGTCGCGACGGCGCCCGACGTGGGGAGGTAGAAGAGAACGGAGATGAGTTTTTTGGAGGTGTCGGTGTGGGGGCTGATGGCGTACCCGCCGCGGTCGCGGGAGAGGAAGGCGTGGAGCCAGCAGTCGCGGCGGAGTCGCGAGGAGATCTCGGGGGCGAAGACGTCGATGAGGGCGCCCCAGAGGCTCGGGGTCAGGAAGTGGTCGCGAAAGTTGATCCAGAAGTCGCGCGTGGGGCCGGTGAGGCGGTCGAGCTCGTCGCCCTCCTGGCCGGCGAGCATCAGGCGTCCCCGCTCGGGGTAGCGGCCGTTGGAGGCGTTGATGTAGGCGTCGTCACCCGGGAGGTGGGCGATGAGGTCGCGGTAGTAGTCGGTTGGGAAGATTTCGCGGATGAAGGCGTGGGGGTAGGGGTAGCTGAGGATGGGGTTGTTGCGGAGCTGGTAGATGGCGTGCTGGCAGGGGTCGTCGCGGTAGAGGTCGAGGTGGGCGGGCTTTGCTTCGGCGGTGGCGGCGGCTTGGAGCGTTGGCATGGGCGGTCCCCTTTCAGAGGAGGGGATCGACGCCGAGGGCGGGGGGACTTGAGGTCGGTCCGAGAACGGGCGGCGGATTGGGGTTGTGTTCAATGCGGGGCGTTTGGGGGCCGATGAGGGGTGTTCGCGGGGTCGGAGGCTCTCGGCTTGACTGTGGGCGGTGGGGGGCTAGATTTTGGCCGATAGTTTGATCCTCGGTAGCTCAATGGTAGAGCGAGCGGCTGTTAACCGCTAGGTTGTAGGTTCGAATCCTACCCGGGGAGCTTTAGACCGCCACGCGAAAGCGTGGCGGTTCTGTTTGACGGCCCCGGCCAGATACCGGCCAGGGGGCGGGGCGACGAGTTGCCCCAAGATTCCAGATCGAATCGCGTGGCCAACGACGGTGGCAAACTCTCGGTTCGGCTGGCCCCATCGCACCGCCGACCGCAACCCCGACGGTTCCAGTCCCCCTCTCGCCGAAACCTCTCGAACTCTCTCGACCTCTCGGTTAGCGCCCCCGTCGATTCAACGCGGGGTTCCGGTCGGGGCGCTGCTCATCAGAAACCGCCCCGAACCAGAGCGGAATCAGACGATCTCGGCGTCCCCGCAGCGGAGGACTGGCGGGCCACCGGGATCGCACCTTGCCGATGCACCCAACCCTTATGCACACGGTCCCGCTGGCCCGATAGAATCTCAACCGCGGAGAACGAACTTGGACCCGAGCCAGCCCCAACCACAGCCCCGCCCACCTGCGGCCGCGCCCCCCGCGGCTGGTGGCGTGCTGTCGCTCACCCTCACCGAGGGAGCGCTGGCTGGTGGTGAAGTACCTGTCGCGGTGCTCGCACAAAAACTCCTCGCGCTTCAGAACCTGCTCTACCACGCCGCAGCCTCGGTAGATGGCAATGACGGCTCACGACTTGGCCACTGGGCCAACCGGTACCGCAAGATCGCCGAGGTCACCTTCAAGCAGACGCGTCCAGGAAGCCTTGTTGTCGAGACGGCCCTTCCTGAGAACGACACGCTCTTCGAGCAACAGAAGCAAACGGTAAACCTCGCCTTCGATGCAGTATCCGCCGCTGCTGCGGGGAATTTTGATCGCATCCCTCGCGAGTATGGCCGCGACGAGCGTGTCTATTTGCTTCGGGCAGCGGAGGAACTCTGTCCGTTCACCCTTGACGACTACGCCGTCGTGCTGTCCAACGGTCGTGCCGGCCACGCTCCCGTTCGTTTGACAAGTGCTACTCGGAAAACGATCCGGGACATGGTTGTCCGCGAGCAAGCTCCGCGGATGACGATTGAAGCGGAGCGGGTCGTAGTCGGGCACCTCGTGCAGCTCAACGTGGACAGCGACGACCGGAAGATCGTGCTTCGCGTCTCCACGCCTGGCGGTGGAGTGCTGGTTCCCTGCTACTACCCAACATCGCTACGGGACCAGGTTGCGAACCTGGTGGGCGGTTCGCTGGTGGAGGTTCGAGGTTCTGCGACCTTGACGACGGCGCAGCAACTTCAGTCGATCTCCGATGTCTATAGCGTCGAAATGGTTGACGCCGATCCGATCCAACTGGCGTCGCTCGTGTACGGGGGTACAAGGTACTCCTTCTCGCCTCGAGCGGCCTTTGATGTCGAATACGTTGACGGGCTGTGGGTTTATTCGAGCGACCTGCTGAACGTAAGCGGATTTGCCCCAAGCCGAGAGGCAGCGCTGAACGGAATGGCCGAGTCCCTCGACTATGCGTGGCACGAAATCGCGCAGGCGAACGACTCTGAACTCGAGGAGAAGGCCCTCGAACTCAAGCGGCGAATGCTGACTGAAGTCACAGCGGCTCCGCTCAACGCGGAGGGGCACTGATGCCGCACGATGCTGACAAGGTTCGCGCCGCGCTCGTGCTGAAGGGCTTCCGACGGAGCAACTCCAAGGACGAGATGTACCACTTCTATGTGGACGGCAAGAAATCCGCGGTGTGGACAAAGATCAGCCACGGGGAACGTGAGATTCACGACGGCCTGCTGGCCACGATGTCGCGTAAGCAGTTGAAGATCTCGCGCGGCCAGTTCGACCAGCTGGTCGAATGTCCGCTCAGTCAAGAGGCCTATCTCGAGCTCCTGCGCACGCAAGGGGTGGTTTCGCGTGCAGCACCCGCCGAGGCAGTCCGAGGTCAAGCGCCGATCAAGCGATAGGTTCCGCTGAGCCCTCTGATCGCGTCGCGCATTCTGCCGGCCCCTCGCACTCCGCCACAATCCGCTTCATTCGCGTAGATGGTGGTTAACAGCCTGCATCGGCAGGCGGGCACAACCCACCATCGCTGGCTCCGGCTCCGACGGAGGCAGCCACGGACACACGTATGACGATCGGCCCCACCGAAGTGGTCGAGCGCGATGATCTCGCGCCGACCAAGCGACTGCACATCATCGCCGATCTTCTGGCCGAAGGCGTCCGCCGCCAGCGCGCCGACGCACGCCGCATGGGCGAGAATCCGCAGCATCAAGAAAGAGAGGCCACACGACTTGAATCGTTTGAGCCGGTTCGCCTTGATCGTCCGCTTGGTTGACGCCTTGCGAACCGGAGAGTCCACATGCCCGATGACACCAACGCGACGGTCCTGGCCCTTGGCCGATTGACCGTGCCCGAACTGAAGCAGCGCTACGCCGAGGTCTTCGGCGAGCCCACGCGGACGAGCCACAAGCGGTACCTCGTCAAGCGGATCGTCTGGCGGATGCAGGCGCTCCGGGAGGGTGGCCTCTCTGAACGGGCACGCCGTCGGGCAATCGAACTGGCCAACGACGCCGAGGTCCGGCTCAGCGCCCCGAAAGCGCCGGTTGCGGGACCGGGCACGGTGATCACGGCGGCGTTCGACGCCGGACGCCCGGACGCGTTCCCCAAACCGGGGTCCGTGCTCCGACGCGAGTACAAAGGGAACGTGATCGTCGTGCGGGTGCTGCCGCGCGGGTTTGAGTATGAAGGCGAGGTCTACCGGTCCCTCACGGCCATCGCCCAGAAGGTGACCGGCGCACATTGGAACGGGGTCAGCTTCTTCGGGCTTCCTTCCGCGCGGGGCAAGACAAAATCGGAGGCCGACGAATGAGCAAACGACCGGAGCCAAAGCCGACGACGCCGACGCGGGTGCGGTGTGCCATCTACACCCGAAAGAGCACGCAGGACGGCCTCGAACAGGAGTTCAACTCGCTCGACGCCCAGCGGGAAAGCGCCGAGGCGTACATCGCCAGCCAGAAGGCCGAGGGGTGGCAGTGTCTCCCCGATCGGTACGACGACGGCGGATTCACTGGCGGAAACATGGACCGCCCAGCCGTCGCTCGCTTGATGGCGGACATCGAGGCGGGCCGCGTGGACTGCGTCGTGGTCTACAAGGTGGACCGGCTCAGTCGCTCCCTCATCGACTTCGCCCGGCTGATGGAGTTGTTCGAGCGGAAGAAGATTTCCTTCGTCTCCGTCACGCAGCAGTTCAATACCACGCAGTCGATGGGGCGTCTCACGCTCAACATCCTGCTGTCGTTCGCGCAGTTCGAGCGGGAGATCATCTCCGAGCGCACGCGGGACAAGATCGCCGCGGCGCGGCGCAAGGGGAAGTGGTCGGGCGGGCGCTCGGTGCTCGGATACGACGTGGACCCGGTGACGAAGAAGCTGGTGGTGAACCCCGACGATGCTGAACGAGTCCGCGAGATATTCAAGATGTACCTGGAGCGACGCTCCTTGCTGGATGTCTGCCGCGAGCTGAACCGACGCGGCCTGCGGACCAAGGCGGTCACGACAAGGAAGGGCGCTGCGTACGGCGGGCGGGAGTGGGACAAGCCCGGGGTGCTCAAGATCCTCGCCAACGTCCTCTATCGCGGGAAGGTGCGCTACAAGGCCGACACGTTCCCAGGCGAGCACGACGCCATCGTCGAAGAGAGCCTGTGGACGAAGGTTCACGAGTTGCTGCGGTCCAATGGTCGCGCGGGCGGGATGCTCGTGCGGAACAAGTACGGGGCGCTGCTCAAGGGGCTCATCCACTGCGGCCCATGCGGGCTCACGATGGGGCACACCACCGCGAACAAAGGCCAGGACCGCGTCTACCGCTACTACGTCTGCTACAAGGCCCAGAAGCAGGGCTGGGACGCGTGCCCGTGCCGGTCTCTCCCCGCCGAGCAGATCGAGGGCTTCGTGGTCGAGCAGATCAAGCGGATCGGCAAAGACCCGGCGCTGCTGTCGCTCACGCTCTCGAAGTGCCGCCAGCAGATGACGCAGCAGCGGGCCGAGGCCGAGCGCGAGTTGGGCGTGGTCGAG
>JBGSIX010000248.1:0-3091 GCA_041742315.1 Phycisphaerales bacterium | reverse complement strand
CAAACGATGGAAGAACTCAGCAGCACGAGCCGTCTGTGCAGCAAGACTCGCTATCGGCGGCGATGGTCTCGCGGTAGTCGAGCCCCTTGGTCTGGCGCGGATCGCGGGTCGCCTGCTTCTGGCAAGCAAACGGCTTGGCCTCCTCGGCGGCGATCGGCGTGCGCGGCTCGATGCCCACGACCTGCCCCGCGTACGGCCCCTTTGCGTCGGTCATCAGTTGATATGTCTTGTCGCACACCGCCATCCGCTCGCCGCGGACCAGCGTGTGTCCGTCGTCATCCACGACCTTCTTCCACGGCCCCTTGTAGACCACAGCCTGGTTGTGCTCGAAGCACGGCCCCTGCTTGCCCTTGTACGCCCGCACCGTCATCGAGCGGAACTCGATCCCCTCCACCACCTGCCACGGCTCGGCGGCACGCTCCAGAATCTCTACGCCGTGGAATCCGGCCTTCTCGAACCGCTCCAGGAACTCACCCTCGCGGAACGCGCCGGAGATGCACCCGCTCCACAGGTGCGGGTCATTCCGCATCGACTCGGGCGGCGTCTCGTCGCACACAATGTCGCTGATGACTGCACGCCCACCCTTCTTGAGCACGCGGAAGATCTCGTCGAACAAGCGACCCTTCTCCTCGGTCGCCACGAGATTGAGCACGCAGTTGGAGACCACCACATCGGCGAAGTCGCTGGGTACCGCCGGTGCGTGGGCGCGGATGCGGCGCTTCTCGGCTTCGAGCGCATCGGCGGCGTCGAGCGTCGTCACCGGGTGCTCCGCCAGCCACCCGGTCAGCGCATCAAGGTCCAGCCCCATGTCCTGGATGCGGGCCTTGACGAAGCGCGTGTTCGCCCAGCCGATCTTGCCGGCCATCTCGCCCTGGTACTTGCGGGCCAGCGCGAGCATCGGGTCGTTGAAGTCCACGCCGACGACCGCCCCGTGCGACCCCACCTTCTTGGAGATCATGTAGCAGACCTTGCCCCCGCCCGAGCCGAGTTCGACAACGGTTTCGCCCTCGCTCACGTACTTGCTCGGGTCGCCGCAGCCGTAGTCCTTCTCGATGATCTCCTGGGGGAGCATGGCCAAGAGGGCCTTGTCGTAGTGGATGGTCGGGCAGCACAATGCAGCCTCGGGCGCCTTCGACGCCTCGGCGTACCGACCGAGCACCGCGCCCTCGATGATGTCCACGCCACGCGGCGTCTCGGGCGCAGCATGGGGGGCGGGCTTCGCCGAGCCGCTCGTGTGTGCCACTCCATTCAAAGTCGCGTTGCTCATGCGTTGTCTGCTCCAAGTAGCGGTGACCCGGGCCGATCCCGGCCGGGCGAATCCCGGTGCCGTCCGGATGCCCAGGCGGGTCAGAAGGGAATAGGCGAGGGCCCGGCCCTATTCCCTTCTCCGACCAAGGCTCAAAGGCGGGATGCGACACGGGTACGGTTCCCGGCCCTGATTGCACGCCGACCACGGCCCGTCTTCGTCCTTCACCTACGGAGTTCTCATGCGGATCGCCATCATCGGAGGCAGCGGACTGGAAGACCGGCTCTCGGCCAGCGGGCTCCTGGAATCGCCCGAGGCCGTCGAGGTCCAGACCCCGTTCGGCCCGCCCAGCGCCCCCATCGCCGTCGGCACTCTCGCGGGAACGGATGTCCAACTCGCCATCCTCAAGCGTCACGGCACCGGGCACACGACTCCGCCGCACCGCGTGCCGTACCGGGCGAACATCTACGCGCTCAAGACTCTCGGCGTGACGCACATCGTCGCCACCGGCGCGGTCGGCTCGTTGCGGGAGGAAATCCGCCCCGGCGGCGTGCTGCTCGTCGATCAGTTCATTGACCGCACCAGCGGGAGCGGCACCCGAGCCGCAGACCGCACGTTTTTCGACACCGCCGCCGTCCACGTCGAGTTCGCCGACCCCTGCTGCCCTGTGATGAGAGACTGGCTCCAAGCCGGCGCGCCGCGCGTGAACGAGAAAGGGATCGAGGTCTATCCCGACGGCACCTACATCTGCATCGACGGCCCCGCGTTCTCCACGCGGGCCGAGAGCGAGATGCACCGGGCGTTTGGAGCCGACGTGGTCGGCATGACCGCCCTGCCCGAGGCCCGCCTGGCCCGCGAGGCCGAGATCGCCTACGCCCTCATCGCCCTGCCCACCGACTACGACTGCTGGAAAGCGCGGACCCCAAAGCCCGGCCAAGCCGCCGAATCGCTCCTCATGGAGATCATCGGCAACCTCCACAAGAGCGCCGACGCCGCGGCCCAACTCATCGAGGCCGCCCTGCGCGACGTGTCGATGCTCCGCGATCATCCAAGCCCCGCGGGGGGGGCGCACGACGCCCTGAAACTCGGCATCTGGACCAAGAAGGAACTCATCCCGGCCGCCGAGGTCGAGCGCCTGCGCCCGATCTGGGGGCGATACTTCCCGGCGTTCTCAGCTCAGAACCCCGGAGGCCGCCCATGAGCCTCCGGCAGTCAACCGTCCCCGCCATGCGTTGTTCCAGCGATGCACTCGACGACTTACTGCCAGCCTTCGACGCCAGCGGCCGTGCCGTTCGTCCGCACGGCCCGTGGCGAGACACCGATCCGGCGAGCGACCATCACAACCGCGAGATGGTGCGAGCCGCGATCGCACGGCTGCCCGAGCCGTACCAATCGATCTACCGGCTGCACGATGGCCAAGGCATGAGCAAGGACGAACTCGCTCAGCAACTGGACCTGCCGCGCGATGAAGTCGCCCGTATGCTGCACCGGGCCCGCTGCGCCCTCATCACGCTCCTCGATCCCCACTTCCGCGAGAATCCAAACGTTGCTCCCTGCAACTGAACATGCCATCTCGTCGCCCGAAGAGTCTCCGCACTCGCACACCATGCAGTGCATGGAGGTCTGGGGTGGGAACGTCGCCGCCGAGAGCGGCATCTCGGTGCACGGAATCGACGCCTGGCTCTACAGCCAGCCGTACCACGACGAGGCGAGCGGGGGCGATATCCACTACGTCTCGATGTGCGGCGAGGGGCGCATCGCCCGCTTCGTGCTCGCGGATGTGGCCGGGCACGGCACCGCCGTGAATGACCTGGCGCTCCAGTTGCGGACGCTCATGCGCAAGCA
>JBGSIX010000247.1:0-8888 GCA_041742315.1 Phycisphaerales bacterium | reverse complement strand
AATGCGTTGTACGCGATGGTCGTCCGGGGCGGGCTCGATCGTGGGCTCGGGGGCGAGCCGTACGGGCTGGGCGACGTCCAGCCCGCTGGCGCGTGGATCGTGGTCGAGGTGACGGCCCACGAGCATCGGCGGAGCACGATCTACCTGCCCAGCGAGGACCGCGACGTGGTCGAGCTGGTGCGCCAGCTCCGCGGGCTCGCCCGGCTCGAGGGGTAAGGCGGTCGGATCCGGGCCCTATCGTCTGGCATGGCAGCTGCGCGCGATGTGATCGTCGGGATCGACCTGGGCACGACCAACAGCCTGGTCGCGGTGCTCGATGAGGCCGGGCCGAGGGTGCTGGGCGATGGTGACGACGCGATCGTGCCCTCGGCGGTGCGGTACGAGACGGACGGCTCGGTCGTGGTTGGGCGCGAGGCCCGCCAGCGCGCGGTCGAGTTCCCGCGCGAGACGATCACGAGCGCCAAACGCCTGATGGGGCGATCGCTCGAAGATGTGCGCGAAGAAGCGGCGCAGCTTCCTTACGACGTCGTCGAGGGCGAGGGGCACACCGCGCGGGTGCGCCTGCCCAGCGGCAGGGTCGTCAGCCCGCAGGAAGTGTCCGCCGAGATATTGCGCCATCTGAAGGCGAAGGCGTCGGAGGCGCTCGGTTTCGAGGCGAAAAAGGCGGTCGTGACCGTGCCCGCGTACTTCGACGATGCGCAGCGTCAGGCGACGCGCGACGCGGGGAGGCTCGCGGGGCTCGAGGTCGTGCGGATCGTCAACGAGCCGACCGCGGCGGCACTGGCGTACGGACTCGGGATGGGCAGCGCCAAAGCGCGCACGGTCGCGGTCTACGACCTGGGCGGCGGGACGTTCGATATCTCCATCCTCCGGCTGACACCCGCAGAGACCGAGGGCGAGACGAGCTTCTTCCAGGTGCTGGCGACCTCGGGCGACACGCACCTGGGCGGCGACGATGTCGACCTGGCGCTGGTGCGCCTGTTCCTGCGCGAGATCCGTGAACTGCTGGAACTGCCCGAGAGCGTGACGGACCTCGAAGCGTTCGATGCGCCCACGCGGCGGGCGCTGGTGGGGTTCGCCGAGGCGGTCAAGCACCGGCTTTCGGACGAGGAAGCTGCGGGCATTCGGATCGAGCTTGGGCGGGGGCGCGTGTACGATCGCTCGGTGACGCGCGCGGAGCTCGAAGCCATCATGACGCCCTGGGTCGAGCGGACGATTCAGGCGTGCGCGGAGGCGGTGCGGCTCGCCGAGCGCGCGCCGGGCGCGGGGAAGCTGGAGCTGGACGCGGTGATCCTCGTCGGTGGCTCGACAAGGGTGCCGCTGGTGCGCCGTCGCATCGAAGAGTTCTTCGGGCTCTCGCCCTACACGGCTCTGGACCCGGACCGCGTCGTCGCGCTCGGGGCGGCGGTGCAGGCGGGGATCATGTCCGGCGCGGCGAGCGGGATGCTTTTGCTGGATGTGGTGCCGCTCTCACTCGGGATCGAGACGCAGGGCGGGGCGATGGCCAAGTTGATCGTGTCGGGGAGCACGGTGCCCGCGCGGAGGGCGGAGATGTTCTCGACGAGTGTGGACGGTCAGACGTCGATCAAAATCCATGTTTTGCAGGGCGAGCGCGAGATGGCCGAGCACTGCCGGAGTCTGGGCGAGTTCCATCTGTCGGGTTTGCCGCCCATGCCGGCGGGGATCCCGCAGCTGGCGGTGGAGTTTCTGGTGGACGCGTCGGGCGTGCTCTCGGTGCGGGCGCACGAGAAGCGATCTGGCAAAAGGGCGCAGCTGCAGGTGATTCCGAGCCACGGCTTGTCGCGCGAGGAGATCGACCGCATCGAGGCCGAGAGCTTCGCGCACGCCCGCGAGGACATGACCAGGCACCGGATTGTGGACCTGGTTGTGAACGCGAAGCTCGATCTGAAATGGATCGGCGAGCGTCTGGCGAAGTTCGGGAGCAAGCTCGAGCCGGGAAACCGCGCGTCGCTCGAGGCGAGGCTCGCCGAGGTGCGGAGCCTGATCGAGAACGCGGAGTTCGACTGGAAGACCGTCGACGCGGACGCGTTCTATGCGGCGAAGCAGTCGCTGGACGAGGCGAGTGTCAGGCTTCAAGAGATCGGGATTGCCGAGAGTCTGCGGGAATGACTCAGCTTGCCATGATCGCCAGATCCTGAAAGTACTCGCGGAGCCCGCCGAGCACGCCGTCGACGGCGATGGCGGCGGTGATCAGGCCCATGACGCGGCTGATGATGCTGGCGCCGACATCCTTGATCAACCGCTGGATCTGACCCGCCAGCAGCATGCAGACAAAGACGATCAGGACCACCACGAGCATGAGCACCGCGGTGACGGTCTGGCTCGCCAGTGAGTACCGGGTGTTGTCGGTCAGCACCATGACGGCCAGGATCGACCCCGGGCCGGCGATGCTCGGGATCGCCATCGGGTAGACCGCCAGGTCCATCGCCCGCTCACGGGCACGCTCGGCGTCGTGGACCTCGCTTTCGGGCTTGCTCTGGCCGAAGATCATGTCAAGCGCAAAGAGAAAGAGCACGATCGAACCCGCGACGCGGAAGGCCGCCAGCGAGATACCGATGCCATCGAGCAGATACTGCCCGACGTAGATAAACGCGAGGAGCACGCCCGCCGAGATGGCGCAGGCGCGCAGGGCGATGCGTTTGCGGAGGGACGCGTCGACGCCCGCGGTGATCGCGATGAACACCGGCACCGAGCCGATGGGGTCGATGATCGTAAAGAGCAGGATGAAGCGGCGGATCAGATCGTTCACGGGCAGAGGATACCAAGGGAGCTCAAACGGCGGGCGGCACACCGATATCCTCGTTCCAGAGCTCCGGGCGGGCCGCGATGAAGTCGTCCATCAGTTTCTTGCAGCGCGGGTCGTCCATGATGACGATCTCAACGCCCTCGGCCTTCAGCCAGTCCTCGCGGCCCAGGAACGTCTGGTTCTCGCCGATGACCAGCCTTGGGATGCGGTGGAGGATGGCGGTGCCGGTACACATGGCGCAGGGGCTGAGCGTCGTCGCCATGGTCAGTGTGTGCCAGTCGCGCCTACGGCCCGCGCTGCGGATGCAGTCGGTCTCGCCGTGGGAGGTCGGGTCGTCGGTCTGGACGCGGCGGTTGTGGCCCCGGGCGACGATGTTGCCCTCGGGGTCGATGAGGGCGCATCCGATAGGGATGCCGCCCTCGGCGAGGCTTTGTTTGGCTTCGTCGATCGCGGCTTCGAGCGCGATGCGGTCCATTTCCTGGCGTGAGAGGGGCATGTCGGGCTCCACTTGGGTTGGTATGCTCGCAGGATATGGGCACAACCTGCAGCGAGCATCCCAACGCCGTCGTCTTCGAGCATCCGCTGATCCGGCACAAGCTGACGTGGATGCGCGATGAGACGACGAGCTACCGCCCGTTCCGGGCGCTGATCTCGCAGATCGCGGGGCTGATGGTCTACGAGGTGACGCGGTCGTTCCCGGTGCGTGAGGTGGAGGTGAAGACGCCGGTGGAGACGACGACGGGGTATCGGCTGGCGGGGCGTGTGACGGTGGTGCCCGTGCTGCGCGCCGGGCTCGGGATGGCCGAGGGGATTCTGGAAGTCATGCCCGAGGCGCGTGTGGGGCACCTTGGGATGGCCCGCAACGAGGAAACCTTGGAGCCGGCGCTCTATCTGAAGAAGCTGCCGATGGATCTGAACGTGGGTCCTGTGATTCTGGTGGATCCGATGCTCGCCACGGGCGGATCGGCGTCCGGGGCGGCGACGCTGCTCAAGGCCGCGGGCGTGAGCGACCTGCGGATGATCTGCCTCGTCGCGGCTCCCGAGGGCCTGAGGCGCATGGAGCAGGATCACCCGGACGTGACGGTGTACGCCGCGGCCGTGGACCGCCAACTCGACGGGCGGGGGTACATCTGCCCGGGGCTTGGCGACGCTGGCGACCGGATGTATGGGACGGTCTGAGCCGGAGCTGCTGGCATGAAACCGATGATGATGTGCGTGTTCGTGTTCACTCTTGGCCTTGGTCAGCCCGAGAGCGATGAGCGCATGCCAGAGCCGTGGCAGGACCTCGACCCGGGCTCGCTCGTCATGGACAGCGACGAGTCGGGCCTTCAGAACCTCCGCATTTTCTACCACGATCAGTCGCGCACGGTGCTCTCAGGATCGCTGCCCGAGGGCGACGCGGGCTTTGACTCGCTCGCCGAAATGGGCGTGAAGACGATCCTGTGCGTCGACGCGGCCAAGCCCGACCTTGAGCGGGCCGAGGCGCACGGCATGCGATACATTCATATTCCCGTGAAGTACTCTGGCATCAGCGATGAAGAGCGGGCGGCGATCGCGCTGGCGCTGGCGCAGAGCGAGGGGATGGTCTACGTCCACTGCCACCACGGCAAGCACCGCGGGCCCGCGGCGGCGGCGATCGGGCTCATCGGCATCGGGGCGTGCACACCCGAGGATGGGCGCACGCTGATGGAGCACGCGGGCACGAGCGCCAGCTACACGGGCCTGTGGGGCGACGTCGCCAAGGCGGGTGTGCTCACGGACGCGGAGATGGTCGAGGCGGCGCCGATGATCGTTAAGTACGCCAAGATTGAGGGTTTGCCGGCGATCATGGCGGAGATGGATCGGGTGTACGACCACTTGGCCTTGCTCTCGAAGAACGACTGGCAGGCGCCGGAGAATCATCCGGATCTCTCGGCAAGGAGCGAGGCGGGGCAACTCACCGATCTGTTCCGGGCAATTCTGGCTGATGAATCGCTGCCCGTGCCAGATGAGACGTACGCCGGGTACATGACCGAGTCGGCGCATCTCGCCGCGACGGTTGAGAGTCAGATCCTCGGGAACCAGCGCGCGGAAGCGGTGATCACGATCGAGCGGCTCAGGGCGACGTGCAGCGCGTGCCACCAGGGGTATCGGTAAGCGGAGACCCCGCTCCCCGGCCCGCTCCCCGGCGGGGAGAGGGTGCGGAACTCACGCAATATCAAGAACGACCTTGATGCCGTCGCCCGAGATCATGGTGTCGAAGGCCTTCTTGTACTGCTCGAGCGGGAACTGGTGGGTGATGATGTCGTCGAGTTGGAGGCGGCCCGAGAGGAGCAGTTCCTCCATCTGGTACCAGGTCTCGAACATTTTGCGCCCGTTGATGCCGAGGACAGTGCAGCCCTTGAAAATGATGTTCTCGTTGAAGTCGAAGGTGACGGGCTTGGCGGGCAATCCCAGCAGCGCGGCGACGCCGCCGGCTCGTAGCGCGCGGAAGGATTGATCGATCGCGGTCGAGGCGCCGGACATCTCAAGGACGACGTCGACGCCCTCGCCCCGGGTCTGCTTCTTGATGTCCTTGATCCAGCCCGAGCCCTCGCGGGCGTCGTAGGCCTCGACAGCGCCGAGTTTTTTGGCGAGCTTGAGGCGCGGCGGGTTGACGTCGGTCGCGAAGATCCGGCTCGCGCCGGCTGCCTTGGCGACGGTGACCGCCATCAGCCCGATGATCCCCGTGCCCGAGATCAGGACGCTCTTGGCGCTCACGTCGGCGGCCATCACGGTGTGCACGGCGTTACCGAGCGGGTCGAGGATCGCGGCGACCTTGTCGGGGATGCTCGGGTGGACGGGCCAGACGTTCTCTTCGGGGACGACAACGTACTCGGCGAAGCAGCCGTCGCGGTCGATGCCGATGATCTTGGTGTCGGTGGCGATGTGCGCGTTGCCCGTGCGGGAGTTGTAGTCGAGGCCCTTGGTGGTGTGGCCCTCGGCGCTCACGCGGAGGCCCGGCTCGTACTTGGTGACCGCGGACCCGATCTTGTCGATGACGCCCACGAACTCGTGGCCCGTGACGATTCCCACGGGGATTCGGCCCGCGGCCCACTCGTCCCATTCCCAGATGTGGCGGTCCGTGCCGCAGATGCCGGCCTTGGTGACCTTGATGCGCACGTCGCGGGGGCCGGGCTCTGGGATGGGGCGGTCGGTCTGGAGTTTCAGCTCGGGCCCGGCGTGGTGCTTGACAAGGCAGCGCATGGTGCCCGAGGTGGAGGCGGCTTTGGCGGCGGAGGCGGGCTCGGTCTGGATCAACGCGGTTCTCCCTGGGCGCTGCGGCCCGAGGCGGGCGGGGCTGTATACGACGCTGATTGTCCCGGGCCACGCGGCCTATATCAATGAATCCGTCCAATGACGCCCGTAGACTCTTGCCACATGCCCCAAGCGATCAGTCAACCTGAGTCCTTTCTCTATCTTGCCGCCCGGATCGACGGGAAGAAGAAGCTGGGCGTGCGGTCGGCCTCGGACGAGGGGGTGCTCGCCCGGGAGCTCTCGGGGCAGAAGCTGGTCCTGATCCGCTCCTGGCGGGTGCCGGCCTGGCTGGCGGGGCGGTCGGACAAGCCGATGTCGCTCAAGGACCAGTCGGAGATGGCCTCCCAGCTCGCCCAGCTCCTCTCGCGGGGCGTGCCGCTGGTGGAAACGCTCGAGGTCGTGGCCTCGGCGGTCTCGCCCAAGGCCAAGCCCCGGGTCGAGCGGCTCCGGGAGATGGTCCGCCAGGGCAAGAGCTTCTCCCAGGCCTCGCGCGAGACCGGCGCGTTCGACGAGGCGACCAGCGCGGTCTTCGCGGCGGCGGAGAAAACGGGCGACCTCGCCGGCGCGTCGAAGCAGCTCGCCTCCAACGCGAGAAGGCGGATCAAGATCAAGGAGACGGCGCAGACGCTCATGTTCTATCCGCTGATCGTGCTGACGATCAGCATCATGGTGGGCGTGTTCATGCTCGTGTTTGTGGTGCCGCAGGTCGCCGAGGCGATGCAGAGCGCGATGGGCAAGGACAAGGAGCTCCCCGCGGCGACGCGGATGCTGGCGGATCTCGGGCTTTTCATCCGGGGGAACCCGCTCCTGATCCTGGGGTCGATCGCCTCGGTGGTGGTGGCGATCGTGCTGCTCCGGCAGACGATCGCCGTAGGCGTGCGCAAGGCGGCGCACGTGGTGCCGGTGCTCAAGGACGTGACGCTCGCGCAGGAATCGGCGCGGTTTTTCAGCGTGATGGCGGCGCTGGCGACTGGCGGCGTGCCGCTGGCCGATGCGCTGGGCGTGGCGAACCAGACCATACACCACGCCAAGCTCAGGTCCCAGCTCGACGCGCTCCGCCGATCGCTCATCGAGGGGGGCGTGCTGCGCTCGCTGATCGAGAAGATCGAGGCGCTGCCGATGGGCACGCGGCGGCTGCTGATCGCGGCGGACCGGGCGGGGAACCTGGACAGTGCGTTCGAGTCGCTCGCCGACGATCACACGGAACTGGTGGAAAGGCTCTCGGGCCGGCTCCTGGCGGTGCTCGAGCCCCTCTTGATCGTGGCGATCTTCCTTGTGATCGGCAGCATGATCCTGGCGATCATGGCCCCGATGCTCTCGCTCTCGCGGAACGCGTTTGCGGGCTAGCTGGCAAGCGACGGGCTGGAAGCCCGTCCCCCACCGCAAGAGCCCTTCTCGGACGAACCAGAGTCCGCTTCCGTGCGTCTTATGGGATGGGCCGGGGTGTTTCCGGGCGGTTGCGTACACTTTGAGCGCAGCTTGTGGCACGGATGGCTGCAACGGCTTGAATGCAACCGGGTAGCCCCGTCAAGGCCCGAAGCAATGGGCGAAAGGGAACGGACGATATGAAGACTGGCACACACACTCGACTGCACGCCCGCGGCTTCTCGCTGCTCGAACTGACGCTCGTGATCGCGATCATGGGCGTCTTGATGGCGATCGCGGCGGTGAACCTGATCGGCGGCGCCGACGACGCGAAAATCAAGGCGACAAAGTCCAGCATGGGCATCATTAAGACGCAGCTCCAGAAGTACTACACGGACCACAACGTCTACCCGCCGAGCCTGATGACGCTCATCACGGAGACGAGATTGCTCCAGGAGGGCGCGAACCTCGATCCCTGGGACCGCGAGTATTACTACAGCCCGGTCGGCAAGCCCAACGCGCCACGCGAGCAGGGCTTCACGCTCATCAGCATGGGCCCCGACGGAGAATCGGGCACCGAGGACGACATCGACATCTGGATCGCGCTCGCCCGCACGGCGAAATGATGCACAGCTGAGGCAGCGCGGAGCGCGACGCCATGAAAACCCCGAGCACATCACAATCTGGCGGTGCACGGTGCGGCCCACTCCGGTTGGTCGCTCGGGTCACGCGGAGGCTGGAAGCCTCCGCCAGGGGATGCTCTCGGCGGGGGTTTAGCTTCCTCGAAGCGGTGCTGGCGGCGGCGCTGCTGGGGATCATCGCTTCGGCGATCTTCAGTGTGCTCAGCTACGTCTACGCCTCGGACCGCGACGACGCGGCCCGGCTCGGGGCGGCCGAGGTCGCCAACCGCATCATCATCACCTACCTCGACGATGAGACCAGCATCCGCAAGCTGCCCGACGTCATCGACTACGGCACGCGGCGGTTCCGCTGGGACCTCGAAGAGGACAGCGTCCGCATCGAGGAGCCCAACCGCAGCGCCCGCGTGACCGCCGGGCGGCAGGGCGCGACGCCCAACGCGCTCGTCAAGCTCAAGGAGATCCGCGTCACGGTCTGGGAGGACGACGGCACCGAGGCCTCGCGACTGCCCGGCGCCTCGGCGGGGGTGCGGCTCAACAGGCTCGTCAACCCGATCGCCTACCGCGGCTCGGACGGCGTCACCCGGATGCTGAACGACCCCGAGCGGATCACGCGGATGATGCAGAACCTGACGGGCTTCGAGGCGCCGCAGCCCGAGGGCGAGCGATGAGCCGGCGGGGCTTCACACTCCTGGAGACGATGCTCGCGCTGGTCGTGGGCATGCTCGTCCTGCTGGCGACGCTGGGCGTGATGTCGACGGTGCGCGACTCGGACGAGGCGCTGGCCGTCCGCGCGGAGCAGCAGCACGAGCTGGCGGAGGTGCGGATCGCGGTGTCGAGCG
>JBGSIX010000246.1:0-28937 GCA_041742315.1 Phycisphaerales bacterium | reverse complement strand
AGCCCGCGCCGGACCCGGTTCCGAGCGGGCCCGAGGTCGGCGGTGGGGCGGTTGCGGGACCGGCACTGGGCGACGAGCCGATCCAGATGCCCGAGCTTGCGAGGCATCGCCATCACAGCCTTGTTTACGCGGTCATCCACCTGGGCGACCCGCACGAGCGGAAGCTGATCGCGCGGTATCTGCGGCGGAAGCGCGCCCTGATCGCCTCGGCGGCGGTCGTGCTTATCGGGGCGATCAGCGTGGCGGTCGCGATCGGGCTGGCGCTGGCGCGGTCGGCGCCCTCCTGGTGGATCGATATCGACGCCTCGGACCCGAGGAACATCGAGCTGGCCGAGCTCGTGCAGAACGGGGCGCTCTCGCACCTGTTCGAGGACCGCCAGTCGCTGGTGGGGGGCGCGGTCGAGTGGCCCGTCAAGATGACGGACGAGGCCGCCAACGCGTGGATGAACATCAAGCTGCCCGAGTGGTTCAGCAAGATCAGCGACGGCATGACCTGGCCCGACTCGGTGACGCAGCTTCAGATGGTCTTTGATAACGGAACGATCCGGATCGGCGCGCGTGTGCGGACCGAGATCGGGACGCGGATCTACAGCTGCTCGATCGTGCCGGAGCTTCACGAGGACGGCAGCCTGTGGATGCGGGCGCACACCGTCTCGATGGGCCGGCTCACGCTCCCGGCGGGCTGGGTGCTGGGCGGCGCGGACTCGCACGCGGAGAAGTACATCCCCGAGCAGCTCCGCGGGACCGCCGAGGCCGAGGCGCTCTTCGACAAGCTGACGGGTCAGCGGCCTCTGTTCGACGTGGCGGAGGTAGGCCTGGGCGACGGCCGGCGGGTGAGGCTTCTGGGGCTCAGGGTGCGGGACGGGTCGGTGATTGCGCACTGTGTGACGAAGAATCCGGAGTAGACGAGCCCGAAGCGCGAGCGAGGGAAGCGGCCAACATGAATGCTCGGCGAGAGAGATTCATCAGAAAGAACTTCGAAAAGCGGACGTGGGTCGTCCGGGGAATCGCTTTCGTTCTCGGGGTTGCGTCGCCACACATTGCAGATTCGATCCACTACCAATTGATAGCCAAGAGCTCGGGCTTTCCCATGCTCTGTTTTTGGCCGCTGGACAACGCGTTCTTCTTTGTGGGCTTTCTCTTCAATGTCGCGTTCTGGTGGCTTGCCGGTTGGCTGACAACAAACCTGCGGCATTGGCTTTCGACTGTGATTGCCTTGGGCCCGGCCGTGGTGTGTTCAGGTCTGTTGAGCTATCAGCTATGCAGAGAGATATCGGTTGATGCGTTAGGGGCTCTCGGAGCGCCCGCCGTACCGATCGGATCAACGATTGTCTTCGCTGGAAGCAACACGCTTGCCCGCTTCTTCGATCGGAGAGTCGTGAGACGGCGTTGGCTCCGTGCCAGATTTGGTTGCGAGCGTTGCGGGTATGTCATGCGCCGCACACACGAGGCGCGATGCTCTGAGTGCGGCGGGCTGCGGGACACGTCTGTCTTTCCACCGGACGGGAGTAATGCACCCGTGTCCGATGGGCGGCGGGACGACGCTCCCACCGAGGGAAAGTAGGTTTGGAGCACGGCTGGCACAGCCGTGGCACAGGAGGGACAGCGGGGGCAGGATGCCTCCGCCACGGAGGAGGGGAGGGCGATGTCAGGCTTGTTGCCAGAGATTGATTCCGGGTCTGTCTCGCTTCGTCGTGTGACGCCGGGGGATCTGCCGGTGATGTATGCGTACCAGCTCGACCCCGAGGCGAACCGCATGGCGGTCGCGCGGGCGCGGAATGCGGAAGTGTTCGCGGCGCATTGGGAGAAGTCGCTGAGCGATCCGGGTGTTGTCGCGCGGGCGATACTGGTGGATGGGGAGCTGGCCGGACACATCGCCTGCTTCAAACTCGGTGGGCAGGATTCGGTCGGGTACTGGGTAACGCGGGCGCACTGGGGCAAGGGCGTTGCGACAAAGGCGCTCGGGCAGTTTGTTGGCATCGTGACGAAGCGGCCGTTGCACGCGAGGGCGGCGCGGAGCAACGCCGGCTCGATGCGCGTGCTCGAGAAGTGCGGGTTTGTGCTGACGGGCTACGAGTGGGCGGAGGAGACCGAGCGTTTCCCGGCGTGTGAAGAGGCGGTGTTTGTGCTTCATTGAATGGGTGGCGGGAGGCCGCCACCACTGGGGGAAGGTAGAAGCCGGAGCACGGCTGGCACAGCCGGGGCACAACAGAGGAGACGCGGAGGCGGGATGCCTCCGCCGCGGGTTGTGGGGTCAGCCGCCGCCCTTGGGTTTGCCGGTGACGAGGTCTTCGCCTCGGAGGTATCGGGTCATGTCGCGCATGTAGCGGGTGATGCGGGCGCGCTGATGAGGGGTGCCCTTGGCGGCGATGCGGTTCTCCATCATGTCGGTCATGCGGGTGACGCCGCCCAGCGAGGGGCCCCTGCCCGGGTCGCGCATGGCGTCCTGGTCGCGTTTGGCGTCGCGCATAGCGCGTTCGAGGAGCTCTTCGTCGGAACGGTTGGTGGGCTTGCCGTCGAATTCCTCGGCGAGGCGGATCATGTCGACGATGCGGGACTTGAGGGCTTCTTCCTGGGCCTTGGGGTCGGTGAGGCTCGGGTAGTCCTTGGCGAAGTGGTCCATGAAATCGAGCATCATCTGGGCGGCGTTCTCTTCGAGCTGCTCGCGGGCCGAGCCGGCGATGCCCGCGGCGAAGGCGGCCAGGAGTGTGCCGTCGGAGCCGCCCATTTTCTCGACGCGCTGGATGAGCGAGCCGACGAGCTGCACGCGCTCTTCCAAGGGGAGTTTGTTGAATTCGTCCTGGAAGAGTGTGTAGTTGAAGATGTCGTCGAGCGGGTCGTCCTCGTAGTCGGGCATGGGGTAGGGGCGGAGCGTGAAGTAGAGCCCGAGCCCGATCGCGGTCAGGGCGAGTGCGGATGCGGAGAGGCCGACGATCTTGAAGCGTTTGGCGCGCTCGGGTGTGTCGGTCTGGTGCGCGACGAAGGCCTTCCATCGTTCGCCGAGGGAGCGTTTGGGTTGGCGTTCTTTCTTGGCTCGATTGGCTTTCTTGCCGGCGGGGGCGGTTTCGCCCGAGTCGACGATGAGGGGCTCGAACTGCTGGCTGTGGAAATCACCGGGGGAGGTCATGGGAGGCTCCGGCGTGGTGTGACTTCGCGGAGGAAGCGTTCGAATTCCTTGTTGGTGGGATCGACGTTGGGCGCGGCCCGCATGGTGGGGAAGTAGAGGGCGTTCTTGCCGTCTTTCGTGTCGTGCCAGGTGTCGGCGTCGACAAGGATGGGCCAGTCGCGCGACTCGAGGCCCACCGTGATGGCTTTCTGGATGCGGGGCCTGTCGACGCCCGGGAAGAGCTCGAAGAGCTCGGAGGCGAAGATGAGTTTGCCGGCGACGTACTCGTAGCTCGTGCCGAAGACCTCGTGTACGGGCCGAAAGCCCGAGGCGCCGTCGTCGGATTCGGTGTCGGCGGGGCACTTCCAGGGGTCGGTGACAATCCATGGGGAGTTGGTGTCGCCAGGGATTTCGCGCCGAGGTGCGGGGACGTCCATGAAGCCCGCCAGGACATCGAGCAGGCCCGGGTCGTTGGCGTTGCCCGCCGAGTCGGTCAGCGGCAAGACGTCGGGGACGAGTTCGAACTGGTTGTAGTAGAGCTGGAGCCCCACGCCCATGCCCTTGAGGTTGGCCAGGCACTTGACGGTCTGGGCGCGGCTGCGGGCCTTGCCCAGGGCGGGCAGGAGGATGGAGACGAGGACCGCGATGATGGCGATCACGACGAGCAGCTCGATGAGCGTGAAGGCTCGGGCCCTGGGCCTGGCGCGGGTTGGTCGGCTTTGGATCATGTCTCCCCGATCGAGCATACCGACAGAACCGGGCCGGGTGGCGGTTCTCGCTCCCGGCCCGGCGTGTGTGACGCTCTCGGGTTCGCCGCGTTTCGGCGATGGATTCGCCGGCTCAGGCGGCGATGGAGATGCTCGAGCAGCTGGTGATGACGTTGCCCGTGCGGATCATCTGCCACAGCAGGCGGCGCTGGTCTTCGGTGATCTCCAGGAAGGAGACGCCGAAAGTCGTGGTGCGGAAGGCCATCTTTTTGATCCAGCGGACCTCGCAGGTCAGGGGCAGCGATTCCTCGTCGCCTGAAACCACGACGGCGACCATCGAGCCCGGCCTGGCCCCCGAGGGCAGCTTGCCCTTGATACGCAGGCCCGTGGACGAGGCGTCGACGATCTCGCCGACGTTGGTGCGCAGCTCATGGCACTGGATGCGCCCGGCGTCGCGTCGGTCATCGTGCTGTGAGATGGATTCGTACCTTGGCAACATGACAGCTTCCCCCTGTACCCGGGAAGAGGATGGCAAACAAGCGGGCGGCGTGCCCCCCGTCCTTTCTCCGGTTTTTCCCGGGGGGTCTGGCTGTGCGGTTTGCGGTGTTATCGGGGGCACGCTGTGCGGCCTGTGCCGTCTGCTCGGGCGGTCTATGGGCGCCACGGCCCAAACCGGGTGGGGGAACCCGGGGTGTGGCGCAGAGTGCGGGTGAGGGCCTGGCGCCCAACATCCACAGAAAGGCACTCCATGCGGACGACACACACGATTCTTGTTTCGGCGGTTCTGGGACTCTCGGCGGCTTCGGGTCTCGCCGAGCCGATCTCGGATTCGCTGACGATCCGGCGGCTGGCGACGATCGAGGACATGGGCCGGATGGCGGTGAACCCGGAGACGGGCGAGATCGCGTTCGGTCGCACGGGTCCCGGCGCGAACGATGCGCACTATGTCCGTGTGCTCTCGCCCGAGGGGATGATCTCGCAGGCGGGCGACGTCGCGATCCGCGATCCGGACGCAGTGGCGTGGGATATGGATGGGAGCTTCGGGCCCGCGGGCTCGATTCTGGTGGGCAGTTTCAAGGGGCTGTTCGCGATCACGCCCGGGAACCACGTGAATCAGTTCGCGTGGCGCGGTGAGGACCTGATGAACCCATCGGACATGGTGATGGGCGACGACGGCGGGCTCTACTACGCGGACTACGGCCTCGGCAAGGTGATGCGGCTCAGTCCGCACGGCAGTTTTTCGGAGATGATGGACGTGCCGGGCGCGGTGGGCGTGGACATCGATGAAGCGGGACGGCTCGCGGCGGTCGATCTGGCGGGTTCGCTGACGACTTCGCCGGCGGCGGCGCCTGGACGGTTCAGCGAGATCACGTTTGGCAACGGGTCGGACCTTTGGGGCAACGACCGGTACGCGATCGACGCGGACTCGGGCGAGCTCGTCCGCCTGATGTCGAACGGGTCGGCCAGGGTGCTCGCGTCTGGCTTCTTTGATGAACTCGAAGTGCGCCCCGATCGGCTGGTGGCACAGATCGGGTTCCTGCCGACAGGCGAGATGGTGGTGAGCGTGCCCGACACGGGCGCGGTCTACACGCTCGTGCCCGCGCCGGGGGCGGCGGTGGTGCTCGCCGGGCTGGGCGGGGTGCTGGCGGTGCGAAGGGGGCGGTGAATTTCCTCCCTGAGATGAGGGCTGATTTCGGAATCAGCCATGGGTCCACTTGACAACTTTGGGGTCCGAAATAGTGTTCCCGTTGCCGGGCGGGCTGCGATCGGAGCGGCCGCGGCTTTGCGGGAGCCAGCCGAGAAGTTGGGCGGCCTCCGATTCCCTCGCCGGGCGAGCTTTGCCCGGTAGACGAGTCAAGGAACATGGAAATCGCCTCTGCGGTATCGGCGGACCGGGCACGCAAGTCCGGCCGGGTGTTGTCACGTGCGGCCAAGAAGTTCTACTTCGCTGCGGCCTTGCTCTTTGCGGCGTTCGCGTTCGTCGGGTTCAGTCGGTTCTACCTCCACGGGCGCTCGTACCCGGGGCGCCCGATCCCCGAGCCCATCAAGCTGCTCGTGATCGCGCACGGCGTCTCGATGTCGCTCTGGCTTCTGTTCCTGGTGATGCAGACCGCCCTCATCTCGGTGCGGAATGTCAAGCTTCACATGCGTCTGGGGATGTTCGGCGCAGGCCTCGCGGCGGCGATCGTGGTGGTTGGGGTCTGGCTCGGGATCATGTCGGCGCGCGTGACGCCTCCCGAGGCGCGGATCTGGGGGATGGCTCCCAAGCAGTTCATGGCGGTGCCGGTGATATCGGTGCTGGTCTTTGGCGTGCTCGTGGGGGTGGCGATCTGGAAGCGCAAGAAGCCCGCGATCCACCGATCGATGATCATCGCCGCGACCCTGGTGACGCTCTCGGCGGCGGTCAGCCGGATCGACGCGCTCAACAATCTCTATCTGGGCACGGTCTTTGAGCGCGAATTCGGGCCCTTCACCGGGACGATGGTGCTCGGGCTGGCGCTCCTGGCGGCTCGCTGCCTGCTCACCCGCTCGTTCGACAAGTGGCTGGCGATCGGGGTGGGGATCATGATCGCGGTGTCGATCTTCATCATGCAGATCGCCCCGACGGCGGCCTGGGACCGTTTGGCTTCGCTCGTCGTGCCGTAAGCCGTACGCTCGCACCGGTGTGTCAGACCATAAGGGTCAGTATGTCTCGCGGATGCGCCGATCAATGGCGTCGAGCGCGTTCTTGATCTCGGGCTCCAGGTCCTTGCGGTCGGTGATGGTGCGGATGGCGTGGAGGACGGTGGTGTGGTCGCGCCCGCCGAAGTAACCGCCGATCTCTTCGAGGGAGTGCCGTGTGTGCTCGCGGGCGAGGTACATGCAGATCTGCCTGGGCAGCGCGATCGTGCGGGTGCGCTTGCGGGACTGGAGATCGGCCAGGCGGAGGCCGAAGTACTCGGTCGCGCCGGCGACGATCTGCTCCATCGAGACGGGCGTGCGGGCGCGGGAGCGGGGTTCGCCCAGGGCTTCGCGCGCGAGCGCGAGGTCGATGGGTGATTCCTTGAGCGAGGCGAGATTCTGGATGCTCGAGAGCGCGCCCTCGAGCTCGCGGACGGAGCCCTCTCGCTGCTCGGCGACGAGCTCGGCGACGTTGTCCGGGATCTCCAGCCCCCGCATGCGGGCCTTTTCCTTGACGATCTCGATGCGGGTCTCGTAGCTGGGCTTGGTGATGTTGGTGACCAGGCCCCACTTGAAGCGGCTGACGAGGCGCTCTTCGAGGTCGGGGATCTTCTCGGGGGGCAGGTCGGAGCTCAGGAGGATCTGCTTGTGGTTCTGGTGGAGCGTGTTGAAGGTGTGGAAGAACTCTTCCTGCGTCCGGTCGCGTTTGGCGAGGAAATGGATGTCGTCGATGACCATGACGTCGACGTCGCGGAACTGGTTGCGGAAGCTGGCCATGTTGCCCGCGGCGACGTCCTGCATGAAGCGGGTCATGAAGTGCTCGCACGTCGTGAAGAAGATGCGGGCGTCGGGGTTGTTGGACAGAATGCGGAGGCAGATCGCCTGGAGGAGGTGCGTTTTGCCCAGGCCCGAGTCGCCGTGGACGAAGAGGGGGTTGTAGGAGCCGGCGGGGTTGTCGGCGACGGAGAGGGCGGCGGCGTGGGCGAGGCGGTTGTCGGGGCCCACGACGTAGTGCTGGAAGGAGTAGTCGGGGCTGAGGGGGATGGTGCCGTCGGTGTTGATGAGGCTCTTGTTGCGTTTGGCATGCTCGACGGGTCGGCGGCGCTGGTCCTCGGTCGTGCGGGGCGGGTCGGTCTGTGTGTGCTGGCCCGCGGCGATGAAGCGGCTCGTGACGAGGCGCTGGGTGACGGAGCGGAGGGCGTCGTCGAAGGCGTCGGCGCAGGAGCGTTCGAGGTAGTCGCGGTAGGTGGGGGTGGGGGCGACGATGGTGACGACGCCGCCGTCGAGGCCTGAGGGCTCGAGCGTGTTGAACCAGTGTCTGCAGATCGTGGGGTGCTTCTTGCGCAGGTGCACAAGAGCGTCGTCCCAGATGGACGTATCTGGTTTCGCCATGGAAGGCCTCTTCTGTGCTGGCGCTCCGCCCCTTCTTTCGAACGGGCTCGGCAAAGCCGACGCGGGTCGGCGTTGGTTCGTATTGTATGGCTCAGAAAGAATCGGTTGCACGAATGCTGTCTGAGTTTGTCCCTGTCCACCTTGCGGCTTGCCCTGCACACCACGCGGCGGGCCGCAAGGCAAAAATACCTGTTGGCCCGGGGTGTGTCAACGGACAAAGAAATGATTCCGCGCCCATCCCCCCGGGTTGCGTGTCAGGCGCCTGATTCCGCCTGCTCGGCCTGTTTCTCGTAGCGCTCTTTGGAGGCCCTGTGGTCCATGAGCAGGTGGATGCGCTGGCGGAGTTCCCCACTGAGCAGGTCGTCGAGGCGCTTGCGGGCGTAGGAAATATTTGTTCGGCGCGAGACATGGACGAGCACGAGCGCTTCGCACTCGAGGACGCGCGACCACTCGACGATGTCGTCGATGTGCAGGTGCATGCCGACCTTGGCGCGCGATTTGTGCTCGGGTTCGAAGAAGGTGCACTCGCTGACCACGATCTGTGCCTTGCGGACGTCGTCACGCACAAGATGTGGGCCGGGGAGTGTGTCGCCCGTGTACGCGATGAGCGGCACTTCGAGCTGGTTGGTGATCTCCTGGCCCCGGTCCTTGAGCTCGCGGAGTTTTTCCTGGGGCAGGCCCACGAGTTCGGGTTTGAGTTTGGAACGTTTCTCAACAAGCGCCCAGCCGAAGGCGGGGGCGGTGTGTTCGACGGCGAAGCCGCGCAGGACGATGTTGTTTTTGATCTGGAGTTCTTCGCCCTCGTCGAGCTCGATGAGTGTGTATGGGGTTTTCTGTCGCTCGAGGTCGTTGAAGCCGCGCATCATTTTGTGGACGTCGGGTGCGATACGTTTGTCGCAGACGATCGTGCCCTCGCCCATGCCCTGGAATTGGCGCTGGGAGGCGTAGTAGGCGAGGCCGCCGATGTGGTCCATGTGGCCGTGGGTGAGCGCGACGTACTTGCTGGCCAGCGCGCAGCGGAGCGGCGAGCCCATGTCGAAGCAGACGTCGAGTTCGGGGACCATGATGGTCGTGGCTTCGCCCGCGACGGAGGTGCCCTGGATGCGGTAGGGAGGGAAGTAGAGGAAACCGATCTGGCCCTCGCGGGGCGGCGGCTTGGGGATCATCGGGAATGCTCCGGTGCCGGGCTCTCGCCCGGTGGGTGCTGTGGATCGTGGCGGGCGAGTGTAGGCAAAAAGAAGCCGCGTGCAGGGTGCACGCGGCTGGGTATTGAGTTGGTTCAGGTGAGTCCCCTCGCTCGCGCGAGGGGCTCGTTCATTACCAGGCGCTGGGCTCTGGGGTGAGGCGTGTGGGGCGGTCCATCATCCACATGTAGCGCCAATCACGGACGAGCATGCGCTTCTGTTCGTTGCGGATGAGGGCGTTGAGGTTGCGGACGTCGTCGGGGCGCTGGTTCATGGTGACGAGTTCTGGCGCAGGGTTGCTGCGGAACTCGGCGAGGCGGTTGCGTTCGCTCGAGCAGCCCGTGGCGACGAGCGCGCCAGTGACGGCGGCGATTGCAAGGAGACGGGAGCGCTTGGCGTGGTTGAACATCTGTGTGACTCCTGTGCGCGGCCGCCGGCCGCCGGTGCTCGGCGCAGCATAGCAACGAGGTGTGTTCCTGGTCGCCGTGTGCGTGCCTGTTCGGTCATTTCTGAGCCGTGTCCGGCACACCCACCGTGCCCGACGTGTCAGTTGTACCCGAAACGGGGATCGTCGTCAAACGGCAGGGTCCGAAACGAACAAGATGGAATGAATCCGGGACGTGGTTGGTTGGAGAAGACGGAGGGCGTTGTAAGATGTCCCCCGAGGAGAGTGGGCGGGTCCCATTGGAAGATGGGCCCTGTCAGAGAATGCAACGGAGTGCGGTGAGTTCTTTCCTGCCCTGGGCCGGGTGTTCGGCTCAGCCGGGAGCCAGATCGGGGTTCATGTCCAAACCTTTCCGACCCCATGGGAGCCGTCCCAATACGACCGGTCGAAGGCCAAGCCTCCATTGAGTGGAAGGCCGGGCACCGGACGAGCGGCACCCACCTCGAATTGGGGTTTGGGCATCCTCCGAAACGGCACCGGTTGAGCCGGATACCTGGCCTGCATTCGCTTTGGGTCAAGGGTTCGATCTGACGGGCCGATCGTGGGGGCATGACACTCTCTGGGCTTGTGACGGATTCTGGTGCTCGGGGCGACATGGTGATGGCGCGCAAGGTGCTGGACGCCATGGAGGCCGAGGGGGCGGCTGCGGTGAAAATGATCCGCGACGCCGCCGAGGTGGGCCAGACGAGCCGGGCGGCGATCAGCGCCAAGGCCGGCGCGGGCGAGACGGGCCAGAATCTCGACGTCACCGCCTGAACGGGTGTAATGCCCGGATCTGGGTCCAATAACCACAACTGACAAGCCCTGTCGAACTGGCAGGGCTTTGTGCTTTTTTGGGCTGGTTGAGCAGTCGCGATCGGCGTTTTGGGTGCTCTGGTGGGGCTTTGGGTCTGGGCGCGCGGGTTGCTTCACTGTGTGTGCCTGTCGGTGCCGAGTGGGCGGGGCGGGCGGAACCGGAGGACGACCCATGACACCCGACCGCATGACCACGCTCGCGCAGCAGGCCTTGGCCTTAGCCCAGCAGAAGGCGATGGGGGCGGGGCACCCCGAGGTGAACGGGCTGCATGTTCTCGCGGCCCTGCTCGAGGACCGGTCGGGGACGGCCCGGTCGATCCTGGGCCGGGCGGGCGTGAACGCGAACCAGATCGAGAGCATCACGCAGAGTGAGTTCAAGCGCTTGCCGACGACGAGCAGCGGCGCCGGCTCGGGCGGGCGGGCGATCATGGAGATCCTCGCCAAGGCCGAGGCGATCAGCAAGGAGATGAAGGACGCCTACATCACGGGCGAGCACCTGCTGATCGCGCTGGCGGAGGCGAAGGGGCCGGCGCAGGAGATCCTGGACGTCAACGCGGCGACCCCAAAGGTGCTGCGTGAGGCGGTCAGGCAGATCCGGGAGGCCTCGGGCGTGACGAACGTGAACGACCAGAACGCCGAGGGGAGCTTCGAGGCGCTCAAGAAGTACGGCATCGACCTGACGGAGCGCGCCCAGCAGGGCAAGCTCGACCCGGTGATCGGGCGGGACGATGAGATCCGGCGCTGCATGCAGGTGCTCTCGCGGCGCACGAAGAACAACCCGGTGCTCATCGGCGAGCCCGGCGTGGGCAAGACGGCGATCGCCGAGGGTTTGGCGCTCCGCATTGTCAACGGCGACTGTCCGGACGGGATGAAGAGCAAGCGGATCATCGCGCTGGACGTCGGGCAGCTGCTGGCGGGCGCGAAGTTCCGGGGCGAGTTCGAGGAGCGGCTCAAGGCGGTGCTGCGCGAGGTTCAGGCGAGCGAGGGTCAGGTGATCCTGTTCATCGACGAGCTGCACACGATCATCGGGGCGGGGGCGGCCGAGGGCGCGGTCAGCGCGGGGAACCTGCTCAAGCCGGCGCTGGCGCGGGGCGAGCTGCGTTGCATCGGCGCGACGACGCTGGACGAATACAGGAAGCACATCGAGAAGGACGCGGCTTTCGAGCGGCGCTTCCAGCAGGTCTATGTGGATCAGCCGACGGTCGAGGAGACGGTCGCGATCCTGCGGGGATTGAAGGAGCGGTACGAGGCGCACCACGGCGTGCGGATTCTGGACAGCGCGATCCTGGCGGCGGCGCAGCTGAGCAATCGGTACATCACGGAGCGGTTCCTGCCGGACAAGGCGATTGATCTGATCGACGAGGCGTCGAGCCGACTCCGGATCGAGAACGACTCGATGCCCACGGCGATGGACGAGCTCCGCCGGCGGATCATGCAGCTGGAGATGGAGAAGCAGGCGCTCTTGATCGAGACGGGCGACAAGCAGTCGAGCGAGGCGAACAAGAAGGAGCTCGCGCGGATCGAGCGGGAGCTTGGGGAGCTGAACGAGCAGAACGCGGCGATCACGGCGAAGTGGGAGGTTGAGAAGAAGGACCTGGACGCGGTCAAGAGCGTCAAGGAGCAGATCGATGCCAAACGCACGGAGCTGGAGCAGGCGCAGCGGCGGGGCGACCTTGAGACGGCGGCACGCGTGCAATACGGGGAGATGCGCGAGCTGGAGAAGAGGCTCGCCCAGGCCGAGGCCAGGCTCGATGAGCGGTCGGCGTCGGGTGATGCGCTCGTAAGGGAAGAGGTTGATGCGGAGCAGATCGCCCAGATCGTGGCGAAGTGGACGGGGATTCCCGTGTCGCGGCTCGTCGAGTCGGAGCGGGACAAGCTGCTCAAGATGGAGGACCACTTGCGGGAGCGGGTGGTGGGGCAGGATGAGCCGTTGCGTGCGGTGGCGGACGCGGTGCGGCGGAGCCGGGCGGGGCTTGGCGATCCGAACAGGCCCATCGGGAGTTTTTTGTTCCTCGGGCCGACGGGCGTGGGGAAGACGGAGACGTGCAAGGCGCTGGCGCAGTTCCTCTTCGACACCGAGGATGCGATGGTGCGGATCGACATGTCGGAGTTCATGGAGAAGCACGCGGTGTCGAGGCTGATCGGGGCGCCTCCCGGGTACGTCGGCTACGAGGAAGGCGGCGTGCTGACGGAGGCGGTGCGGAGACGGCCTTATGCGGTGGTGCTGCTCGATGAGATCGAGAAGGCGCACCCGGACGTGTTCAACGTGCTGCTGCAGCTGCTCGATGATGGGCGCCTGACGGACGGGCAGGGGCGGACGGTGGACTTCAAGAACACGATCGTGGTGATGACGAGCAACATCGGTTCGCAGAAGATCCAGGAGATGACGGAGGCGGGGGCGGAGGACTGGGAGATCGAGGCGGCGGTGCGGGATCTGGTGCGGCGCGGGCCCGGGGCGGACGTGGCGGGCAAGCAGGGAGAGGACGGCGGCGAGTTCCGCGCGCGGTTCGACGTGGCGATGCACGCGGGGTTCATGCGGCCCGAACTGCTCAACCGGATCGACGAGACCGTGGTCTTCCACAGGCTCGGCAAGGAGGCGCTCGCCAAGATCGTGGACATCCAGCTTCAGCACCTGCGCCAGCGGCTGGCGGCGCGGGAGATGGAACTGCGGGTGACGGACGAGGCCAAGGCGCTGGTAGCCAAGGAAGGTTGGGACCCGGCGTTCGGGGCAAGGCCGCTCAAGCGGACGATCCAGCAGCGGATCGAGAACCCGCTGGCGAGCAGGATCCTGGCGGGGGAGTTTGGGGCTGGGGATGTGGTGGTGGTGGGGGTTGAGGGGCAGAGTGTGGTGTTTGGGAAGGGGTGAGGCTAATCCGAGATCCAGTCGTCCCCGGGCATGATGCGTTTCATGTACCCGTCGAAGAGTGGGACGGTAAAGGCGGTGTCGCCGTGACTCGGGCTGTAGATCATGCCCTTTTGGATGAGAGAGCTACGTGTCGGCGCGATCGATCGAACCGCTCTGTTCATGGCATCTGCGATACCTCCTGAGCGATGCGGACCCGGGCCGAGCTCGGCCATTGCGCGCAGGTATTTTTTTTCGGATGGCGTCAGTCGATCGAATCTCACGCGGAAGAAGTTCGCATCGAGGTCGGCGACGACTTCTTTCGATGCGCCCCTCACGAGCTCGAGCGAGATGGGCGAATGCTCGGCTATCTCCCAGCACTTACTCCCCCAGACCTGCAGGAAGTAGGGATAGCCCTGTGTCTGCGCGTAGATCTCGTCCACGGCTTTGGGCTCGTATTCGACGCCCTCTGCGCGGGCGGGCTTGACGATCGCGTTGGCCGCGTCTTCGGGCGCGAGTGGAAGAAGTTCCGGGTAATCAAAGAGACGCTCGGCGTACGACTTGGCCTTGCCCATCTGGCCCGGGAGCTGGGGGAGGCCTGCGCCGACGAGTGTGACGGGCAGTTGTCGCTGCGAGACTCTGTGCAACGCGGTGACGAGTGCCGCGAGTTGGTCTTCCTCGACGTACTGGAGTTCGTCGATGAACAGGGCGACGGCCGAGTCTGCGGCGGCCGCGGCTTCGCCAACGACCTCGAGAAGTGCCTGGAGGTCGTGCTCGAGATCGCCGTTGTCGGCAAGGCCGGGTTCGGGTTCGAGGTCGAGGCCGACTTCGATGTCGCCGTACTTGAGTTTGAGCGCCTTCGCAAAGCCCGCCAGTGCGCGAAGACCCCGCTGGGCGAGGTCCTTCGCCTTGGCGACACGTGAGAGGCTGAGGAGCGCTTTGCGGAGTTCGGGGGCGAGGATCGATGGGAGCGATCGGCCCTCGGGCGCTTCGACCCGGAGCGTGCGGATGCCGGTTTCCTCGGCGTCTTGGCGGAGCTTTTCGAGGAGCACGGTTTTGCCCACGCCGCGGAGGCCGATGAGCAGAACGCTCTTGGCGGGTCTGCCGGCCCTGATTCTGGCCAGTCGGACGCGAACGTCTTCTATGAGCGTGTCTCGACCGGCGAGTTCGGGCGGGGGCGTGCCAGCACCGGGAGCGTATGGGTTTCGGATGGTATCCATGAACCAAGTATAGCAAGTTTACCACGGTTTATTGTTTTTCGATAAACCATAGTAACTTCACTATATATCGACCAAAAAACGCGTTCTGGGGGCTTCTAGCGGGGTTGCATGATCTCGGCCAGCAGGTCGGGCCTGGATTCATCGCGGACCATGGTCATGTAGCGCGGGCCGCCGCTGTAGGGGATGGTGATCTCCCTCAGGCGGTCGCCCGAGACGATGGTGAAGGTCATGGCGCCCTCGCTGCCGGTGGTGGCCATGAGGTCGGCGAACCGCTGGCGGCTCCAGGTGTAGTCGCCGATGGCGGCGATCTTCATCCGCGGGGCGAGGCCCGCCTTGTCGGCGAGCGAGCCCAGGATGACCGAGCGGATCGTGCCGTCGCCCGAGAGGGAAATGCCGAGCGAGTCGCGGGCGTCGAGCGGGTCGATGCGTGAACCGCCGGGGCCGGTGGGGGGGTCGTTGGTGAACTGGATCGAGTAGCCCAGCTTCTCCGCGCCCGCCAGCGGCAGACCCGTGACCTCGTCGACGCGCTCGGCGATGAAGGTCTCCCAGTCGTACGCGACGACGTCGTTCAGGTAACGGATGACGTCGGCCCTGCTGTAGGGGCTCGGCTCGTCGGTGGGCTGATCGGCGCGGAAGAAGGCGTGCACGAAGTCTTCGATGGACTTGGCTCCGTCGGTTTCGGTGCGGATGATCGCGTCGGCTTCCATCCAGATGAGGGCGCCCTCGAAGTAGTAGTCCTGCCCCCGGCGGAGGTCGCCCCAGTTGGCGCTACCGCCTCGGAGGGTGTGCGAGGCGGAGCAGGTGTCGGCGAGGGGTCTCCAGTCGCGGCCCTGGCCGAGCTTGGCGCCGCGGTAGCGGTTGAGCAGGCTCCAGCGGTACTCGTCGAGTGTGCCCAGACCCGCGCGGATCTCGAGGAGCTCGCCCATGTACTGCGTCATGCCCTCGTAGACCCAGAGCAGCTCGGTGCCCTTGGGTGTGTGGAAGTCGGTGGTGGCCATGGCGTCAGGTCGGCGGTACTTGCCGCACCAGGCGTGGACGTATTCGTGGGGCACGAGCATTTGGTCCCAGCCATTGAGGTGCTCCGGGTGGTCGAGGGTGTTGAGGCCGATGATGTTCATGGTGGTGCGGAGGTGTTCGAGGCCGTTGCGGTCGAGCTGATCGGTGGTGGCGAGCAGGATGTCCATGGAGGGGAAGGGGAAGGAGCCGAAGAGGTGGGCGGCCTGCGTGACCATGCGCCGGTAGCCGGCGAGGACCTCGGGGTGGATGTCGACCTGGGAAGCCATCTCGCTGAAGACGTGCAGGCGGTGGGGCGGGGCGTCGACGCCGCTCTCGTTGAGTGAGTACGTCTTGTGGTAGCGCCCGACCATGATGGGCGCGTCGACGAGCATGCGGAGCGAGGTGGGCTCGTAGCTGTAGTCGGCTTGGGTCTCTTCGTCGGTTTCTTTGGCCTTGAGTGCGGTCGCGGCTTCCCACTCGTCAGGAAGTGTGAGCGTTGTTTCGACGGTCCATGTGCCGTCGTTGATGCCTTCGGGGTAGACGAGCACGGTGTTTGGGCTGATGAGTCCGATGTCGGCGGCGCCGAAGGAGTCGAGGCCGTGGGAGTTGGCGGCGGACTGGTTGGTGATGTAGCGGAAATCGATATGGAGCTCGGTGGCGGACTTTGGGACGTGCGCGATGAAGCGATAGACCTCGCCGGGCGTGCGCGACCACTTGATGGGGTTGCCGTCCTGGTCGGTGATGGCGAAGCCGGCGATGTTCTGGATGGGCCCGCCCGGCGCGTGGGAGCCTGGGACCCACTTGGGGTACCAGAGGGCGAGGTCCGTGCCGCGCTGGTTGGCGGCGAGCGGGATGGTCTGCTCGGAGGTCAGCAGCAGCCTCGGCAGATCGGTGGCGTCGATGTGGAGGGTGCTGTCGACGCGCTGCTGGGCGCAGGCGGCGAGCGAGCAGAGGCTCACGAGAAGACTGGTGGCGATCGCGATGGTGCGCATGGGCATGGTCCTTCATCCGGGGTGAGGATGGAGGATAACAAGGCGAAGGAGGCCCTAGAGCACCCAGGTCAGGACGAAGATGATCAGGACGATCGCGCCCACGGCTGGCCAGACGTACTTTCGGGCGATGCCCGGGGCGGCTCCGGCGAGGTACTCGCCGCAGATCGGGCAGACGGAGGCGTCGTCGAAGATCTCCGAGCCGCAGGACGGGCAGGCCTTGCCGTCGTGATCGAGCCTGCTCAGGTCCTCGGCGGAGGGGCCCTCGGGGTCGAGGTCGTCGTCGTACGGGTCGTGGAAGTCCTGGTCGTAGGCCATGGGGAGAGCGTACCCGCGCCCGGGGGCGGTGCCGGGGTGTAGGCTTGGGGCATGAAGAAGAGCGTTTGTGTGACGGCGGGTCTGGTGGTTTCGGCTCTGGCGGGGTGCGCTTCGCACAGGGGCGGGACGACGACGTACGACTCGAGCCGCCCGAACCCGGGCACGCAGGGCTTTGTGCCACTGTTTACGGGCCTTTCGACGGCGACCCGCGGCCCGCTGGAGCGCGTGGCGGCGTTCGACGGATTCCAGGCCGTGGGCATCGCGGTCGTGCCGAGTGGCAGGCTTTTCATTTCCTGCCCGCGCTGGCACGGGAACCACGGCAACAGCGTCGTCGAGGTCTTCACCGGCAAGATGCAGCCCCCCGAGAGCTACCCGACCCCCGCGTGGAACGCCTGGTCGCCGGGCGTCCGGCCCGAGCGGAGCTGGGTGTGCGTGCAGGCGTTGCACTCGGACGACCTGGGCCGACTCTGGGTGCTCGACCCCGGGGCGCCGATGTTCGAGGGCCCGATCGCCGGCGCGCCCAAGCTCGTGCGGTTCGACACCTCCCGCGACAAGGTCGCGGCGTCGTTCCTGATCGATGTCAGTGTCGCGCCCGAGGGCTCCTACCTGAACGACGTGCGCGTGGACACGAAGGACGGCTTCGCGTGGATCTCGGATTCGGGGCTCGGCGCGATCGTGGGGGTGGACCTGACCACGGGTAAGGCGATGCGGTTCCTCGAGGACAGCCCCTCGACGAAAGCGGTGCCCGGCACGGAGCTCGTCATCGGCGGCAAGCCATGGGTGAACGAGTACGGGCAGACGCCCACGATCAACTGCGACGGCATCGCGCTCTCGCCCGAGGGCGATTACGTCTATTACCAGGCGCTGACCGGGCGTGATCTGTACCGGGTGCCCACGGCGGTCATGAAGGCGGCGCTGCGGCCCGCGGGCGAGTGGGGCGGCAAGTGGAGCGGCGCGACCGCGGCCACCGCGAGCGAATACGTCGAGCCCATGGGACAGACCTTCGCCAGCGACGCGATGATCATGGACGAGAACGGGGTGCTGTACTTCACGGCTCTGGAGCGCGACGCGATCACGGCGAGATTGCCCAGCGGCGAGCTCGTGAGTGTCGCGGCGGATGAGCGGATCAGCTGGCCCGACAGTCTGGCGATCCACGGCGGGCGGCTGTACTTCACGACGGCGCGGATCCATGAGACCGGGTTCGGGCGTCCCGAGGGGCCGTTTGCGGAGGGGCCCTATGGGGTGTTCCGTGTGCCGTTGATTGCGGCGGAGTAGGGAACAAAGACCCCCTCCGTCCGCTGCGCGGACACCTCCCGCGCCCACGACGGGGGAGGAGCACAGAAGACCCTCACCCGCCTCGCTGCGTTCGGCACCCTCTCCCGCGGGGGCGCGGGAGAGGGAGGAGATGCGATGCCCACGATCTTTCTGAACGGTGAATTCATCGATGAGGGCGCACCCGCGATGGTGTCCGCGTTCGACGCGGGCTTCACACACGGCGTGGGGCTCTTCGAGACGATGAGCGCGCGCCGGAACGACGCGGGCGAGATCGAGGTTGTGCGGCTGCTCGACCACATCGACCGCCTGGGTGAGTCGGCCAGGCAACTCCGGCTCACGACCGAGCTCCGGCGCCCGGCGCTGGCAGGGGCCGTGAAGCGCACGGCTCAGCGCTGCGGGCTCGACCGCCAGCGGATCAGGCTGACGATCACGGGTGGCGATCTGAACCCGCTCTCGGCGGCACGGCAGGGCCGGGCCGGGGCGCACGATCCGACGATCCTGATCGTCGCGCAGGCCGCCACGGCGTATCCGGAGGAGATGTACGAGCAGGGCGTCGTCGCGGCGCTGGCGGACCTCAAGGTCAACCCGCTCGATCCGATGAGCGCGCACAAGACGCTCAACTACTGGGGCCGGCTGAGCGCGCTGCAGCAGGCGTCGGCCAAGGGCGCGGCCGAGGCGCTGGTTTTCCAGGTCACCAACCACCTCGCGGGCGGGTGCGTGTCCAACGCCATCCTTGTGAAAGACGGGCGGGTCTTGACGCCCGTTGTGCGGGGCGAGGAATCGC
Source organism: Phycisphaerales bacterium (assembly GCA_041742315.1). GTDB lineage: Bacteria > Planctomycetota > Phycisphaerae > Phycisphaerales > UBA1924. The sequence continues at coordinate 10,223 of JBGSIX010000246.1, read as the reverse complement.
CCGGCGGTCTCCCGAGCCCGGTCCTGCCGGGCGTGACACGGGCCGAGGTGCTCGACTCGGCGCGCCGGCTTGGCCTTGAGACCACGAGCCGGATGCTCACGATCGACGATGTGCTCGGCGCGGACGAGTTGATGCTGACCAATTCGAGCTGGGGCATCCTGCCCGTCGTGCGCGTCGAGGCGCAGAACATCGCGGGCGGTGTCGTCGGCGAGGTGACAAAGAAATTACTCGAATCACTTGTATACTAAATATTGGTGTTCGCCGGCGAGTCACACACGCGGGCTCACCCGAGCATCGTGAGCTGGGCCGAGGTGCTCAGGGCCTCGATCATGAGGTTCGCGGCGAGTGCGCCCAGGCAATAGAGAAGCGTGCGCAGGACGGGCTGGCTGGCCATCAATTGGCGGCCCCCGATGACGCCGGGCATGACGAAGGCGAGGGGGAAGGTCCATGAGCCCAAGGCGAAGGTCGCCAGTTGCAGGTGGACCGCGGCGGTGAGCACGCCCATGAGCGAGAGGGCCGCGACGGGTGCGGTCATGCTGAGCATCGGGCGGGCTGGGGGCGCGAGGTCAGTCATCGTGGTCGTTGTTTAAATGGTCGCTCCCGAGTCGGCGTGCTTTGGGGAGGGGGCCGTTGGGCTCGGGGTGGTTGCGGGCGTTGCCCTCGTAGACGAAGTCGGGGTCGAATTTCCTGCCACACTCGGGGCAGGTGCGGATCCAGGGGGTCTCGATGAGCGCGGTGAGGTCGTGGCCGCAGTTTCGGCAGGAGAGGATGGGCTTTGGTGCGGGCACTGGTGATTGTTGGCGCTGTCAGGGCGTAGGCGGCGGGCCCAAGATAAGGTCGATTTCAAATACGCGAGAGGGTAGCGAGTTCATGTACTCGCTTTCGACGGGGTCCAGCAGAGCGTCGACGAATCGGATGCGTTCGAGGAATTCCCCCGATGGCGGATCCGGCGGCCAGGGTCCGGGGATTGCGAAAGTCCCAACAGGCTTCGTTTCAAAGGTAGTGGGGTAAAGGACAGCAATGACGAATGCTTCTGTGAAGAGCTTTCGGCCAGGATGTTGGACGGATGACGGGAGGGAGCGGAGCTCTTTCTCAAAGCGGGTCGTAAAGTCCTTCTTTATATCTTCCGAAAGCTGTCGCCAATAGACCTCTCCGAGAGCGGACGCGCAAACTCTTGGGAGGGCTTGGGCGGCACTTTCGGCTATAGAGTTTGGGCCGTATTGAGGACCCGAGCTCGGGACGAGTGGGCGATCGAACGAGAGGATGTCGATCAGAACCAACTCGTGGTTGAGAGTGAGATAATAGTTTGGTTTTCCGTATCGAGAGAGATAGCGAACGGCAACAAAGTAGTTCGGTATGCTCGATCGCACGGCCTCGAACCGACCAATCGCGGTGATGCCAGACAAAAACGAATTGATTCGGTCGGCATCCTCTTGTGTCACAAAGCGGCAGTGAATGCTAAAGGATTTTAAATCTTCTGTTTGCTCTTCGATTCCTCCGCCGTCGGTATGGAGTAGCAGCGGCTTCGACCGAGCGCGGATCTCCTCGAATCCTTCAGGGGTTACTGGCATGGTCTTCGAGGTAAGAAATGAGGCAAGCTCCGGCGCCGGCGTGACAGAAAGAGTGATGGGCGGCGACTTCGCCGCGATCATCGCCAGGGCCGTGACATCGAGCGGGTTGATGAGCCTGATATAGTTGGTCGATGCGCCGATTCTGAGACTTCGGTCGGGTTTGAGCAGTGAGGCGATGCCCGGGTTGCTTTCGTACCAGGCGTGCTCTGGCTGAGCGGCTGCGGCGCTCGCAACAATGGCAGCCGAGAGAATGGCAAGAAAGCGCATGCCAAAAGCTAGCAAAGACTAGATTAGATGTCTAGTCGCGTTCGATGACGCGGACGTTGTCCCTGCCGTCGGTGCGGACGGGGCCGACGTGGGCGTTGGGCTTGTCGAGGCCGGTGAAGAGTCGGCGGAGCTTGAGGTAGGCGAAGAACCCGATGCCGAAGAGCAGAATCAGGGCCATGAGCGGGAGAATCAGGACCAGGAGGGCGACGAGGATGATGAGGGTGAGCAGGAGGTGGAGGGCGGCCGAGATCGGGCCTCGGGGCCTGGCGTTGTAGGAGCGCATTTTCAGGCGGAAGGCCTGAACCTGCTCGGCGTAGTTCTGGGTGCGGGAGGGGTCCACGGGAGAGTCTATGGGGGGTTTGGTGGTGGGATTGCGAGTAGGGAGAAGACCCTCACCCGCCTCGCTTCGCTCGGCACCCTCTCCCGCGGGGCGCGGGAGAGGGAGGAACTGGGGATGAACTGTCGTTTGTGGGCCGGGGGGCCTTGATGGGGGTGGTTCCGGGGGTGGTGGTTTGGGGATTGGTCTGGAGACAGATCTGAACCGACAGATACACTGCACATCGATGGTGAGAGCGGCGATGCCACAAGATGATGGTGCACTGGTCGGTTCGGAGGTTTCCGCCGATAAGCCCTTCGTGCACCTGCACTTGCACTCGGAGTACTCGCTCCTCGATGGCGGCAACCGGCTGGACAAGTTGGTGAAAAGGGTCCGTGAGCTGGGCATGAACAGCCTGGCGGTGACCGACCACGGCAACTTGCACGCGGCGGTGAATTTCTACCGCAAGGCCAAGGCCGAGGGCATCAAGCCGATCCTGGGCGTCGAGGCCTACGTCGCCCCCAAGAGCCGACTCGATAAGACGTACACGGGCGTCTCCGACGGCGGGTACCACCTGGTCCTTCTGGCCGAGAACGAGACGGGCTGGCGCAACCTGCTCTACCTGTGCTCCGAGGCGTACCTGACGGGGTTCTATTTCAAGCCCCGGATGGACCGTGAGCTGCTCGAAACGCACAACTCGGGCCTGATCGCGATCAACGGTCATCTCGGGTCGGAGATGGGCGAGCACCTGCTCGACTATGAGACTTCGGGCGGCGTTCGGGGCGGCGACAAGTCGCTCTACGAGAAAGCCGTCGAGAGCGCCAAGTGGCACGCGAGGGTATTCGCGGATGAGGGCACGGGGCCTAGGTTCTTCGTCGAGATGCAGCACCATGTGCCCGAGCAGATCGCAATCAACCCGCACCTGATCCGGATCGCGCGGGAGCTGGATCTGCCCCTGGTGTGCGACAACGACAGTCACTTTTTGCACGCAGAGGACCACGACGCGCACGACACGCTGATCTGTATCTCCACGGGCAAGAGCAAGTTCGACGAATCGCGGATGCGGTACACGCCCGAGCTCTATGTGAAGAGCCCGGAGCAGATGTGGGAGCTCTTCGGCTCGCCCGAGTACAACAACTCTGAGTACGGGCGCGCGGGCGAAGAGGCGCTGCTCAACACGCAGCGGATCGCGGATCGGTGCAGCGTGGAGCTGCCCGAGAACGCGAACCATGCGCCGGTCGTGGTGGTCAAGGCGCCGCCCAAGAAAGAGCTGCCCGCGCACGACGACGCCCGGTTCGCGGGCGATCTGACGGCGTGGTTCAAGGCGTTCTGTTCGCACTTTACGCTCGAGCCCGCCAACGACCCGGATCTGGACCAGGCGTCGCTGACGAAAGATTGCGACCGGGCGCTGCGGCTTTTGTGCGAGGCGGGGATGGTCTGGCGGTATGGGCCGGTGATATTGAAGGCTCGGCACAATGAGATTGAGGGGGAGAGCCCCTCTCCCCAACCCTCTCCCCAGGGGGGAGAGGGAGCAGATCGGGCGTGCGAGGACTGGGCCAAATGGGCGAGGCTCAACCGCGAGTTGAAGATATTGTCGGACAAGCTGATCAGCGCGTACTTCCTGATCGTGTGGGACTTCGTCAACTGGGGGCGTCAGCGAGGCATCCCGGCGATCGCGCGTGGCTCGGGCGTGGGCACCATGACCGGGTTTGTGCTGGGCCTCTCCAACGCGTGCCCGGTGCACTACGGCCTTCTCTTCGAGCGGTTCACCGATCCCGACCGATCGGAATACCCCGATATCGATATCGACCTCTGCCAGAACGGGCGGGCGGATGTCATCAACTACGTGCGCGAGAAGTACGGGCACGTGGCCCAGATCATCACGTTCGGGACGCTCAAGGCCCGTGCCGCGGTGCGCGACGTCGGTCGCGTGCTCGAGTACCCGCTGACCGACACGGACAAGCTGGCCAAGCTGATCCCGGATGAGCTGGGCATCACGCTCGACAAGGCGCTCAAGCAGGAGCCGGACCTCAAGAAGCTGTACGACACGGACGAGGTCGCCCGGCGCGTGATCGATAACGCGCGGGTGATCGAGGGGCAGGCTCGTCACAGCAGCGTGCACGCGGCTGGCGTGATCGTCGCGACGAGGCCCCTGCACGAGGTCGTGCCGCTCTATCGGCAGTCGGGCGGGGGCGAGAACGAGATCGTCACGCAGTGGGACGGTCCGACGTGCGAGTCGGTCGGCCTGCTCAAGATGGACTTTCTGGGCCTTCGCACACTCAGCGTGATCGAGCGCGCCAAGCAGCTCATCACGAAGTCGCTGAGTAAGGCGCAGATCTACGAGTCGGTCGGGCGCGAGGTGGGCGACGGCGGGCCGGACCCGCTCGACCTCGAGCGTCTCGGGTACACGGACCAGCGTGTATTCAGGCTCTTTGCGCGGGGCGACACGACGGGCGTGTTCCAGTTTGAATCGGGCGGCATGCGCCGGCTGCTGCTGGAGATGAAGCCCGACCGCTTGGAGGACCTGATCGCTGCCAACGCGCTGTTCAGGCCGGGGCCGATGGACCTGATCCCCGACTACAACATGCGCAAGCACGGCAACCAACCCGTGCCCAGGGTGCACGAGATCGTCGATCGCTTCACGCAAGAAACCTACGGCGTGATGGTGTACCAGGAACAGGTCATGCAGATCGTGCACGAGCTGGGCGGCATCCCGCTGCGCTCGGCGTACTCGCTCATCAAGGCGATCAGCAAGAAGAAAGAGAAGATCATCGCCGGCGAGCGCCCCAAGTTCGTCGAGGGCGCGGGCAAGCAGGGGCTGGGGGCGAAGAAGGCCGAGGAACTGTTCGAGCTCATCCTGAAGTTCGCGGGCTATGGCTTCAACAAGTCGCACTCGACGGGCTACGCGATCGTTGCGTACCAGACGGCGTACCTGAAGACGTTTTTCCCGGCGCACTACATGGCCGCGTTCCTGAGCTTCGAGAGCCAGGCGCAGAAGGCCAGCGACTGGATCCCGTATCTCGAGGACTGCAAGCGGACGAAGCTGATCGATCCGACATCGGGCGAGGTGATCAAGACGGGCGTCGAGGTGCGCCCGCCCAACGTGAACCTGTCCGAGGCGGACTTCGCGGTGGTGTACGAGAGTAAAGAGGGCCGCACGCCCGGCAGCGGGCACATCCGCTTCGGGCTCCGGGCGATCAAGGGCGCGGGCAGCAAGGCGATCGAGGCGATCATCGCCGAGCGCGACAAGGGCGGCCCGTTTGTGTCGCTCTTTGATTTCTGCGAGCGCGTGCCGCCGGGGACGGTGAACAAGGCGACGATCGAGGCGCTCGTCAAGAGCGGCGCGTTCGACGAGGTGCACAGCAGGGACGAGCGCGCGAGTCTGCAGGCGACGATCGAGCAGGCGGTCAGCGCCGGGCAGAAGCTGGCGGCGGACCGGGCCGCGGGGCAGGGGGCGCTGTTTGGTGCGCCGGATGACGGGCTGGAAGCCCGTCCCACCGAGAGCCAGGTGCCGCTGGTGAAGGCCGAGGCTTGGAGCGAGGCGGAGACGCTCCGGCAGGAGAAGGAGACGCTCGGGTTCTATGTATCGAGCCACCCGCTCGAACAGTGGAAGGACTGGTCGGGCGTGTTCGCGCATTTGCGGATGGCGGACCTTGCCGAGGTGGCGCAGGACAAACGCGTGATCGTGGCGGCTCTGGTGCAGAGCGTGCGGGCGATCGTCGTGCGCAACGGGCGCAGCGCGGGCCAGAAGATGGGCATCGTCACGCTCGAGGACCTGACGGGGACGGCCGACGCGGTGATGTTCGCGGATTGCTACGCGAAATTCGCGCACCTGTTCGAGGACGACGGGCCGAAGTTCGTGCTGGGGCGCATGGACCACAGCAGAGGCTCGCCGCAGATTATCGTCGACCGCATGGTGCCCATCGAGGGCCAGCCTCTCGAGAAGGGCCGGCTCCACCTGACGCTCCGCACCGCGAAGCTCAACGGCAGCAGCCGGCAGACGGTGGACATGCTCCATCGGTTCCTGGTGAGCCGGGCGATCCAGCCGGGCGGCCCCAAGCCCGCGGGCGAGGTGGTGCCCGTGTTCCTCGACTTCGAAACGGGCGGGAGCGCGATCACGATCGCGCCCGAGCCCGCGCTGCGCGTGGAGCTCGAGCCGGGCCTCGTGCGCGAGGCGGCGCTGATGGTGGGCGAGGGCTGCGTGGCGCTGGTGGGGGGGCGGTCCATCGAGACCGAGGACAACTCAAAGCGCAGTTGGGGACGCGGGCGGCGGTGAAACACCGAGGATTCGCCTGAAGTATCGACACGAGAGTCTTTGCCCATACCAAGAGATAAGGCACCTCGATGAGCCGCACCCGGGCAGGCCGATCAGGTCGTAGCCGCAGGTGATGCAGTGCGCGTTGGCATCGACTTTGCCGCTCATGTGCCCGGCTCAGCGGGCGGGAGCGAGAGCGCTGTTGCGTGAACTGCTTTGAGAGTGGAAGCGAATCGCAACAAGATCCAGAGCTGGAGCACATATATTGCGACGAGTGAGCCGAAGTTTGTGTAGAGCAGATGAACGATGTATTGGCTCCATGCTCCCTCGACCATCGCCCAGTAGAAGAGGGCGAGAACGAAGGTAAAGAAGAGGCAAAGGACCACCATCAGCTGGAACGAACGTTTCGAGGCCTTTTTCAGCGTTGGTCCGGGGAATCGATGGGCGACGTGCTGCACATAGCGTGTGGAGAAAAGCATGTAGCACACGAGCGGAGCGACGGTGAGAAGGAACTGAACGAGCCCACCGAGCATAAACGGTGTGCTGCGCAGGATCGTCATTTGAAGCAAGAGACTTCCCGCCATGACGACCACGGTGATGCGGAGCAGCTTCGCCATTCTCCGGCTTGGGTGCCGAGACCCGGCCGAGGGATCACTCTTTGTGGCCATGAACCAGCCGACCGTTGTGAGCGATGTGGTTGCAATCGTGCCGACATACCAGACCGCCTGGAAGATGCTTTCGTTCGCGACGTTTCCAAGACTGCTGAGCGATGAGAGCACAAAGCTCCCGACGTTCATAAGAACGAGCAGGATCAAAGAAAGAATGACCAGCCGTATACCCTGCCGCATGCGGGCGATGTATTGGGGCTTGGCGAGATAGATCGAGTCCTCGAGGAGGGCATCCTCGCAGGATGCGTTGCACTCGGGGCAGCTCGATCCAAGGCGGAGCCCTGCGAGGCTGTAGCCGCAACCCGTGCACACGGCATGTCTTGGAAGCAAAGTAATTGGCGTTTTGGTGTCCATGGTTCTACTCGAAATTCGCGGGCAATTCGGCGATGCGGCTTCGGAGCTGTTTCATGGATTTGGCGAAGGTTGCGACAAGCCGGAGGTAGACGAGGAGCATCGCGAGCACGAGGAGAAAGCAGGCGAAGAAGAGCAATGCAGAAACGGTTTCTCCAACATCCGTTGATGATGAACCGCCGATGACGAACCCGAGCAAGAAGCAGAGGCCGAAGGCGCAGGGGATCCACGTACCGGCCACCCGGAGCTTGTTCGAGGTCTTGACAAGCTTGGCGGACGGGATCCGCTTGCCGATCTCGCGGATGTATGCCGCGGCGTAGAAAAACATCGCGATGATGCAGATGAACTGCGCAAGAAGTGCCACAAACCCAAGAATCGGGATCCAGAACGCAAAGCACAGGCAGAAGACAGCAATCGCAAGCCCACGCGTTGCGCTGCGCGGGGCGTCGGACGGGGCCCGGTATGTAAACACGGGATCGCGCGGCGTGGCTCTGATCCAGCCGACGAGCCAGACAACGCCCGAGCCGAGAATCAGCACGAGGTACGCGAGCGCGATGAAGATGAAGCCGTTCGGGCCGGCGAGCGAGCCGCCGGATGTGCGCGCCAGGAGCGGGAGGATCAGGCCCGAGCCGAAGAGGAGCAGGAACGCGGCGGCCGACATGTACGCGGCGATGAGCACGAGCGAGGCGCCCGAGGCGATACGCCTGGCGTACGCGGCTCCGGATCGCAGAAGCGGGAAGGGCACGCAGGCGTCGCTGGCGGGCTTGCCACACTCGGGGCAGCTCGCGTCGGGCTTGAGCCCGGCGAGCTGGTAGCCGCAGTGCGGGCAGAGGAGATACGTGTCAATGGGTTGCTGTGCCAGGCCGCACTCGGGGCAGGGGGCTTCGGGGGGGAGGCCAAGGAGTGAGTAGTTGCAGCGGGTGCAGGATTCGGGGGCTTGGAGAGCGGGGTCCATATTGCCGAGCGTACCTGATGACACTCCGCAACGAGAGCCTGTGTGAGTATTCGGTGATTTGGATACAGGCAGACTCGGTTGCGGCCCGGGCTTGTCATTCGCCCGCTCACCCCTCCCAGCGGGTCGCCAGTGTGTGCTCGACGCCCAGCAGGTCCAGGATCTTGCCCACGGTGAAGTCGACGATGTCGCCAACAGTCAGGGGCTTGAGGTAGAAACCCGGGTTGGTGGGGCAGATGACCGCGCCGGCGAGCGTGAGCGTCCGCATGTTCTCGATGTCGATCAGCGAGAGGGGCGACTCGCGGTGGCAGACGATGAGCCGGCGGCGTTCTTTGAGCGTGACCATCGCGGCCCGGGTGAGCAGGTTGGAGCCCGAGCCGCTGGCGATCGCGCCCAGGCTGGTGGAACTGCAGGGAACGATGACCATCCCGTCGTGGAGGTAGCTGCCCGAGGCGATCACGGCGCCGACGTCCTTATTGGGGTGGCAGACGAGCTTGTAAGCGAACGAGCCGTCCTCGTGGATGAGATCGGGCAGGAGCGATTCGGGCTCGATTTTCTTGATGCCGGCCTCTTCGAAGAGCAGGCGCTGGCCGTACTCGCTGGCGACGAGGTGGACCTCGGCCCCGGATTGGAGGAGGAGCTCGAGCGTGCGGAGGGCGTAGGCGGCGCCCGAGGCGCCGGTGATGCCGACGACGAAACGTTTGGGGCGGTCTTCCACGGCTGATGGTAGGGTCGCTCGGGAAGGGGGCTTGGATTCACCTTGGATTGGGTTCCAAGCCCACGGATCACAATCCGTGGGCGTCGGGGATCGCATAGAGTGTTCCCGGCTCGGGGACTGAGCGAACTCTGTGAGTCGGGAGCGACGGATGATGCGACGGAACGGACGGATCCTGGGAATCTGCGGCGGGGCTCTGATGGGCGCGGGCGTGCTTTCGATGGGCGGCTGCCTGACGTACAGCAACTACCCGCCCCAGCCGGGGCAGACGTGGATCAACGCGAGCGACACGGCCTCGATCCGCGAGCCGATGGCCAAGGCCCTCAGGCACATCATCGACGAGGACCTGGCGACCCAGAAGAACATCGAGCTGCCCGCTTCTGGTCCGATCGTGGCGATCAACGTGCCGGGCGGGATCGCGCCGGACAGCTACCGCTGGATCGCGGAGCAGGCGCACCCGCGGGCCGAGGTTCTGAGCGAGACGACGGACCCGGCGCTGCCGATCTACCACATCGGCGAGGTGAGCACGCGGCACAGCCGGGTGCGTGTGGACGTTCTGCGTCCGATCACGGGTCTTGAGCGCGGCGTCTCTGAGCCGGTGTACGTGGGCGTCGAGGTGCACATGGAGGGCGCGACGGGGACGCGTCGGATCGTGCGTGACCGCTGGCGCGAGGTGGGGACCTTGACGCCTCCCGAGCTCTTTACGATCGAGGACGTGCAGCGCGCGTACGACGAGCGGCGCGGCCCGAGCCGATCGGCGGATGAAGCACCTGTGGAAGAAGTCCCTACGGAAGAGGCGCAGCCCGAGGCCGGCGGCGAGGGGTGATGCGACGCGGGGTGGACCACGCTCGGCACCTCATCGAGCTGGCGGGGATGTCCCGCGAGCGGATTGTGGATTTGCTGAAGCTGGCGCTCTCGTTCGACGACGGCCAGGGCATGCCGCGCGAGGACGCGGAGCTGCGCACCACGCTGGCGGGCAAGAGCGTCTGCAACCTGTTCTTCGAGGAATCGACACGGACGCGGGTGAGCTTCTCGCTCGCCTCGCGAAGGCTCGGCGCGGGAGTCACGAACCTGACGGCCCCGGGCTCGAGCATCGCCAAGGGCGAGACGCTCGTTGACACCGCCAGC
>JBGSIX010000245.1:0-4571 GCA_041742315.1 Phycisphaerales bacterium | reverse complement strand
CGCCGCCTTCAACGCCATGGGCCCGGGCTGCGATCAGAACGGCGACGGCCTCTGCACCCCCGCCGACTTCACCGCGTGGATCGCCAATTACAACACCGGCTGCCCGTAAACGCCGCTTGGGCGTCCCGGACACCCGCCGTGCTTGTTCGTGCTATCCTGCGCATATGAACACACGCACCCCCGCCCTCCTCCTGGTCCTGGCTCTCACCCTGACCGCCTGCGAAAAGGAACCCGCCGCCTCACCCGCGCCGGCCACCCCCGCAGCCCCGGCCACTCCCGCACCCGAATGGCAACGAGCCCCGGAGCCCACCTACGACGCCGCCATCGAGGTCCTCTCCGAAGACCCGCCCAAGTACGCCGCCACCTGGTCCGCCACCGTCAACACCGGCGGCTGGACCATGACCACCGACACCGTCCTCGTCGAGGGCGCCAGCAACCGCCTCGACTCCATCGTCGCCCGCGTCTACGTCATCCTCGAAGAGCCCGGCCCGGGCGAGGTCGTCACGCAGGCCGAGGAAACCCTCACCGGCCGCCACGAAACCGACCAGCCCATCGATCAGGTCGAGTTCTCCGTCAAACGCAAAGTCCGCGGCGACACCTCGCCCTACCCCGGGTTCTACGTCATCGTCAAAAACGTCGGCTAAGACCCTTTCCGTCCAGACGAACATCGTGCCACCGACCCCGGCTCTGAGGGGTCGGTGCTCTTTTGTCCGCGTGGCACTGGTTGCTCGCAACCAGTGCTCTTGGGTGGGGAGAAAGACACTGCTTGGCAAGCAAGCAGTGCCACGCGGAGGGAGGAAGTCGGGCCGCCCGCCGTGCCACCGACCCCGGCTCTGAGGGGTCGGTGCTCATGTGGGAGTTGGTCATTGGGAAGCACTGACCCCGCAGACGGGGTCAGTGGCACGGCACGGGGTGGCCCCTCCGTGCCACGGCTGTGCCAGCCGTGCTCCGTCCCTACTCCACCTCCTGACCCGCTGGACACGAGAGAGATGAAGGAGTGCAAGAGCACGGGCGACACGCCCGTGGCACGCGAATCAGATCTCCGCGTGGCACTGGCTGCTTGCAGCCAGTGGTGTTCGATCTGGGGGGAGACACTGCTTGGCGAGCATGCAGTGGCACGCTAAGGGAGTAGCGTGGCCACCCGCCAATTATCTTCGATAAATACTAGTATTAGCCCAAAGTGTCTCCTGGGCCGTGCGGTATTGCAATTCGTTCTTAAGAACATCAATGGCAGACGAATATAGCTCCATCTGTTCGCGAGGCTTGGCATAGATGTCTAGCATGGATGAAAGTCGCTCGCGTGTGCCGATTGTATTTCGTTTTAACAAGATCCAGTGCAGTGCAAGTTGGCACGCAGTACCTAGTAAATTTGCAGGATCTGCGGAAGCAGAAGTAGGGTGGTCAACATGATTCTCATGTACAATTCGGTTTCGTGCGTTTGCGATGTGTTCGACAGCATAACGTATTGTGTTAGCAGGTAGCTCGGGAGCGTGTGCTAACCAAGCCAGGGCGTGCGAAACATGCAACGTATTACCTTTGCGACTCTTGGCACAAGTAAGCTGTTCTGCCATTTGCCAATAGTGCAATAGGCGATCTTTTTCATAGATAGAATTGGCGGAATCACCATACAATTTTAGGGATTTGGCAATAAGGCTATCTATTGAGCTGGGATTTCGCCAATCGGATAGACGAAGCATCGTGAAGTTGGCGTTGCGAGTACGGTTGGCTTCTTTGAATATTGTATAGCTTACGGGGAATTCTGGCTCTGTAACGTCAGTTATATGACTTAATCGGTAAATTAGAGTATTTCCAGATGGCTGGTCAATCACTACGTGGTCGCCATACTTGATCTCGCCATGTGTGCCGGAGCCAAACTTGATTCGATACGATCTGAAAGTGCATGCAAATTCAAGTAGGCCAATTGCAAGATCGAAGTAGTCAACAAACTTCAGCCAGGCGTCTTGGTGCGATGTTGCCTCGATCTCGTATCGATACAAAGCTTGGGGCTGCTTCCAAATTTTGCGATGAAGGATCAAATCGGAATAGACTGAATGATTTGACGCGCCTTGGGCTAGCTTGAGATACTTTGTAATTATTCCAGGACTTGTAATAATATGTGCTTTGTCTATGCCGCATTAGATCTTGTATGAAGCAAGTTGCGGTTTTTCGAACAGGACACCTATCGGTAGGTAGCACACATACCTAGATTTGGTGAGGTTGTGTTTCTTGGCTCGTCTTTTCTCAATGGCGGTCTCGCACGCTTCTAATGTGGCTTCATTATTTTCAATCCATGTGATAGCGTACTTAGCTTCGCGAATTGTGACTTGGTTGTTGGAGAGGTGTGCTAGTGCTGTGGCTAGAAAGTCTACTTGCCAATCAACTTCGATACTTTTACCTTCCTTAGTGCGAAATCTCGATAAGGCATTGAGGAGAATTTGGGCGTGACTGCGGTTGTCTTTAGGCCAATAAGCCGCACTCATCCCACCGCCTTGACAACCTTCGCCGCCGCATCACCAAGATCACTCGCCGCCTGAAGCGTCGGCAGATCCGCCGCGGCCTTCCTGAGGATCTCGCGGCCCGCCTGAACGTTCGTGCCCTCGAGCCTCACGACCAGCGGCACTTTGAAGCCGATGCTCTTGGCCGCGTTCACGATCCCCTGGGCGATTACCGCGCAGTCCATGATCCCGCCGAAGATGTTGACGAGGATGCCCTTTACCGCCGCGTCGGAGAGGATGATGCTGAACGCCTCGGTGACGGCTTCCTCGCTCGCGCCGCCGCCCACGTCGAGGAAGTTGGCCGGCTCCCCGCCGTGGAGCTTGATCGTGTCCATGGTCGACATGGCAAGGCCCGCGCCGTTGACGAGGCAGCCGATGTTGCCGTCGAGGGCGATGTAGCTCAGGCCCATGCGGCTCGCCCGCATCTCGGCGGGGTTCTCCTCGGTGGGGTCGAAGAGGGCCTGGATGTCCTTGTGCCGGAAGAGGCCGTTGTCGTCGAAGTTGAACTTGGCGTCGATGGCGAGGACCTCGCCGTCGGGGTGCTTGTCGGTGGGGGGGGTGACGATGAGCGGGTTGATCTCGGCGAGCGAGCAGTCCTTCTCGACGAAGAGCTGGGCGAGGTTGGTCATGACCTTGACGGCCTGCCCGACCTGCTTGCCCGTGAAGCCGAGCTGGAACGCGATGTTCCGCGCGGCGTAGGGCTGGAGCCCGAGCAGCGGGTGCAGCTCCTGCTTGATGATCGCGCTGGGGTTCTCCGCGGCGACCTTCTCGATCTCCACGCCGCCCTCGCGCGAGGCGATGAGCACGTTGCGCCGCTTGGTGCGATCGACGGTGATGGCGAGGTAGTACTCGTGCGCGATCTCGACGCCCGCCGCGACGAGCAGCTTCTTGACTTCAAGCCCCTCGGGCCCGGTCTGGTTGCTGACCATCCGGTTGGAGAGCATGAACCGCGCGGCCTCGGTCGTCTCCTCGGGCGAGCGCACGAGCTTGACGAACCCGGCCTTGCCGCGCCCGCCCGCGTGGACCTGCGCCTTGATGACCGCAAGCGACGTGTGAGCCTCGGAGGTGATGTCCTTGTAGGTCCCCGCAGCGGCCTCGACGGACTCGAGCAGTGATCCGGCGGGCACGGGCACGCCGGCGTTCTGGAGGAGTTCACGGGCCTGGTATTCGTGGATCTTCATCGCGGGCTCCTGAATAGAGAAAGGTGAGCGATCCTACACCCACGTTCTCGGGCCTGCGAGCGGGGTTCCATGAGGGGCCCAGCCGCGATGGTCGGATTGTGGTTGCAAGCCCGCTCGTGCGAAAAAGTGGCGTTCCGGATCGGCGATCGCGGTTGAGCCGGATGCCGAGGTCCCCAGCATGGAAAGTGGGGCGATCAGAGGAACCAAGTCTCTCCCCCCGGTTCGAGTCATCCGAAACCGGGGGGTATGAACGAGACCAATCCCCCCATAGGGCGTGGCCCGGGCCGCGCCTTCACCCTCATCGAGCTGCTGGTGGTCATCGCGATCATCGGCGTCCTGATGGGCATCATCGTGCCCGTGGCGGCGAAGGCCAAATCCAGCGCCCAGGCCGTCAAGAGCCTCTCCAACCTCCGCCAGATCGGGCTGGGGTTCACGATGTACACCGACGATTTCAAGAACTTCCCTTCAGCCGACCAGCGACCCGAGCAGTGGCGCCGGGCGCGCTGGGCCTTCGGCGGGATCAATGTCCAGCAGGAAGGCTCGGACTCGGTCGACCCCTACATCGCCCTCGATCGCCCGCTCAACCCGTACCTCGGACTCGAGGAGCGGACCGCGACCCTGAGCGAGATCTACCTCTCCCCCGCCGACGACGGGCTCTATTACTCCGCCTTTCCCAACCGAGTGGTCTGGGATGATCTCGGGCTGAACTCGGAATCGGGCAACGCCTTCCAGAGCACGTACCTGACGATGGGCACGAGCTACTTCGCCAACGAGTGGATGTGGTGCAAGCCGGGCTCGATCGTGGGCTTCCACTCCGAGGGCGGCCCGGGCGGCGCGTACACGACACGCCTCGGCCCCCGGAGCGTGACGGCCGACCCCTGGCGGTTCGTGCTGG
>JBGSIX010000244.1:0-1894 GCA_041742315.1 Phycisphaerales bacterium | reverse complement strand
GTCGCCTTCGGTCATGCCGGAACGGTAGCAGGAGCCCGCCGAGCCGAACGCTGGCGCCGATTCCGCTTCCGCGTGGGCGGGAGCACCTCGATCAGCACCGAGAGCGCCCCCGCCCGCGATGAGCCAGAGCCGAGACGGCTCACCCGTGGCCAATCGCGCCAGGGTCGAACGGCTCGTCCGGTGCCCGGGTTCGGCGGGCATCTCGGGCAATTCGGGCTCGAGCATGCCAAAGACCGAGGCGCTGGCCAGGCCCTGATCGATGTCGAGCTCGCCCAGCGGCCGCATCCCCTCGGGGTACTGGTTGAGCTGGATCGCCTTGAGCTGGGCGATGAGCGCGGGCTGGCGTTCGTGGAGGGCGTCCAGATAGGCCCGGTGCTTGTCGAGGCGCGCCACGCGGTGCGCTTCGCTGACGAGTGCCCGGTCGCGGGCGTACCGGGCCTCGGTCAGGGCTTCGCTCGCGGGGATCAGGACCGCCGAGGCGAGCATCGCCAGGCCCGCGCCGAGGAAGAGCCACCCCGGATCGGGGACGCGGAGCAGGATGGGGCGAGACCTTGGGCGCATGCCAGAGGACGTATCGGCCAAGCGCCCGGTGCGGGTCCAAAGGGACCCGAGCCGGAAGAAACGGCCCTCGGTTCCGGTTGGCGGTGCGTACGATCGACCTCAACCATGCGACCACGCTGCGTCATCACGGGCATCGGAGCCGTTTCGTCGGCTGGCATCGGCATCGATGAGACCTGGGAAACGCTCTGCGCGGGGCGATCCGGGCTCGCGCCGATCTCGGCCTTCGACGCCTCGGCCTTTGCGTGCGCCGTCGGGGGCGAGGTCCGCAAGGAGGGCTCGCTCGTCAGCGCCCGGGATTACGTCCCCAAGCACTACCGCAAGGCCACCAAGGTCATGGCCCGGGACACCGAGCTCGCGGTCATCGCGGCCTCTCTGGCGGCCAAGGACGCCTCATTCGTCACGCGCGAAGCGGGTGAGGACGCCCAGCCGACCTATCCCTCTGGCCGGGTCGGGTGCCACATCGGCGCAGGGTTCATCGCCGCCGAGACGGACGAACTGACCTCGGCGCTCGTCACCGCCAAGGACGACGCGGGCGACTTCTCGCTCAAGCGCTGGGGCGAGACGGGGATCGGGAATCTCCAGCCGCTCTGGCTCCTGAAGTACCTGCCCAACATGCTCGCGTGCCACGTCACGATCATCCACGGCTGCGAGGGCCCCTCCAACACGATCACCTGCGCCGAGGCGAGCGGGCTGCTCTCCTTGGGCGAGTCGGTCCGGATCATCGAGCGGGGTGACGCGGTGGCGTGCTTCTCGGGCGGGATCGAGAACAAGACGAACCCGATGGGCATGGCGCGGATGACCCTGGTGGGCCGATTCGCCGAGATCCCGGTGGACACCCAGGAGCCCTGGAGGCGGGTTCGTCCGTATGACGACTCGGTGACGGGCGGGGTGCCGGGCGAGGGCGGCGGGATCGTGGTGCTCGAAGAGCGCGACGCGGCGCACAAGCGCGGCGCTCGGGTGTACGCCGAGGTCGCGGGCATCGGCAGCGCCCAGTCCCAGGCCGGCGCGATCGGGATCTGCAGCCAGCTGGGCACCTGCGGCGGACCCGGTGGGGAAGCCGACGAAGGGCTGGCCGACGCAATCGCCGCGGCTCTGCGCGACGCGAAGGTCACGCCGTCGGACATCGACGCGATCGTGCCCGGGGGTCTGGGTGTGAGCACGCTCGACAAGGCCGAACTCGGCGGGCTCGAACTGGCCTTCGGGGATCGGCTTTCGGAGATCCCGCTGGTGACCCTGACGCCCTTCGTCGGGCAGCTTTTCTCGGGAGCCGGCGCGTTCGCGCTGGCGGTGGGGGCCAAGGCGGTCGCCGAGCAGCGACTGCCGGCGAGGCTCC
>JBGSIX010000243.1:0-9896 GCA_041742315.1 Phycisphaerales bacterium | reverse complement strand
GAGGCCTCGGGTGAGCAGCGGGTCCGGATGCTCCGGCTGGCGATCGAGGGCCTCGAGCGGGCCGACGTCTGGACGGACGAACTCGACCGGGCGGCAAAGGGCGAGCCGAGCTACTGGGTCGTGACGCTCAAGCGGACGCGAGAGCTCATCGGGAGCGAGCGCGAGCTCTCTTTCCTGATCGGCGCGGACCAGGCGATCGGCTTTGAGCGCTGGAAATCGCCCGAGGAGATCCTCGGGCTGGCGCGGGTCGTCGTGATCAACCGGGGCGAGATCCGGACGCAGGATCGGCTCGCCGAGGCGCTTGCCGCATCGAAGTTCCGGGATCGGCTCGTGGATGCGTGGTGCGAGGTGGAGCATCTGGACATCAGCGCGACCGGCGTGCGCGAAGCGATCGCAACGGGGAAAGAAAGCGACCTCCGGGGCGTACTTGGCCCGGAGGTCGCCTCGTATATCAGGATTCATGGACTATATCAGGACTGAATCAGCTCACGAGCGACTTGAGCGCGTCGGCCTTGTCTGTTTTTTCCCAGGTGAAGGTTTCGAACGTCTGGGTCTTGCCGCCCTTGGTGGCGACCTCGACGGTGCCCGGTTCTCGGCCGAAGTGGCCGTGGTAGGCGGTGTGCGCGTAGATAGGGTTGGCGAGCTTGAGCGAGTCGATGATGCCGCGGGGGGTGAGCTTGAAGACCTCGCGGATGGCCTTGGACATCTTGGCGGGGTCGGCCTGCTCGGTGCCGAAGGTGTTGACGTGTACGCTGGTGGGCTGGGGGACGCCGATGGCGTAGGAGAGCTGGATCTCGCACTGCGAGGCGAGGCCCGCGGCGACGACGTTCTTGGCGATATAGCGGGCCATATACGCTGCCGAGCGGTCGACCTTGGTGGGGTCCTTGCCGCTGAAGGCGCCGCCGCCGTGCCGGCCCCGGCCGCCATAGGTATCGACGATGATCTTGCGGCCGGTGAGACCCACGTCGCCGTGGGGGCCGCCGATCTCGAACTTGCCGGTCGGGTTGATGTGGACCTTGATCCCCTCGTGCCAGAGATCGCCCACAACGGGCTTGATGATGTGGGCCAGGACCTGCTGAGCGAGGCCCTTCTGGTCGTTGCTCCACTTGGGGGCGTGCTGGGTGGAGAGGACGACGGTGTCGAGGCGCCTGGGCTTGTTCTCCTCGTCGTACTCGAAGGTCACCTGGCTCTTGGCGTCGGGGCGGAGGCCCTCGACGGTGTTGGCCCTTCGGACCTCGGCGTGCCTGGCGACGAGCTGGTGGGCCATCTGGATGGGCAGGGGCATCAGCTCGGGTGTCTCGGTGCAGGCGAAGCCGAACATCATGCCCTGGTCGCCCGCGCCCTCTTCGCCCTTGTTGCCCGAATCGACGCCCATGGCGATGTCCGCCGACTGGGCCTTGATGGAGCTGAGCACGGCGCAGGACATGTAGTCGAAGGCCATGTCGCCCGAGATGTAGCCGATCCGCTGGATGGTGCTGCGGACGATGTCGGGGATCTCGACGTAGGCCTCGGTGCGGACCTCGCCGGCGACGATGGCCATGCCGGTGGAGACCATGGTCTCGCAGGCGACGCGGCTGTTGGGGTCCTGGGCGAGCATCGCGTCGAGGACGGCGTCGGAGATCTGATCGGCGACCTTGTCGGGGTGACCCATCGAAACGGACTCGGACGTGAACTGGTAGCTCAAGCTGGTTCTCCTGAAATGGAAGCAGGTCTAGGGCGATTGTAGAGAGCCGATTCACCTCGAACCACCGGGAAACGACAGGCGTTCTTGGCTTGGGCCTGCCGCTATTGTTTCGGCATGGCCAAGCGAGCAAGCCCCGGAAAGAACGGTCTGACCTACGCCGACGCGGGGGTCGATCTGAAGACCTACGACGGATTCATCTCCGGGCTCGGCTCGCTCGTCCGGCGGACGCACGGGCCACGGGTCATCCAGAACCCGGGGGGGTTCGCGGGGCTTTTCCGCCTCGACTACAACCAGAAGCTTTTCAAGCAGAACTACGTCGACCCGGTCCTCGTCGCCTGCTGCGACGGCGTGGGCACCAAGCTCAAGCTCGCCACCGAGATGAACGACTACTCGACGATCGGCGTCGATCTGGTCGCGATGAGCGTGAACGACCTGATCGTGCAGGGGGCCGAGCCTCTGTTCTTTCTGGATTACATTGCGGTGCCCAAGGTGGTGCCCGCGATGCTCGACGACATGGTCCGGGGGATCGCCAGGGCGTGCACGGCCTCGGGCTGCTCGCTCATCGGGGGCGAGACGGCGGAGATGCCGGGCGTCTACGCGCCGGGCGAGTTCGACATGGCTGGCTTTGCGGTGGGGGTGGTCGAGCTCAAGAAGGCGACCGATCCGCTCCGTGTCGCGCCGGGCGATGTCGTGCTCGGGCTCGCGTCCGACGGATTGCACTCCAACGGGTTCAGTCTCGTGCGCAAGGTGGTGTCGCACGCGAAGCTGGACCTCAAGAAGGTGTACCCCGAGCTCGACGCCGAGCGGGTGCTGGGCACGGTGCTCCTGACGCCCACGCGCCTGTACCCCGCGCCGATCGTCAGGCTTTTGCGCGCGTACAAGGTCAAAAAGGTCGTCAGCGGCATGGCGCACATCACCGGCGGCGGGCTCGCGCAGAACCTCGAGCGCGTGCTGAACCCGACCGTGGACGCGGTGCTCAGCCGAAAGGCGTGGGAAGTGCCCAAAGTCTTCGGGTTCCTCCAGAAGCACGGCAAGATCGAGGACGCCGAGATGGACCGCGTGTTCAACATGGGCATCGGGTACGTGGTCATTGTGAGGCCGACGTTCGCCGAGGCGGTGCAGCGCAAGCTGGAGAAGCTCGGCGAACGGGTCTGTGTGCTGGGCGAGGTGCGCAAGGGGACCGGTGCGGTCAGACTTCGGTAGCGGAGAGGTCGATGCCAGAGCATCCATCGGCGGTGTCGCAGAAGATGAGCGAGCTGACGGCTCGCGGAGGCCTGATCTCGGCGTACCGCCTGGACGGACGCGGGGGCGGAAGCGAGATCTCATGGGAGGCGATCGAGGCGGACCCCCTTGGCGACCGGCAGAAGGGCGACATCTGGGTGCACCTGGACCGGACCGGGACGCACGCGCGTCGATGGGTCGAGACCGGGGCGAAGCTGCCCGCATCAGCTGTGCGGGCGCTGCTCGAAGCGGACCCGAGGCCCCGGTTCACCTACTACCCCGCGTCGGACGGCTCGCCTGAGGGCGTGGTGTTTGTTCTGCGAGGTTTGAACTTCAATGAGAATGCAGATCCGGAGGACATGGTCTCCGTGCGTCTCTGGATCGATCGCAACCGCGTGATCACGACTCGCAAGCGGGAGATCATGGCCGTCGAGGAACGACGCCAGGCGCTGCTGCAGGGGAAAGGGCCGAAGGAATCGGTGGACGTACTCCTGGGAATCAACGAATCGCTCCTTGGCCGGATCGAGCCGGTGCTAGGCGCGATGGACGAGGAGCTCTCGTCGTACGAGGGCGAGGACGATCGGCGGGACATCGGCTCCGTGCGGACGAGGCTGGCCGCCTTGCGCCGGCAGATCGTGATGATCCGGAGGTACCTGGCGCCCCAGCGGGAGGCGTTGCTGCTGGCTGAGCGGGAGATGCCGCAGTGGACGGGGCGGAGCGTGCGTCACTCGATCCACGACTCGGCAATCGGGCTGGCGCGTGTGGTGGACCACCTCGACGAGATGCGTGATCGGTCCAAGGCGGTGCAGGACGAGCTCGCGCTGCGCGAGAACCAGCGAACGGCTCGCATCACGATGCGTCTGACCGTGATCGCGGCGATCTTTCTGCCCGCCAACGTGATCGCGGCGATCTGGGGGATGAACACGGGCGGGCTGCCCTTTGCAGCGCACGCCTCCGGGTTCTGGATCGTGCTCGGGATCGTCGTCGTGGTGGCCAGCGCGGGTGTCTTCTTCGGAAGGCGTCTGCTGAGCTAGTGAGCCGAAGCGATGCCGGTGAACGTCGGGTGGGGCGTGCCCGTGCCGATGTTCTCGAGCTTTTTGAGTTTGTTGAGGTACTCGCTCACCACGATCATTACGGTCGCGTGGCTCCAGGTGAGCGGGCTGACCGAGAGCGGCGCGCCGGTGTACGGGTGGAACTGCTCGGCCAGCACGCCCGAGGGCAGCTGGCGGTAGGTGCACCAGTTGATCAGGTCGAGCGCCTCGGCGAGGTCGGCTTTGGTCTTGGCGCGGGCGATGACGTACTGCGCCTGCCAGAGCGTGCAGATGACCCACGGGTTGCCCGGCACGATGTCGAGCTTGCTCGATTCGATCTGGTGGTAGTAGTCGTTCTGGTAGCGGGCCATGCCGCCGATCTGCGTGCGGACCGAGAGCAGATCGCGCGTGGCCTTGTGGTCGCTTGCGATCTTGGGGTCCTCGGGGTCGAGCCCGGCGATGGCAAAGAGCGCGTAGTTCGAGGAGTCGGCGACGAGGTCGAGGCGGTAGCTCCCGTCCTCCTGGGGCACCACGCGGCGAGCGAACCGGCCCGCCGGCTCGTGCCAGAAGTGCTTCATGAACGCGAAGGTCATCCGCTCGGCGGCCTCGGTGTACTTGGCCGCGCGGTCGGGCTCGCCGAAGTCCCGGCAGAACGCGGCGGCGGCCTTGAGCGCGCCGATCGTGCTGGCGACCGTGAACGTGTGCACGCCCCGGCGCTCTTCCCAGAGGTCCCACGACTGCTTGGGGATGCCGTTGGCGTCGCGGTAGCTGCAGATCCAGTCGGCGGGGCGGACGATCAGCTCGTAATAGACGCTCTTGATGAACTCAACATCGCGGAAGGTCTCAAAGTGCTGACGCAGCGACCAGAGGACCAGAGACGTTTCATCCTGCTGGATGGGCAGGACCTTCTGGCCCTCGAGCGTCCACGGGTGCCAGCTCGAGGCAAGCGAGCCCGAGGGGTTGTACTTGTGGAGGAAGTAGCCCTCCTTGGAGATGACGTCGGCGGAGAAGCGGAAGAACCGGCGTGAGAGCTCGCTCTGGCCCGTGAGGATGAGCGAGTACGCACAGAGCGCGCCGTCGCGGGGCCAGCAGTACGAGTAGTGGTCGCCGCCGAACTGGGCGATGTCGGTGTCGTTGGCGGCGATGATCGCGCCGCCGTTGTCCACCTGCGTGCGCAGGATAAGCGCGGAGCGGTAGTACATGTCCTCGACGGACTCGGGGAGCGGGCTGGTGTCGATGTGCTCCTTGTGGACCCACGTTTTCCAGTACGCCTCGGTCTGGTAGATCATGCGCTCGGCGCTGGTGTCCCAGATCGCGCGGTTGAGGCGTTTGACGTCGTCGTAGTTTCGGCCGCAGGCGAACCAGTTGGTGACGTAGCTCTCGCCGCCCGCGGGGACATGGAGGTTGAACCCGATGGTGGCGTCGACCGAGCCCTGTGCGATGGTGTTGCGCCCAAGGTGCCCGTCCTCGGCGTCGCGCCAGGTGCCCTCGGCGCCGCCGACGCGTTTGGACCCGATGGCCCAATGGTCGATGCCGCACTTGTGCTGGTCGCAGGCGTTGACGAGGAAGTAGAAGCCGTCCTTGTAGAAGACGACGGAGTTGGTGGTGGGGTCGTAGTTGGCCGTGTCGCCCACGGGGTTGCCCCCGATCGAGAGGTCGTAGTGGAAGAAGATGCGGACGTCGCGGTCCCGGCCCATGAGGTCGCGGACGATGGTTTTGCGGAAGTAGATGGGCTCGGTGTGGTCGACCGCGTCGTTGCAGACGAGCTCGATGCCGAACTCCTTGTGCACGAGCGAGACCTCGGTGACGAGCGTGTCGGGCTTGTACCGGAGCGTGCGCTTCCAGCCGGATTCCTCGATCCAGGCGAACTGGCCGTCCACCCAGACACCGAAGCGCTGGATGTGGCCCTGGGTGTGGTTGGGCTGGCCCACGCAGGGGTAGTAGATGTCGCGGATGCGGTAGGTGCTGTCGAAGGTGATCAGCAGCGAGCCGTTGCCGACGGGGATGTCGCGGGGCATGTTCGGTTCATCCTTGCGAGGTCAGGTCCGTGGGCGCTCCGTCGCGCTTACGGAGGGTATCGGCCGCATGGGAGGCGCAGTTGTGCCCGAAGCCGGGGATCTCAGCCCGCCAGGAACTGCTCGGCGAGGGCCGCCGCTTCGTCGTCATCGATGGCCGCTTCGGCTTGGGGCATCTTGGCGATCACCGGGGCCCCGCCCAGGGCCTCGATCCGGGCCCGGATATCCCCGATATAGGAGATGGACACGCCGAAATTCTCACCCACTTTGACCGCCTGGCCCTGACCGATCGGGACGTTGTTGACCAGGAGGTCCAGTTCGTCGTCGGCGGGCTTGTTGAGCTCCAGGATCCGCCCGGGCATGAGTTCGGTGATCTCCTTGAGCCGCATCGTGCGATTGCCGACGCGCACGATCAGGGGGACCTCGAGCTTCAGGATGGCGTCCAGCTTTTTGCCCATGGCAGCACCGATATCGGCACGACCGCCCCCGGGCCTGCGGGAATCCGCGCAGAGAAGCGGTCTTAGCCCTCGTAGCGGGCGACGATCAGGGTGACGTTGTGCCCGCCGAAGCCGAACGTGTTGTTCATGGCGTATTTAACGGCCCGCTCGCGGGCCTCGTTGGCGACGAGGTTCATGTCAAAGGGCTGGACAGACCCGTCGGCCTGCTTGTTGCCCGGGTTGTGCAGGTTGATGGTGGGGGCGATGATGCCGTCGCGGACGGCGTGGAGGCAGGCGATGGTTTCGACCGCGCCCGAGGCCCCCAGCGTGTGCCCGTGCATGGACTTGGTCGAGCTCATCAGGAGCTTGCCCCCGGCGGACTTGCGGGCGTGATCGCCGAAGAGCGAGAGAGCCGCGGCGATCTCGGCGGAGTCACCCAGGGGCGTCGATGTGCCGTGGGCGTTGACATAGTCGATCTGGTCCGGGTTGAGCTTGGCGTCGCGGAGGGCCCATTGCATGGAGTGCTTGGCGCCCAGGCCCTCGGGGTTGGGCGCGGTGATGTGGCTCGCGTCGCAGGAGTTGCCGAAGCCCACGAGTTCGCCCAGGATGGTCGCGCCGCGGGCTTTGGCGTGCTCTTCGCTCTCGAGGACACAGATCGCGGCGCCCTCGGCGAGGATGAACCCGTCGCGGTCGGCGTCGAAGGGGCGGCTGGCGCCCTCGGGGTCGTCGTTGCGGGTGCTGAGCGCCTTCATGGTCATGAACGCGCCCAGGCAGAGCGGCGTGCAGGCGGCTTCGGAGCCGCCGGCGATCATGATGTCCGTGTCGCCTCGCTGGATGTAGCGCATCGCGTCGCCGATGGCGTGGCCCGAGCTGGCGCAGGCGGTGGCGTGCGCCGAGGCGGGGCCTTGGAGGTTGTGCTTGATCGAGATATTGCCCGCCACCGCGTTGACCATGAGGCGGGGGACGGTGAACGGGTTGATCCGGTCCGGGCCCTTGGTGCTCAGGGTGATGACGTTGTGCTCGATCGTCGAGATGCCGCCCACGCCCGAGCCCACGACCACGCCGCAGCGGGTCGGGTCCTCGCGCGTGAGGTCGAGCCCGGAGGCCTCGATAGCTTCCTGCGCGGCGACGAGCCCGAGCTGTGTGCAGCGGTCGAGCCGGCGCAGCTCGCGTTTGTCGATGAACTTCTCAGGGTCCCAGTCTTTGATGGCGCCGGCGATGCGGACGGTCCAGCCCTCGTAGCCGTCGAAGGCGGGGTCGCTCACGGTCGAGACGCCGCTTCGGCCCTCGCGCATGGCGTTCCACGTGGACGGGGCATTGTGACCCAGGTTGGTCACGGCTCCGACGCCGGTGATCACGACTCGGCGGTTCTCACTCATGGAAGGCGGCTCCACATGCAAGCCAGAGCGAAGCGATCATAAAAAAGGCGGCAACGAAGCCGCCTCTGGGTCCCGGTTCGGGGAAGCACAGAGCGGCGGGATCAGTCCGTGCCCTGGGCGCTCTTGATGAATTCGATGGCCTGGCCCACGGTCTTGATCTTCTCGGCCTGGTCGTCGGGGATGGATGTTTCGAAGGCGTCCTCAAACTCCATGACCAGCTCGACGGTGTCGAGGCTGTCGGCGTTGAGGTCTTCGACAAAGCTCGTGTCGCGGGTGATCTTGCCTTTGTCGGCGCCGAGCTGCTCGGCCACGATGTCGATCACCTTTGCTTCGATGTCCTGCTCGGTCACGCGTCATTCTCCGTCCTGCACACCCCCGGGGCGAGACCACCCCGCGGCCCGGTGCAAGGCAGGATTCTAGCCAAATCGGACGTTGCAGCAAGCCAAGGCCGCCTCTGGGCCAATAAGCGTGTTCCCGTTGGAGGAAACCGCTGCAAAGCCTGATTCCATCATTGTTTAGACTCACCTCTCGGATCTGGTTCGTCAGGCCGCCGGGGGGATTCAGAGTGGTCCTGTGAAGTTTCCACCTGTTTAGGTGTGTGCTTTGGAGGCCCCTTCGCCTCAGGAGCCGCTTGCGGTGGTCGATGTCTCCCCCGGATTGCAGCGAGGGATCGCCGGGCCGGCCTTGCGCCGGGACCGCTTGGGAGAGGGATCGACCATGGCCCAGATGCCAAGGGAATTGGATGCGTTCGCGGCCAAGGTGGCGGAGATGCTCCGCAAGCTCCAGCCCGATTACGCCGTCAAACTCATCGGGACGAGCGAGCTACTCGTCGACGGTCGGCGTCTGGATCTGGACAACCTTTATCGAATGGTCTCGCACGACCGCATCCGCGGGCGCGAGATTGTCGAGCACTATCTGGAGCAGCTTTTCTGCGACAGCTCGCTCGAACAGACGGACCTCGGGTTCGATCTGATCCGCGACCGCATCATGCCGCGGATCCAGCCCGAGTCGATCTTCGAGCACCTCTCGCGTGAGCTCGTGGCGCATGTGCCGTTCGTCAACGGGACGGTGATCGTCTTCGTGATGGACATGCCCAACATGACCATCAGCATCACGACCGAGCAGATGATCCGCTGGGGCGTGACGTGCGAGGATCTCGAGGAGATCGCCCGGCAGAACCTGGACCATTACTCGCCCGAGCTCGACATGCAGTTCGTCGAGTCGAAGGAGGGCGGGCACGCGGCGATCATCGGCGAGCAGGACGGCTACGACGCCGCCCGCGTGCTGATGGGCGGGCTCCACACGACGCTCGCCAGCCGGCTCGGGCCCGACTTCCTGGTCGCGATCCCGGCGCGGGACATGTTCGTGGCTCTGTCGGCGGGGCCCTCGCCCTTTCTGCAGCGTCTCCACCGGCGCGTGGTGCAGGACTACAACCGCCTGCCCTACCCGATCACGGACGAGTTCTTCCTCGTCACCCGTGACGGCGTGGCGGGCACGGTCATGGAAGACTTCGGCATCGAGCGTCTGACCGAGATCGGGCCGGAGGCCTTCGGCAAGGACCTGGATACGGGCTTCGATGAGGGCCGCGAGGCCGCGTGAGCCACGCTACCGTTGCGGCGTGATCCTGCTCATCGATAACTACGACAGCTTCACCTGGAACCTGGTGCAGAGGCTTGGGGAACTCGACCCCACGCTCGAGCCGGGGCGGGATCTCATGGTCGTGCGCAACGACAAGATCACACCAGTTGAGATCGAGCAATTGGGCGGCGGGTCGGGCCCGACGCACATCGTCATCTCGCCTGGGCCCTGCACGCCCAATGAGGCCGGGGTGTCCAGCGCGGTCATCGCGCACTTTGCGGGCAAGGTGCCCATCCTGGGGGTGTGCCTGGGGCATCAGTGCATGGGCGCGCTGCACGGCATGACCGTGGGCCGGCACGCCGTCGCGGTGCACGGGAAGACCAGCCCCGTCCGCCACGACGGCAAGGGCGTCTTTGCGGGCCTGTCGGACCCGTTCGAGGCGATGCGGTACCACTCGCTGGTGGTCTACCCGGAGACGATCCCCGCGGGGCGCGACGCCGAGGGCAACGGCTGGGAAGTCAGCGCCTGGACGGACGAGGACGACGGCCAGG
>JBGSIX010000242.1:0-4226 GCA_041742315.1 Phycisphaerales bacterium | reverse complement strand
AGCTCGCTCGCGGTCGCGGTGCCGCTCGCCTGGACGACGCCCGCCTCGGTGCGCGTGGGCTTGGCGATCCACCAGCTCGGCGTCCAGCCCGGCTTGGCCTGCGCCGTGGGTGTGTTCACGTTCGCCTGAGCCGCGGGCTTGGTTTCGCTCTGGGTCGGGCGATTCGCCTGGGGGCGAGTGGGCGCGGACGAAGAGCCGCCGCCGCTCTGGCAGCCGGTCAGCAGCATCAACACCGCGATGGAGCAGATCACACGCACTACGAGGGCTCCTTGAAGAGGGACTGCTGGTTTTTGACGTCCTTGATCCGGGCGTTGAGTTCCTGGATCTGGCGCGAGATGTCGTCGACGTTGCGGAACTGGTAGTACTCGCTGGCGAAGCGGATGTAGGCCACCTCGTCGGCGTCCTTGAGCCTGACCATCACACGCTCGCCGATCGTCCGGGTATCGACCTCGCGGTCGAACTGCCGGTGGAGCTCTTCCTCGATCTCATCGATCATGGCCGAGAGCTGGTGGGCGGGGATCTTCCGCTTGCCGCAGGCGGCATGGATGGAGCCGCTGATCTTCTCCCGGTCGAAGGGCTCGCGGGCCCCGTCGCGCTTGACGACCAGGAGCCGGGTGGACTGCTCGACCCGCTCGTAGGTCGTAAACCGCTTCTGGCAGGCGATGCACTCCCGGCGGCGACGGATGACCTTGCCCCCGTCGGAGGCCCGCGAGTCGATGACCTTGTCGTCGTTGGCTTCGCAGTAGGGACAGATCATGGAACGAAAAACCCTCCGGGGGCCCTGGGGCCCCGCCGGAGGGTAGTGTCGCCGGGATGGGCGGGGGCGTCAACGACCCGAGGACCTACCACCTTCCGAGACCACGGCCTGGAGGTAGCTCAGGTTGTTCTCGCTTGCCGCAATGGCGCTTCGCTTAGAGCCGATCTGCTGATCCAATAGATTTCGCTTTGCGTTGAGCGAATCAGACCGTGCCCCTGCTTGGACAAGCTCTTCCAGTCTCTCTGATTTGAGAGCCTCGTTCGATTCGTTCTGATATGCCGCCTCGAGTTCCTTGAGGCGGTAGTCGTTCCTCCAATACTCGACATTGAACTCGTCGAGTTGAGCCTGCAATACTTCGAGTTCGCTGATCAGCCGATTCCTCGATTCGATCGACTGCTTGAGTGCGGCCTCCTGCGAGGCCTTCGCTTCCTCGCGATCTTTCAATTCTTGCATTGCGGCCCCGTCCTGCATCCGCTTCTGAGCGGCTTCAAGCCTTGCGATGTAGTCGATCACCATGACCTGGACGCGCTGCGGTGCGCGAATACTCAGAATCGGCCCGTTCACCGCGACCGAACCCAATCCATTGTCCCAGACATCTGGCTCAATGACCATGCAAAGACCATTGCGCAGGTTCGAGGCCTCCTCCGTGAATTCCAGCACGTGGTCCGCTCGCACGAGCTTGGAAATATCATGATCAATCGTGATCGTCTCGACGCGGTCGAAGTAGGTTTGCGATCCGATCTCAACCAGGTTCCCGTCCATGCGGGCGGTCAGCTCGTCGGCGCCCTCCAGCCCGAGCGCCGAGTTGATGAGCTGGCGTACCTTGCCGTGCTCGAGACCCTTGGCGGGGATGGCGCGGATCTCGGTTTCGGGGCCCAGGCCCATCGGCTCGAGCGAGCCCCAGTGCACGAAAAGCCTTGCATTTCCGGCGTCGGCGAGCATCTGGAGCATGTCACCGAGCGTCCCCTCGGGCAGATCGCGGTCGAGCATGCCGTTGTGGTGCTCGCCCTCGGGCTGGGCATCGACGATCACTGCGGACTGATCGATCGGCGCCCTGCTCGTCTGAGGCAGGAACCCGGCGACGCTCACGGTGAGCGCAAGACCGGCGGCGGCAAAGAGTGCGGTGTGCATGGCGATTCTCCTGCGTGAATGGGTGCGGACGGCCTTGAAATTCCTGGCGAGCTGAGCGGTCTCGCCCAGCTCGGTCACTGCTTTCTGAACGGCTTCGGGTTCGCTCATCCCGAGAATCAGAAGGTCGTCCACCCGCGTACGCAGGTGGTCCTCCAACTCGTCACGGATGCGCTCGGACTCACCCGCCGGGAGCGCGAGCAGACTCGTGAACACATCAAGCCACTGCGCGATCGGGTCGCGCGACGATGGCTTCACGGGCGCAATGTCCCGGGCTTTGGTGTCGGCGCTCGTCATGACGCGGCCCCGCTCGGGCCCGCGATGAACGAGTTCATGATCGCGGTGAAGCGCTGGTGGGCCGCGATGCGCGACTCGAGCCGGCGCTCGCCCTTGGGCGAGAGGCGGTACCACTTGCGCTTGCGGCCCGGCGCTTCGGGCTCGGCGCTGGCGGACTTGATCTCCTCCCAGTCGGTCGAGACGAGCCCCTGCTTTTCGAGCTTGGTCAGCAGCGGGTAGAGCTGGCTCGCGCCGACGCGGAAGGTTTCTTCGGATCGGGCCGCGATCTGCTTGCTGATCGCGTAGCCATAACTCGGCCCCTCGCTCAGCACCGAGAGCACGATCATCTCGGTCTGGTCCTGGGTGAGCTGGGGAGCGGATTCCTTGGCACTCATATCGGCCTCCTGGCTTGTGTATGCGATTATGATATATCGATTTCAGATATATTGCAACTTGATTGTTGTCAGTCTGAGAAAAATCTCTTCAAGGGGCCCCGGGGCCTGTCGTTTGATATCTGATCGGGCCGCATCGGGATCTGATTCTTCCTAGAGTCGATCTCCCAGGCCTCGCCGCCGTGCGCAGGCCCCCCAGGAAGGACGCAGAGACATGGTGCGGGTGACGCTCCCGGATGGTTCGGTCAAAGAGTTCGAGGGCCCGGTGACGGCTCTGCAGGTCGCTGAGACGATCGGCAGCCGCCTCGCCAAGGCGGCGGTCGGTGCCAAGATCGACGGCCAGCTCTCCGACCTCACCGCGACCATCGATCGCGACGCAAACGTGGCCATCGTCACCGAGAAGACCCGCGAGGGTGAGCACGACCCGGACGCGCTCTTCCTCTGCCGTCACTCGGCGGCCCACGTCATGGCCGAGGCGATCCAGCGCATCGTCCCCGGCGCGCAGCTCGTCTACGGCCCGCCGCTCGACACGGGCTTCTACTACGACATCGCCTTCCCCGAAGACCGCCCCCTCCGCGAGGGCGACTTCGAGGCGATCGAGAAGGAGATGGAGAAGATCGTCAAGGAGGACCGCCGGTTCACGCGGTACGAGCTACTAGCTGATGAAGCGTTCGAAAAATTATCGCGTGAGGGCAACAAATACAAGAAAGACAATGCGGAACGCGCACTCATCGCTAGCGGCCGAATACCTGGCTATGTAAAAGATTCAAGTGGAAATCATGTTACGCTTATTGGAAATATGGCAGATGGCTCAACGGACGTAGGAACGCTCTCATTCTATGCCACGGGCGAGCCCGGCAAGAACTGGGAAGACCTCTGCCGGGGCCCGCATGTCCCCAGCACTGGGCGCATCGGCGCGATCAAGGTCATGAGCCTCGCCTCCAGCTACTGGCACGGCGACGAGACCTCCGACCGCCTGACCCGCGTCTACGGCACGGCTTTTTTCAGCAAGAAAGACCTCGACGAGCACCTGAACCGTCTCGAAGAGGCCAAGAAACGCGACCACCGCGTGCTGGGCAAGCAGCTCCAGCTCTTCCACATCGACGAGGCGGTTGGGCAGGGGCTTGTGCTCTGGACGCCGCGGGGTTCGATCATCCGCAAGGAGCTGCAGGACTGGATCGGGACCGAGCTGCGCAAGATGGGGTACACGGACGTGTACTGCCCGCACATCGGCAAGCTGGAGCTCTACAAGACGAGCGGGCACTTTCCGTATTACGCCGAGAGCCAGTTTGTGCCGGTGATGGAGCGTCAGTTCCTGCAGGCCGTCAGCGACGAGGGCTGCTCGTGCGCCGAGCTTGGGAACATGATGGCCTCGGGCGAGGTCGAGGGCTACCTCCTCAAGCCCATGAACTGCCCGCACCACATCAAGATTTATGCGAGCCAGCCGCGGAGCTACCGCGATCTGCCCGTGCGCCTGAGCGAGTTCGGCACGGTCTACCGCTGGGAGCAGTCGGGCGAGCTCAACGGCCTGACGCGCGTGCGCTCCTTCACCGTGGACGACGCCCACCTCTTCGTGCGCCCCGACCAGGTCGAGGCCGAGGTCGCCGGGTGCCTGAAGCTCGTCAAGCTCGCCTTCGAGACGCTCGGCCTGCGCGACTTCCGCGTGCGCGTGG
>JBGSIX010000241.1:0-1760 GCA_041742315.1 Phycisphaerales bacterium | reverse complement strand
CCTCGGCGCGGAGCGTGACGCGCGGCGGCTGCCCGCCGGGCTGGGGCTCGGTGAACTTGACCGCGTTGGCGAGGAAGTTGAACAGGATCTGCTGGAGCTTGCGCGAGTCGGTCTCCACCTCGGGCAGGTTCGGCGCGACGTCGACCTGGATCTCGATCCCCTTGCGCCGGGCGAGCGGCTCGATCAGGCTCGCCAATGCCTCGCAGACCTTGCCGATGTCGACGGCATCGACCGTGATCTCGCTCTTGCCCGCCTGGATCTTGGCCATCTCCAGCAGGCTGTCGATGAGCTCGAGCAGGCTCCGAGACGAGGTCAGGATGTTCTCGAGGTACCGCACGCGTTTGCGGTGCTTGGTCGAGTCGTCGCCCGCGATCGCCTCGGCCTGCGCGATCTCCATGAGGAGCTCGGCGAACCCGATCACCGAGTTGAGCGGCGTGCGCAGCTCGTGCGAGACGTTGGCCACGAACTCGCCCTTGAGCTTGGCCGACTCGAAAAGCGCGATGTTCGCGTTGGCCAGCTCCCCCACCTTGAGGTCGAGCGCCGAGTTGATCGAGCGGAGCTGGTCCTGGCTCCGCTGGATGTGCTCGAGCATGGCGTTGAAGGCCTTGCCCAATTCTTCGAACTCGTCGCCCGTGGCGATCTGGCTCCGAGCGCCCAGCTCGCCGTCGACCACGAGCTCGGCGGTCTGCTTGAGCTCGCGCACGGGCTCGAGGATCAGGATCGAGGTGATCAGGTAAAAGACCAGCACCGCCAGCGCGAGCACCACCGCGCCCGCGCCGATCAGGTAGATCAGGTTGAACACGAGGAGCCGGGCGGCCTCGGTCGATCGGCGGTCGAGGATGATGATCGAGCCCCGCTCCGAGAGCAACGGGGGCGAGGCGGCCGAGTCGTCCAGGCGCGCGTAGTAGTACCGCCGGGCCGTCCCGTCCCAGCCCGACCACTGGTAGTCGGGCGGCGCGTCGGCCCGCTCGAAGAAGGCCAGCGCGCGGGCGAGATCCTTGTCCTGCCCGGCCTTCTCGGTGGCCTCTTCCATGCTGAGGCGCACCACGCCGAAGGAAGCCGAGGCCTGCCCCCCCGGGTTCTCACGCTCGGTGCGTTCCCATGCCGCAACGAGCTGGCGGGAGAGCTCCTGCTGGACGTCGCCCACCAGGGCGTTCATCCGAAGCCAGGGCGCGAGCAACGCCGCGAACACGATCAGCACGATCGCGGCCCCGAAGAGCAAGAGGCACTTGTTAGCGAGGGAAATGTTGCGCCACATGCGAGGACAAGTCTATCCGGACCCGCCCGCCCGGCGCGGCTCCCCCAAGTCCTTGCCCGGCGTAGAGTTGCCCCGCATGCCCGGCAAACGCGTCTATCTCGAAACCTTCGGCTGCCAGATGAACGAGCTCGACTCGGAACTGGTCGCGGGCCGCCTTGCGAGCCTCGGGTACTCGTTCACCAACAAGGCCACCGAGGCGGACGTGGTGCTCTACAACACCTGCTCCGTGCGCGAGCAGGCGGAGCAGAAGGTCTGGAGTCGGCTCGGCGAGCTCCGCGAGCAGAAGGCGGACAAGCCGGGCCTGGTCGTGGGCGTCCTGGGCTGCATGGCCGAGCGCGACGGCGCCAAACTCATGGACCGCATGCCCGTGGTGGATGTCATGTGCGGCCCGGGCGAGCTCGACAAGCTGCCAGCCCTGCTCGACAACGCCGTGCGCACCCGCGAGTCCATGCTCGCCGATGAGCCGGGCCCCACAGTCGCGGCCACCTCGACGAGAGACATC
>JBGSIX010000240.1:0-9477 GCA_041742315.1 Phycisphaerales bacterium | reverse complement strand
GACGCGAGAGGTGTCCCACGGATTGCGGGCTGCGGGGAAGGCAGAGTTCTCGCCCGTGTTGCCCATGGCGAACTCGTCGAGGTTGGCTTTGCCGACGACGATCGCGCCGGCGGCTTCGAGGCGGGCTGCGGCGGTGGCGGTGTAGGGCGACTCGAACTCGGCGAGGTATTTCGAGGCGCAGGTGGTGACGCCGTGGGAGAGGCAGATGTTGTCCTTGAGCGCGACGGGCACGCCCGCGAGGGGGCCGATGTCTGCGGGGGATTCGCCCGCGGCGAGCCGTGCGTCGATCTCGCGGGCCCGAGCGAGGGCGCGGTCTTCGTGGAGTGAGAGGAAGGCGTGGATGGAGTCGTCGTGGGCGCGGATGCGGGCGAGGGCCTCGCGGGCGAGGGTCTCGGCGGAGGTTTTGCGGGCGGCGAGGGCGCGGGCGATGGACGGGATCGTGAGGGATTCGGGGTGCACGGGGGGAGGGTAGACAAAGGGCCAGATGAGCAGAGGGCCAGAGGGCCAGAATTGAGCTTCTGAAGACCGCCCGTTTACACGGGCGGCTCGCGTGGAATGCAAAGATCGTCACTCGCCCGCTGCGCGGGCACTCTCTCCCCCGAGGGGAGAGGGAGGGATGCGGTTGCCGCATTCGGGGCAGGTTGGGGTGGCGAGGCCGGCGGTGGGGTAGTTGCAGGAGGGTCAGAGTGAGCCGTCGGCTTTGGGCCAGACTCGTCTCGCGTAGCGGAGGGTGAGGAGCCACCAGAGGAATAGGGCAAGGTAGGCTGCCTCACCAACCGTATGTGTGAGATCAAGACTCCAGCGAGATCGACTGGGAATGACCAGCGGCAGGTTTGATCGCAAAATCGAAGAATAAATCAATCCGCGATTCTCAAACCGATCAAGCTCGTCTTGTGTTGGTGTCGGATTCGCGCAAAGTGAGCGGTAAGGCAAGAGTGCGCCTTCGAGATCGGATTCGTCGTATTGGGTCGTGTCGCCCCGATCAATCCATTGCACTCGGGCAAATACAGTGTTTCTTTTAATGGGGGTATAGACCAAGCCGTATCGACGAGGCCAGCCGCGATCAAAGCATGAGATAGCGATCACGGAAGGGTCATCCAGCTCACCGCCCCAGCTATCCAGCGAGTGCACATCAACAGAGCGGCTGGACGATTCAAAGAAAACCAAATACTCCGTCCCAAGCCACTGTGTGGCCCGCGATCTTCCATGGACAAAAAAAGTTGACAGTTCGGGCAGGATGCCGCGATCGTTGACGAAGTACAAGCGCGCAACGAGAAATGGCCACACAATGAGCGCCATAAGCAGTGTCCATCTCAGTCCCGGGTAGAGCAGAAGCCGCAGCATTGTCTCAAGATACGGCGAATCGCTCAATCGTGTTGCCGCACTCGGGGCAGGTGGGGGCGGTGAGGCCTTCGAGGTTGTAGTCGCAGTGTGGGCAGCAGCCGCGGGTTCGGCGGCGCTGGGCGGGGGTGAGGCGGCGCCAGAGAGGCCACTTCGGGATCGCGGCGAGCGAGACGAGCCAGGAGAGGAGTGTGAGGAGGAAGAGAGTGTCGTGGACGGCGGCTCGGGGCTTGATCGTCCAGTTGTGATCAATCGGAACCGGGTATGGGTAGTCCAGCTTCGTGAGCGCATTCTCAGTGTTCACGCCCGCAGCCAGAGCGGGGTCGATCATCGGGTAGTGAGCGACGCGGACGAGGTTTGTCTTGGTCGAAACACGGAAGGCGACGGGCGCGAGCAGGCCGAACTCGTGCATCGTGTGCGTGCGATCCGGCTTGCCCGCGGCAAGGATCGTTTCGCCTTCGTATGAGTCGGGGTACTTGCCATTGAGCGGGATGATTAGTGTTGCAACCCTACTGCCGGACGGCGTCTCGATAAAGCAGGTCTCTTTGTCAACGTACGTTCCGCATCGCGTGGTCATTGTCAACACCGGCGATCTGCCTGCGATTCGGTTCGCAAGCGAGTACACGGGGCGGTGCATGTTGCGTTCGCTGGCGGCCACGAACGGGGAGTAGTAGTTGTCGTTCGGCAGCGTCCACGCGGAGGCCCAGCCGGCGACCACGACGGTCAGCAGGCAGAAGAACAGGGGCGTGCGGAGCTGCGAGAGCATGCACCCAGTATGACCCGGATCGAGCTGGATTGGTTCACTCGACATCGGGATTGCTGATCGAATGGACGCGGAGGCAGGATGCCTCCGCCACGGGGGGATCTTGGTTGGCGCGAAGAAACCGCCCGCCGACACGGGCGGCTCGCTCTTTGACGAGTACCGAATGCTGGTTTACTGCAGATTGACCGGCATCACGACGTAGAGGAAGTCGTTGCCGGCCTTGAGGAGGCCCGGTTTGTTGGTGCTTTTGAGTTCGAGGATGACCTCGCTCTCGGGGACGACGCGGAGGGCCTCGGCGATGAACTGGGGGTTGAAGCCGATGTCGACGTCGTCGCCCTCGTAGCTTGGGAGTTCGACGGTGATGGTGGCTTCGCCGACCTCGGGGGCGCGGCTGGCGAGTTCGAGCTGCTTGGCCTGGCCCTTGAAGCTCAGGCGCACGCCGCGGGATTCCTCGTTGGTGAGCAGGGCGGCCCTTTTGACGGCGGAGCTGAGGACGGCCTTGTCGAAGGTGGCTTTTTTGTCCTGGTCACTGGGGATGACGTCCTCGTAGGGGGGGAAGGTGCCCTCGACGAGGCTCGTGGCGAGCGTGGCGCGGGCGCCCTCGCCGGTGGTCTCGGAGCCGCCGATGGCGAAGACGGCCTGGGATTCGGTGACGGCGATGGTGATGGTTTCGTTCGCGTCGTCGGCGAGTTTCTGGAGGAGGGTGAGTGCCTTGGAGGGGACGATGCAGCTTGCGGGCGGGCCTTCGGATTTGGTGGCGGGGACGGTGCCCCGGCAGAGGGCGAGTCGGCGGCCGTCGGTGGCGACCATCTCGAGCTTCTTGCCGTCGCGTTTCATGAGGACGCCATTGATGGCGTAACGGGTGTTTTCGCGGGCGGCGGCGAAGAGTGTTTTGTTGATGAGGCTATTGAGGACGCCGGACTGGGCGTGGAAGACGTCTTTGGGCTTGGGTCCGGTTTTGCCGCCGGCGATGTCGGCAAAGGAGGGGAGTTCGGGGAAGTCGTTTGCGGGGTAGCCGTAGACGGTGAAGTGGGCGTCGGCGCCGGTGATGGTGCAGGCATCGGCGTCGGTTTCGAGGGTGAGTGTGGCTTCGTTGTCCTCGGCTCCGACGATCTGGCGGAGCTTGTCGGCTGGGATGAGTGCGGCGCCGGGGTCCAGGACCTGGACGGACATGGTGGAGATGCGGATGGCGACCTCGCCGTCGGTGGCCTCGAGGAGGAGGGTGCCGGCTTTCTGGGTGCCGGTGGCGGTGAGCTTGATGCAGGCGAGCTGCGGCTTAGGCGAGCGGGTGTTGACGACGCCGGAGACGACGCTGACGGCGTCGAAGAGGGCATTGCGATCACAGACGACCTTCATGGCGTTCCCCAAATACAGGTAGGTACGGGTGTTGCACCAGATGTGCCGCCCGCCGGGCACAAGTGTACGCCGGATGGTATCGCCCGGGGATGGGGAGGGCTGGCCCGGAAGTTGCGGGGGAAATCGTGTGGGCGGGGGGTCTGAGCTTGCCCGGGTCGGGTGAGGCCGAGATACTGATAGGCAGTCCTTTGTGACCCGCTTTGGAAGCTTTGCGGGTTTGGGCTTGTATGTGGTCGATTCCAGCCAAACGACGGCTTTGACTGTGGCGCCTCCCGGAGAGGGCCCCTGGCGGGGCCTGCTGGGAGGCGATCTGCGTGGGCGAAGCGAACGAGTCGCCGGGTTGCCTGTGAGGGCTGGCCGGATCAAGGAAGGAAGGGCACACCGATGTCATTGGAAGCCGCGGTTCATGCACAGGCGATCGAGCTTGGTCGGATGTCACTGGAGATGTGTGCGGCGGCCGGGAGCGGCCACCCGACGACGGCGCTGAGCCTGGCGCACCTGACAACGGTTTTGATGTATCACTCGATGCGCTGGAGTCCGGACTTCCCGGATTACCCGACGAGCGACCGGCTTGTGCTGAGCGAGGGGCACGCGGTGCCGATCGTGTACGCGGCGGCGTGCAAGCTGGGCGTGGTGGTGGAGGAGAACGGGCAGCGTCGGAAGCTGACGCCCGCGGACGCGAACACACTGCGCGAGCAGAACTCAACGCTCGATGGCCACCCGAACCCGCGCGCGGGCTTCCCGTTCTTTGACGCGGCGACGGGCTCGCTCGGGCAGGGGCTCTCCGTGGCGGCGGGCCTTGGCGAAGCGGCGCGGATGGACGAGATGGACAAGCGGATCTATTGCATCATCGGCGACGGCGAGTCGCGCGAGGGACAGATCGCCGAGGCGATGGACATCATCGCCGAGCGCGGCCTGAGCAACGTGCTGGCGATCTTCAATTGCAACGAGTACGGGCAGTCGGACCGCGTGAGCGGGCAGCAGACCGCCGAGACGCTCAAGAAGAAGCTCGAGGCGTACGGGTTCGATGTCACGACCATCGACGGGCACAACCCCGATCAGATCATCAAGGCGATGGACGCGTTTGCCGCGCGCTCGGGTGAGAAGGGCAAGCCCATGGCGCTGGTCGCCAAGACGGTCAAGGGCTGGGGCGTGCCCTCGATCCAGGGCGGCGGCTGGCACGGCAAGCCGCCGGTGGGCGATGCGCTGACCAAGGCGCTGGCGGAGCTGGACGAGAGGCGTCTGGCGCTGACGACGACGCTCAGCTCATCGGATTCGTTCGAGATCCAGCCGCCGGCGCAGGCGCCCGAGGGGCCGGGCGAGGTCGCGGAGCTGCCGGGCTTTACGGAGTCGATGCGGCAGTACGACATGGAGAGCCTGCTCCACACGGGCAAGCTGGCGACGCGGAAGGCGTACGGCGTGGCGCTGCGGGCACTGGGCCACGCGGGGCGTCAGATCGTGGCGCTGGACGCGGACGTGAAGAACTCGACGTTTGCGGACATGTTCGCCAAGGACTCGGATCTTTCGGATCGGTTCGTGGAGTGCAAGATCGCCGAGCAGAACATGGTCTCGATGGCCGCGGGCATGGCGGCTGCGGGGAAGGTGCCGTTCGTCTCGACGTTCAGCAAGTTCTTCACGCGTGCGTACGACCAGATCGAGATGGCGATCTACTCGGGCGCGAACGTGAAGTTCGTGGGCTCGCATTCGGGCGTCACGCTGGCAGCGGACGGGCCGAGCCAGATGTCGCTCCCGGACGTGGCGTGGTTCCGTTCGTTCTCGACGGCCAGGGACTTCCGCGGGAACCCGGCGTGCTACGTGCTCCAGCCCGCCGACGCGTACGCGGCGTACGCGCTGACGCAGGCGATGGCGGAGTACGAGGGCGCGTGCTACATGCGGACGACGCGGCCCGAGGCGGAGTTCATCTACTCGGACGACACGGTGTTCAACCTGGGCGGGATGGAAGTCCTGACGCAGGGGCGCGACGTGGCGATCTGCGCTTCGGGGTACATGGTGCACGAGGCGAATCGGGCGATCGAGCTCTTGGACGAGGCGGGCGTGAGCGCGACGCTGGTGGATATGTACTCGCTGCCGTTCGATGAGGACAAGCTGCTGGACATCATCAGCCAGAACGGCGGGTACGTCGTGAGCGTCGAGGACAACTTCGGCGGCTCCATGGGCTCGGCGATCGCGGACGCGATGGTCCGGGCGGGGGATGCGTTCCAGCTCGAGCAGCTGCACGTGCGGCGGATTCCCAAGAGCGCGCGGACGGCCGAGGAGCTGCTTGAGCAGTGCGGCTTGACGGCTCAGCACATCAAGCAGGCGGCGATGCGGGTGCTTCAGGTCGTGTGATCGCAAGCCGAGCGTTGTAGATTCTCTGACATCCCCCGCTTCTTGCGGGGGATTTTTAATACTCGAAGTTGTAGTAGTTGCCGCATTCGGGGCATTGGCCTTGCTTGGGGAGGCCGGCGAGGTCGTACTGGCATTTCGGGCAATGGGGAACCGTTGGCTTCTTGTCCGCTTTCGCCCATTGCATAAGCGCTCTGGCGTTGAGGAGACAGAAGAGCGCGTTGAAGACGACGCCGGGGGGTGAGTCGATGAGGACATTGAGGGCGACGAAAAAGACGTTGCTGAGGGCGCCCCAGATGAAGGCGTCGCGGTGTTTGTCGCCGACGCGCCAGAGGTAGACGCACATGAAGGCGACGGCGAGCCAGTCGGTGCCGTAGTACTGGAAGAGGTACTTGGTGAGTGTCTCCATGCGGGGAGGGTAGGTAGAGCGAGCGTTCAGCGCGAGCTTGTTTGCCTGCGTGCCTCGTCCAGAATGTCCGCGACGATTAGGTTGAGGCGAAGTCCCGAGAGCTCGTCGACAGGGCACTCGTTGCGGATCACGTGCCTGAGGTAGGTCCATTCGTTCTGAGAACGGCTCGGGAGCGGCGGGGCATCGGCGGGCACAGCGGCCTGGTTCGGTAGGCGGGTTGAGAGCGAATCCCATTTGCCCGCGTGGATCGAACCGGAGTCGGTGTAGACGTCCATTTCCTTGTTGTCGTGCGTCCAGGCCCAGGACGCTTGAATGGCGGCGGTCGCGGACTCAAACTCAAGGATGATGGTCGCGTCGTCGTCGACGTTGGGGTAGAGATCGGGCTTGAGTGTGTTGGCGGCAGCGGTGACCGAGCGAGGCTTCTCGCCGTTCATCATCCAGACGGCGAGGATCGAGCCGTAACAGCCGAAGTCGGTGAGTGCGCCGGCGCCGTTCTGACGTGGGTCGGTGAGCCATTCGAGGAATTCATCGGAGCAGCCGATCTCTCGCGGGCCTGGGTGGCCGTGACGGAAGACCATGCGGCGGACGGGCGACATCTGGCCCGAATCAAGGAGGTGTTTGGCCTCGCGAACGGAGGCGTACCAGCTCGTTTCATAGTTGGTGAGGACGAGGACGCCGTGACGCCGGGCGGCGCGCTCGATGCGCGCCGCGTCGGCTTTGGAGAAGGCCAGCGGTTTTTCGACGAGTGCATGCACGCCGAGGGCGGCGCAGGTTTCGACCGCGTCCGCATGGTTGGCGATGGAGGTCATGATGCTGGCGGCTTCGGGCTTGGTTTCCTTGAGCATCTGCGCGAGGTCGTCGTATCGGAGCGAGGGGTCGAGGTTGTATTTGGCGGCGAGGCGGTCGAAGAGGGCTTTGTTGGGTTCATACACACCGACGAGATCGATGTCGTCGCGGTGCTGCGCGTTCCAGAGGAGGCCTTCGGCGTGGCCGTGGACGAGTCCCACGACGGCGATGCGGAGCGGGCCGGTATGGATCGAGTATCGAATCGGCGCGGATTCGGTGTCGTCTGGTGCGGTGATAGGTGTGTTCTGTTGTGAAGCACAGCCGAAGGCGAGGGCCGCGAACAGGATCAGGAATGCTCTCATGCGGAGATCGTAGAGCGTGTTCAGCATCCCGCGTTGTAGTTGGCGATCCAGGCGGTAAAGTCGGCCGGGGTGCACGAGCCGTCACTGTTCTGATCGCACCCGGGCGATTGCGCATTGAAGGCGGCGATCCATGCGGTGAAGTCGGCGGGGGTCAGCATGCCGTCGCCGTTGGTGTCGGCGGTGCAGGGTGGCTCGGGCATCGAGGTCAGCAGCATCGCCTCGCTTCTTCCGAGCACGGCGTTGTAGGCGCTGCCCACGAGGAAGATCGTACCGCCCGCGTCGACGTCGATCCCCGAAGCCGCGAAAGAGGAATACTCGGGCGGGAGCGTCGGGACGATCTCGACCACCGAGTCGGCGTTGCCCGCCCAGAGAACGGGCGTCGAGGCGGTCTGTCCCTCCCAGATCACCGAGCCCAGTTGCAGCCCCGAGTCGCAGCCGATCGCGCTGCTCTTCGTGGCTCCGGCTGGGTGCAGATCGGTGAGCGATCCGGGCGTGGACGACCAGAGCAGCGCGTGCGAGTCTGTCCACAGGTTGCTCGTGCCGACCTGCTGCCTGTCGGAGGCGTCGCTGATCGTGCTGTTGCTGGCCCAGGCGGGGTGCATGTCGGCATACGTCGCGGCGCTGCCCGACCACTTGGCGGCCTTGACCACCGCGAACGGGAGCGTGACGGATCCGAACTGCTCGTCGCCCTCGACCGCCGAGACGCTGCTGTTGCGAGCGGACGCGGGGTGGATGCTCTGCGCGTACCAATAGTCGGGCTGGGGCCAGATGACGGCTTTGTAGTAGTAGTTGCCCGAGGCGTCGTCCGTGCCGCCCGAGCCGACGATCGAGGTCCCGTCGGTCGCGGTCATCGATGTGTACTCGAAGCCCGAGTAGCTCGTGTCGTAGAAGTTGCCCGCGAAATCCCACCGGCCCGCGCGCTGGTAGTAGCACGTGCGGAGCTGGCCGTTCACGTAGCAGGAGAGCGGCTCCCACCACCAGCCCACGAGCTTGTCGCCCGCGACGTCGGTGACCGAGCCGCCCTGCGAGCCCGGGGGCGTGAGGTTGCGGCCGCTGGCGGCGGTGCTTGTCCAGACCCACGGGTGATCAATGTTGTTATACTC
The DNA here is from genome assembly GCA_041742315.1 of Phycisphaerales bacterium. GTDB lineage: Bacteria > Planctomycetota > Phycisphaerae > Phycisphaerales > UBA1924. The sequence continues at coordinate 1,011 of JBGSIX010000240.1, read as the reverse complement.
GGGCGTGTCGAACACCGCGCGTCCGACCTGCACGCCGTTGTCGACGGCGGTCGCGAACGACGACTCGGCGACCGTTGGGTGCAGGCTCGTAAAGGCCCAGTGCGTCGCGATGGGGGGCGGCGCGTTGACCGTCAGCTGCGCGGGCTCGCTCACGGATTGGCCGCAGGCGTTGCCCGCGGTGAGCGTGTACATCCCGGAATCGCCCGTGCCCGCGTGCTCGATGCGCAGGCTGTTCGTGGTCGCGCCAACGATCATGCCCCCGCCCGCGGACGGGCCGTCGCTAAGCGGGGAGCCGTCCATCTCCCACTGGTAGTCGATCACGCCCGGCCCAGCGACCGAGGCGACGAACGAGGCGTTCGTCCCGCCCCAGACGGTCGCGTTCTCGGGCTGGCCGAAGACCACGGGGCAGGTGGTCTGGGAGAGCCGCTCGGCGCCGAACGAGCCGCCCGAGGCGTTGTATCCGCCGAACACGTAGATGTAATCATCCGAGCCCAGGACCGCCGCGAAGCTGCGCCTGGGCGCGCTCATGTCGGGTGCGAGCGACCACTCGTCGGACATCGGGTCGTAGACGTGCACGCCGCGCTCAACGGTGCCCGTGCCGACGGCGCCCGAGGTCCCGCCCAGGACGTACACGCGTCCGTTGGCGCCGAGCACCGCTTCGTGATCCGAGAGTCCGACGGGCGCATCCGCGTTCACGCCCACCGACCACGAATTGCTCACGATGTCGTAGCGCTGCACCGAGGTGAGCCTCGTTGTGCCCGTCGCGTCGACGCCTCCGAAGACGAGGATGTGCCCGAGCCCGTCTCGTGCCGCCGCGGCCCCGCCCGCCGCCATCGGCATGGGCGCCAGCGCGAGCCATGCGTCGCTCGCCCCGTCGTAGCGCTCGACGTACGCCGAGTTCTGGTTCCCCGATGACGCGCTCTCGCCCGGGCCGCCACCGATCGAATAGATCCGCCCCAGGCTATCAGTGCAGTCGGCGAAGTTCGTCTGGGGCGCCGATGCGCCCCGCGC
>JBGSIX010000239.1:0-16103 GCA_041742315.1 Phycisphaerales bacterium | reverse complement strand
GGCGGTGGCGCACCTGCTGCCCAAAGTGGTCTCGGCGGTCCGGCGGGCGCACCCGGCGCTGCGGTTTTATGTCCGCGAGGCGGGGTCGCGGGCGGTGGCGGACGCGGTGCTCACGGGGGAGCTGGACCTTGGGATCGTGACGATGCCCATCGCCGGGCCGGGGTCGGACGAGCTGATGTCGGTGGCGACGATCCAGGACGAGCTGATGCTGGTGGTGCCGAGCGACCACCCGCTGCACGAACAAGACTCGTACTCGTGGTCAAGCATTCGTGAAGATCCTTTAGTGGTATTTGAACACGGTTCCGCGGTGCGGAACATCATCGACCGTGCATCGCGCGCAGCGGGGATTTCGCTGAACGTGGTCATGGAGGTTCGATCGACAGAGACGATCGAGCGGATGGTCGAGGCGGGAATCGGGCCCGGGTTTATCAGCCGGTTCGCGCTTGGGGACAAAAGGGGGCTGATATGCAGGGACGGAAGGCTCTTCCGCGCGCTGGCGGTTGTGCGACGGCGCGACCGGATACCGAGTGCGGCTTCGGCGGTTTTCGAGCGGGTGCTTATCGCGGAGCTCTCGGGCTTCTCGGAGCAGTGACGGTTTCGGCGGCCCTGGCCGACGAGCCGGTGCCGGCGGTGATGGAGGACGCATCGACGAGGCTCAGTTTGCTGAGCTCGGCGGCTTCGTTTGAGCCGCCCAAGGCGTCCGGGGCGTCGCTGACCAGCGCCGACGGGAGCGCCAAGCTCAAGTTCTCGGGGCAGTTCCAGTTTCGCCATGTGATCAACCACCGCGAGGGCGACGGGATCGACAGCGACGACTACGGGTTCGAGCACCGGCGCATCAGGCCCAAGGTGAGCGGATCGCTCATGGACGGGAAGGTGCCCTTCGAGTTCTTCGGCGAGTTTGCGCGCACGAGCACGTTCACCCTTATTGATGCGTGGGCGGGCTATGTGCCGGGCGAGGGGCAGCGGTTCCGTGTGGGACAGTACGTGGCGCCCTTCTCGCGCGAGGAGATGGTCAGCAGCGCGCGGCGTCTTGCGAGCGACTACACGCTCGCGAACAACTACTTCACACTCGAGCGCACGCAGGGCGTGGACTACCGGTACCGCACGGGTGACTGGGGTTTCCAGGTCATGTACGGCGAGGGCGCCCGGGAGAAGAACACGCCCTACACGATGGACGCCGACTACGGGCTGACGGCGCGGATTGAGCGCAAGTCCGAGGCGGACTGGAAGCGTCACGACGACTTCGTGGGCTGGCGGGGTGAGGAACTGGCCTGGCTGGCGGGTGCCGCGGCGCACGTTTCGGGCGGAGAGATCGACGCCGACGGGGACACGATTGTTGACGACACCTCCACCGACCTTCGGGGCACGGCGGACTTCGGGGTCGAGGGCGACGGGTGGAACGCGTTCGGGGCGTTCTTCATGCAGAACCTGGACGCGGAAAACGTGGACACGATCACGGCGTACGGGCTGACGATCCAGGGCGGCGTGTTCGTGGCGGACGACGTGGACATTTTCGCGCAGTACGGCTGGGCGGATGACGATGCGGACCGGGGGACGCTGAGCGTCATCACTGTGGGCACGAACTACTACATCCACGGGCACGTGCTCAAGCTGACGGTGGATGCGAACTACGCGTTCGACGAGATCACGTCGGCGTACAACAGCAGCTCGCGCGGGTTCCGGACGGATGCGATGGGCGAGAGCGGGCAGTTCGTGCTCCGCACTCAGATCCAGGCGCTGTTCTAAATCGAGAGAAAGTGTTTGCGATTCGATGAGTCCCCCGCTTGCGCGGGGGGCTCGTTTTTTTGAGGGCGGTTATGCGGAGAAGAGTTCGGGGGTGAGGGCGTGTTCGTGTTCGAGGAGGAGGCGTTTGTTGTGCATGCCGCCGCCGAAGCCGGTGAGTGAGCCGTCGGCGCCGATGACGCGGTGGCAGGGCACGACGACGGGGACGCGGTTGGCGCCGTTGGCGCCCCCCACCGCTCGCGCGACGGAGCCGACGCGTTTGGCGAGTGTGTCGTAGCTGATGGTCTCGCCGAAGGGGATCTCGGTGAGGGCGTGCCAAACTTTCTGCTGGAAAGGGGTTCCGGGCAGGAGGAGGGGCAGGTCAAAGGCGGTGCGCTGGGATGCGAAGTACTCGGCGAGCTGACGCTCGGTTTCATCGAGCAGTCCGGTCGCGGGCGTGGCGGTCTCGAACTCACCCTGCTCTTCCAGCGGGCAGGCGAGCATGCGGGCGAGATCGTTTCGGGCCTGGCTCAGCCTGGGCCTGGTCATGAACTCGAGCAGGCAGAGCTTTGGTCCCTCGTTCGGGTCGATGGGCTCGGCGATTCCCGCAAGGAGCTCGCCCACGGGTGAGTTGATGGCTCGGGTGATAAGGCGCTGAATCGGCATGCCAAATCATAACAACAACCTGATATAAAAATTGTTTATAGATATTACAATTCTCATTGATTTGATATATGTATCGTCCATGCCGATGCTAGAGCAACTCGAAAGGAACAAGCCATGGCCAGCGACGCGTTCGGTGCCCGCAAAACCCTCACGGTTGGCGGCGAGACGTATACCTATTACAGCATCCGCGAGCTCGAGAGCAAGGGGCTGGCGCGGATCGACGCGATGCCGTACTCGGTGCGGGTGCTGCTGGAGTCGCAGCTGCGGAACCTGGACGGGTTCATCGTCAGCAACGACGACGTGACGGCGCTGGCGGGGTACAACGCGGGGGACGTGAACAAGGTCGAGATGCCGTTCATGCCCGGGCGTGTGGTGCTGCAGGACTTTACGGGTGTGCCTTGCGTGGTGGATCTGGCGGCGATGCGCGACGCGATGAAGAAACTCGGTGGCGATCCGGAGCAGATCAACCCCGAGGTGGTGTGCGACCTGGTGATTGACCACTCGGTGCAGGTGGACGACTTTGCGACGCGGGTGGCGCTGACGATCAACGCGGAGCGCGAGTTTGAGCGGAACAACGAGCGGTATCTGTTCCTGAAGTGGGGCCAGGAGAGCCTGTCTCGTTTCCGCGTGGTGCCTCCCGCGACGGGGATCGTGCACCAGGTGAATCTGGAATACTTGGCGCGGGGCGTGCTGACACGGACGGTCAACGGCGAGCAGCAGGTGTACCCGGACTCGCTCGTAGGGACGGACAGCCACACGACGATGATCAATGGATTGGGCGTGCTTGGCTGGGGCGTGGGCGGGATCGAGGCCGAGGCGGTGATGCTTGGCCAGCCGGTGTACATGCTGACGCCCGAGGTGGTCGGGTTCAGGCTCAGGGGCAAGCTGCCCGAGGGGGCGACGGCGACGGACCTGGTGCTGACGGTGACGCAGATGCTGCGGGCGCACGGCGTGGTCGAGAAGTTCGTGGAGTTCTTCGGCGAGGGCATGGCGGACCTGAGTCTGCCCGACCGCGCGACGATCGCGAACATGGCGCCCGAGTATGGCGCGACGTGCGGGTTCTTCCCGATCGATAAGGTGACGCTGGATTATCTGAGGCTGACGGCCCACACCGAGGAAGAGATCGAGCTGACGGAGAAGTACGCGAAGGCGAACGACTTCTGGTGGGACAAGACGAAGCCGGAGCCGACGTTCTCGTCGGTGCTGGAGCTGGATCTGTCGACGGTGGTGCCGTGTTTGGCGGGGCCCAAGCGTCCTCAGGACCGGGTCGAGCTGACGAGCATGAAGGCGCAGTGGCACAAGGAGCTGGTCGATTCGTTCGGCAAGAAGGTGCCGTCCGAGAGCGTGAACCTGAACCGGTGGGCGGGCGAGGGCGGCGAGACGGACCACTCGCCGGTCAATCCGGACAACGCCAACGGAAAGAAGGGCGTGGATTCCGTGACGGTAACGCTGAGCGAGGCGTGCCACCCGGAGAAACCGGGGATGAAGGTCAACCTGACGCACGGGGACGTGGTGATCGCGGCGATCACGAGCTGCACGAACACGAGCAACCCGGACGTGATGATCGCGGCGGGCCTGGTGGCGCGCAAGGCGCGGGCGCTGGGCCTGACGCGCAAGCCCTGGGTCAAGACGAGCCTGGCGCCGGGGTCGAAGGTCGTGACGGAGTACTACGACAAGGCGGGCCTGACCGAGGATCTCGAGGCGCTGGGGTTCCACACGGTCGGTTACGGGTGCACGACGTGCATCGGGAACTCGGGGCCGCTGCCGCCCGAGATCGAGGAAGCGATCAGGAGGGGCGACCTGGCGGTGTCAAGCGTGCTCTCGGGCAACCGGAACTTTGAGGGGCGCGTGCACCCGCGGGTGAAGGCGAATTACCTGGCCAGCCCGCCCCTGGTGGTCGCGTACGCGATCGCGGGGACGGTGGACATCAACCTGCACAGCGACCCGATCGCGCAGACGCCCGACGGGAAGGACGTGTACCTGAAGGACATCTGGCCCTCGCTGACGGAGGTGCGGGCGCTGCGTGAGAAGTGCATCAGCGCCGGGCAGTTCGCGGACAAGTACGCGGGTGTGTTTACGGGGAATGAGACGTGGAACAAGATCCCGGTGAGCAAGAGCGATCTGTACGGGTGGGATGACGGGAGCACGTACATCCAGAACCCGCCGTTCTTTGAGGGGATGACGGAGGAGGCTCCGGGGTTCGGCTCGATCCACGGGGCGCGGGCGCTGTGCGTCATGGGCGACAGCGTGACGACGGACCACATCTCGCCCGCTGGGCGGATCGAGCCGGAGACGCCCGCGGGCCAGTACCTGCAGCAGGCGGGTGTGGCGGTGCGGGATTTCAATAGTTACGGCTCGCGGCGCGGAAACGACCGGGTGATGACACGGGGCACGTTTGCAAACGTGCGCGTGCGGAACGCCTTGGCCAAGGGCGCCGACGGGAAGATCCCCGAGGGGGGCTGGACGCGCGACTTTACGAAGGGTCAGGGGTGGGATGCGCCGGTGGCGTACATCTACGACGCGAGCGTGAACTACAAGGCCAAGGGGACGCCGCTCGTGGTGCTTGCGGGCAAGGACTACGGCATGGGCAGCTCGCGCGACTGGGCGGCCAAGGGGGCGTATCTGCTCGGTGTGCGGTGCGTGATCGCCGAGAGCTTCGAGCGGATCCACCGGAGCAACCTGGTGTTCATGGGCGTGCTGCCGCTGGTCTTCCAGAAGGGTCAGAACGCGGCGAGCCTGGGGCTCGACGGGACGGAGGTGTTCGACATCGAGCTGCCCTCGAGCATGGAGCCGGGCACGACGATCGGCGTGAAGGCGACGAAGGCCGACGGGAGCGTCGTGCGGTTCGAGTGCGTGAGCCGGATCGATACGGCTGTGGAGCTGGAGTACTACCGGAACGGCGGGATTCTGCACACGGTGATTCGGAAGAAGCTGAATGAGTCGAAGGTGCGGGCGTAAGCCGACGCTGACGAGTTGTTTGATCGATCAAAATGAAACGCCCCGGGCGATTGCTCGGGGCGTTTTTGTGCTTCAGCGGAAGGTCACACCGAAGCTCAGGGGGGCAGGAGAGTGTTCTGATAAGTGAGACGCCGCGGGGCGGGGGAAAGTTCCCGCGATTCGCAAAATTTGTGATGCGACACCGGGGCGTCTTTCAGTGGTCCTTCGCAAACTGAGCGTTTTCAGGGGGTTGTCGCGGTGAGGGTTTCGGTGGCGGGCCACATGAATGCGAAGATGGCGCCGGTGGCGAGGCTGTAGACGAGGCCGTCGATGGCATCGGTGATGAAGTGGCGGAGGTTCTTGCCGAACCAGATGCCGCCGGGGGCGCCGCCCAGGACATGGGCGAGGATGGCGGCGGTGGAGGCGACCTGGAAGACTTCCAGGAAATTGCTGCCCGGGCTTCGGGCGAGACTCGTGAGGTAGGCGACGAGCAGGCTGACGACGAAGAAGTAGAGCACGGTCAGGCCCATGTTGCGGCCCATGCTGGGCTTGGCTCCCCAGATGCTCAGGGTGCCCCAGGGGCCCTTGTTGAACATCTCCATCATCGCGGGGTCTTTGAAGTCCTTGCGGTCGGCGCAGGTCGGGAACATGTAGGTGCCGGGCTTGACGTTTGAGCTTCGGACGAAGTCGAGGAGTTTGTCCTGCTCGGGGTAGAACTGGATGTCTTTCTCGTGGTGCTTGAGGACGGCCCACATGAGGAAGCTCAGGAAGAAGCAGGCGACGGTGGTGATCAGGACGGGCAGGATGAGGCTTGTGAGCTCGGTCATGGCGATTTCCCCTCGGATCGAGCCGTCCGGAAATGGACGACACCCGACAGATTACCGGACAAAGCGCGAGCATGTGGGCAAGGGGGTTCCAAAGCGGGTTGGTTGTGGATAGTGTGGAGGCGGAACCGGGGGAGGATCTGAGGGAGATGAAAGCAATGCGTATCCAGACAGGCGTTTGTGCGTTCGCGATGGCACTCTGCTGCGGCTCGGGCATGAGCCAGATCACGACCCAGCCCTTCATCAGCGGCGTGAGCCGACCGGTGTACATGGTCGCCGACCCGAGCGAGCCGACGCGGCTTTTCGTGGTCGAGCAGCGCGGGGCGATCCGCGTGATCAACAACGGCGTGCTCGAGGCGATCCCCTTCCTGGATATCGACACGATGGTGACGGGCGGGACGAGCGGCAACAGCGAGCAGGGCATGCTCGGGCTCGCGTTCAGCCCGGACTACGCGACGAGCGGGCGGTTCTTTGTGAACTATGTCGGGACGGTCCCGGGCGTGGGCGGGACGCACACGATCGTCGCCGAGTACACGCGGTCGAGCGTCAATCCCAATATCGCCGACGCTTCGGAGCGGCGGATCCTGACCGTCTCTCAGCCCTTTTCCAATCACAACGGCGGGTGGATCGACTTCGGGCCCGATGGCTATCTCTATATCGGCATGGGTGACGGCGGCAGCGGCAACGACCCGGGCAACCGGGCGAGCCAGCTGACGTTCCTGCTGGGCAAGCTTTTGCGGATCGACGTGAGCGACCCGATGACGACGTACACGATCCCCGCGAGCAATCCGTTCGTGGGCGTGGCGGGCGCGTTCGAGGAGATCTGGGCGTACGGGCTTCGGAACCCGTGGCGGACGAGCTTTGATATCGAGACGGGCGATCTGTGGATCGCCGACGTGGGCCAGAGCGCGCGTGAAGAGGTCAATGTCCAGCGGGCCGACAGTGTGGGCGGCGAGCACTACGGCTGGCGCTGCCGAGAGGGTTCGATCGAGAACCCGAGCTTCTCGGGCTGCACGGCGTCGCTACCGCCGGGGGTGATTGATCCGATCCACGACTACTCGCACAGCGCGGGTCGCTGCTCGATCACGGGCGGGTACCTATACCGCGGGTGCGCGGTGCCCGAGCTCGACGGCAAGTACGTCTTCGGTGACTACTGCACGGGCGAGGTCTGGACGCTGGATCCGAACAACGGCAACGCGGTCGTGCTCGTGGGCAACCAGGGCTTCGGGCTCAGCTCGTTCGCGCAGGACGCCGACGGGGAGCTGTATGTGCTGGACCTCTTCGGCGGGACGATCGACAAGTTCGTCTCGGTCAACGTGGTCGACAGCGACGGCGACACGATCCCGGATTCCTGCGAGACGGTCTGCCTGGCGGACGTGAACATGGACGGCATGGTGACGCCGGCGGACTTTACGGCGTGGGTCGCGGCTTTCAACGCGCAGGCGCCCGAGTGCGACCAGAACGATGACGGCCTGTGCACGCCGGCGGACTTCACCGCGTGGCTGGCCAATTACAACGCGGGGTGCTGATACGTTCTGAGCAGACCCCGCCCTGAGTGGAGGGTTCTCGATGCTGAATCGGATACTGACCGGCGCGGTTGCGGTCTACGCTTTCGTTGCGCCGGCGCTGGCGCAGCCGACGGCGGCGATCGTCGCCGCTTCGACCAACACCGCCAACGCGCAGGCCGAGCCGAGGTTTACCGACCCACGCGATAAGATCCTGGCGACGGGTCTTTTCTCGCAGGTGGACATCATCAACGCGACGGGGATCGGTGACGGCACGGGCACGCCCAGCCTTGCCACGCTCATGCAGTACGACGCGGTGATCGTGTGGAGCAACGTGAGCTTTGTGGACTCGGTCGCGATGGGCGACGTGCTGGCGGACTATGTGGACGCGGGCGGGGGCGTGGTGGTCGCGCTGTTTGCGAACACCACCACGACCACGAACAGAAATCTAGCGGGGCGCTGGCAGGACCCGATGGGCGGGTACATCGCGATCCCGCAGGGCGGCGGGTTCACGGTGAACACCACCGTTTCGATCGGCGAGGTGCCCGACCCGAACCACCCGATCATGGACGGCGTCGAGAGCTTCATCAACGACGTGGGGATCGGGACCAACGGCCCCTTCGGCGCGTGGCGCCCCACCACCGCCACGCTCACCGCCGGCTCGACGCTCGTGGCCAGGTACACGGACGGCAAGACGCTCATCGCGGTCGCGCCCAATCCGCGCGTGGTCGAGCTCGGGTTCCATCCGGTGTCCAGCGCGGTCAACGACGGGTACTGGAACGAGTCGACCGACGGCGGGCTGATCATGGCCAACGCGCTGCTCTTTGCGGCGGGCCTGACGGGGAACGGCTGCGTCGCGGACGTGAACGGGGACGGGATGCTCTCGCCCGCCGACTTCACGGCGTGGATCGCCGCGTTCAATGCGCAGTCGCCCCAGTGCGATCAGAACGGCGACGGCTCGTGCACGCCGGCGGACTTTACGGCGTGGATCGCGAATTACAACGCGGGGTGCTGATCGATCCAAGAAGGGCGGGGAAGCCTGAGTGATTATCGGGGGTGCCGCACGGACATTGCGTACCCGGCGATCCCTTGCGATCTGACCCTTGTGTGCGAGACGGGTGAGGAATCTCACTGAACGAGTTGGCGGGTTCTGCGGGATGGGCCGGGCGCGCGGCGCATGCAGGGGAGCCGTCACAGCCGGTGCACGGGCCCGAGATTGACGGGTCGCCCCAATATGAAACCCCCATGGGATCGACGTTTTTGGCGTGAATCCCATGATTCGGGCATGCAACGGATTCCCCACATCGTGCTCGCGTTTGGAGCGGTGCTTCTCGGTCTGGCTGCGGGGGCGCAGCCTTATACGACCGATCCGTCACGGCTGCCGCTGCCGATCGTCGACGGTGATGTCCCGATTCTTGAGCCGCGCGGGATGGCGCTCTACGACCCGATGGACCTTGACCATCCGCTGGAGCCCGAGATCACGATCGAGAATGTCACGGACCTCGGGTACGACGTCCGGTACGTGTTCAAGAACACATCGGGGTCTCCCAGGCCGATCGGGCGTTTGGACATCGGCATCTTGGCGCTCGGCGAGCGTATCCGGATGTACGACCACGGGAATATCTCGACCTGGCGGGACTTCGAGCACGGCACATTCAGTGGCGTGGGGTGGCCTTACCCCGGCAACGCTTACAGCCCGGTGATGGTGGTGATGAACCAGACACACGCGGTCGGCATCAGCCTGATGTACCCGGTCATGGAGTACAAGCACGATGCGTTGATCCGGCTCAGCCGAGTCGGTGGCATCTTCCGAGGTCCGCCTGAGAAACTCGGTTGGATGGTCACCTTTGACCTGAGCGACGCGCCGGGGGTGACCCAGTACACCCGGCTCTCGTACCAAGCCGTCGTTCAGCCGGGTGAGACCCGGGCGTACACGGTGGCGATCCGGGCGATGGCGAGGCCCGATCTTTCTGGCTCGGTCACCTCGCCTCAGGAATGGCTGACGCTCCTCGATCCGTACCGTGCGTATTTCCAGTCACGCTATGGCTCGGTTCAATACGACAGACGCACGAAGCCCGTGCTCGCACGCGAGGTTGCCAACAACGGCGCTATCGAGGCCACGAACCGTCGCGGCCTTGGTGGTGGTGTGAACCGCCCGGACAGAGTCGGGTTTGCGCCGATGGCCAACGCCATTGTGCGGGAGAATCTGGGGTATGACAGCGTCATGCTCTGGGCCCCCAGCGGGATGTTTTACAACAACCAGGAACTGAATTACCCCTCTCGTTTCACTGCGGGCTGGCTCGATCTCCCGAAACTCCGGACCGCTACCGACTCGATCGGGCTGCCCTCGATCCCTCGCTCGGGGAAGGAACTCGGTCTCTGGTGGGGCCACTCAGCGAGGCACATGGACCGGTGGGACGACAATGAGTCTGAGCCGCTGGATCCAAGCAACCCGGTTCATATGGAATTGGTGCACACGCAATTGGATCTTGCGGAACAGGCCGGGGCGACGCTGATCGGGCTTGACGCCTTTACCCACGCCCACATGCCGGTCTGGGCCCAGGTGCCCTATCTGCAGCACCTCAAACAGCGGTACCCGGAAATGTCGTTCATCACCGAGCAGGTCTCGAGCGATCTCGTTCATGTCGTGACGCCGACGTTCAACAGAGCGTTCCAGGCGGAAGCTGGCATGTCTGATGAAGAAGACTTCCACCGGCTCGACCGGCCCGCTTATCTTGCGGATTACCTGCTGCCCGGGCATGAGATCTGGGGTTATTTCCGCTATTCCGATATCGTTCGGCGCTCGAGCAGCGTGATCGATGCGTCGCGACTTCAGCGAGACGCCGAGCGGATCGCTCGGAACGGGTATGTCCCGGTCATCTCGAGTTCGCTGCCGCTGATTTCACCTTCTCTGACCTTCGCCGATGCCACATGGCTGACCACCGTGCCGGGTCATTCAGGCAACCAGGACTCGACCGGTGATGGCGGCGGTGGTTCGGAAGATGGGCAAGACACCAACGGCACGGGCGACAGCGACGCGACGATTCCTCCGCCCGACGGCAAAGCGGAAGAGCCCCGGTCGAAGCCGGACAACCCGACACCGCCGAGGGTGTACTACATCACGCTCCCGGACGGGCGTCGCCTGAAAATCCGCACCACCGGGTCGTGATATGAATGCCTGTTGAGGGTGGTTCTCGAACGAGAACGATCATTCTAGTCTGAGGGATACCCCCGAAATCACCCCTTTATCCGGGCAATCGGGGAGCGAATTCGGGGATGAAATCCGGAGTGGTACGCGATTGGGATCGTGATTGATTCGAATGTTGACCCAGAAGCGGCATTGTTCGGCAAGACGATGAATGCCGATGGATGCCTGAGCGCCTTGGAAAGAATGGAGCCGAAGATGGGTGATTCTGATTTCAATCAACTACGGATCCCATTGAGGATCGATCGCAACCTGGCCTACCAGATCGCCCAGCAGCGCAAGAGCGACGCCAAGCACGAAAGCCGAACCTCCAAGCGTTTCTCGATTCAGTACGGCACGCGGATCCGCGTGGAGTTTGATCGCGCCGATGGGCAGGTGCTCGCCGACGCGATCACCAAGGACATGTCCGACGACGGGCTGGGCCTCTGGGTGGGCGCGTTCATCCACCCCAAAACCAAGTGTGCCGTCACGATCCCCACAGACACCGGCGGCACGATTGAGATCGAGGGCGAGGTCCGGTGGTGCAAGCACTTCACACAAGCGGTGCACGAGGTCGGCATTGCCATCACGAGCTCGAACTCGATGGGACAGGTTCTCGAGGAGACGCTCGCGGGTCAGCTCAAGACGATGGCCAGCGATTTCGCGGACGTCTGCACGGGGGTGGAGGCGTTGATCTTTGGCGTGCGTTCGAAGATCGGCGCGGGCCTGACGCCCGAAGAACTCTCGGCGCTGGTCTCTCAGCTTGAGCACCTGGTCCATCAGGACAATATCGAGTTCCTGACGACCACGATCAAAGCTCAGGTCGAGGAGAGCAAGAGAGACCTCGGCGGGCTCGGCCGGGGCGAATCCAGAGCGGCTTGACGCGCACTTTCGCTTCGCTTTGCGTGCCGAGCTTTGCGCCCGTGATTACTTCGAAATACGGAGTGATCGCGAGGGCGCGTCGTCGATGGATGGGTAGCCGTCGTGGTGCTGCCAGTAGTCCTTGCCGTAGTCGATGAAGATCTCTTCGCCCGCTTCGATCTCGCGGTTGGCCCTGAAGACATACCTTGGGGGCCCGTCGAGGGTTTGCCAGGAAGCGTTGGGTCGGGTGCTGTGGTTGAAGATCGACGCCGAGCCCCAGACGACGGCCCTGCCGTCGCCATCGAAGGGCCATTCGTAGAGATAGTGGTTGATGACGCTGGACAGTCTTTCAAAGCCCTGCTCGAGCGGGAGGCAGGGGCACTCTTCGATGAGCTCGCCCACGGCGATGGGTTCGGTGGCAAAGACCCCCAGCCCGTGGACGGGCGAGGGCGCGATGACGACCTTTGGGTTGGACTCGAGCGCGGCGTTTGTCATGGCCATGAGCGTAGGGGGCCACGGAGCCCATCCGACGATGGGCGGCCAGCTGAGCTGTGGACGGGGAAATACCCCCCTCAGGACTCGAACCTGAAACCCGCTGATTAAGAGTCAGCTGCTCTACCGATTGAGCTAGGGAGGCAATCCGGCCTGCTGCCAGGACGGAGCGGGCGGATGATAGCTTGGGATATCCCGGTCTTCCACAGGCCCCCGTGCCGAATCGAGCCGGTCAAGAGGCCTCGGTGACTCTATCAATTTCCGAACAGGCGTCGGTCGCCGGGGTTTGCGGATCGTTGACCCGATCGGCCATTGGCGCTAGTGTTGGGGCCTTCTTTCGGGGCCGGAGATCGGCTCACAGAGGGTTTCCAAATGCATCGCCGCGGGCGCCGCTGGCTTGAGAAGTACTGCCGCACGTAAGGATTGAGACATGCTCCCTCCACAAAGAGTCAGCCTGGGCCGCTCGAAGCGTCGTCGCTCGCACCACGCGCTTTCGCCGATCAAGGCCGCGATCTGCCCCGTCAGCGGCATGCCCAAGCTCAACCACCGCGCGTGCGCTGAGTCTGGCTACGTCCGTCCCGGCCTGACCATCAAGGTCAAGAAGCTGGGCATCGGCGTCGAGCGGGACTAAACGATGCGCATCGCTGTTGACGTCATGGGCGGCGACAACGCCCCCGACGACATCCTGCGTGGCTGCATCGACGGCCTGAAGCATCTTGCAACAGATGACAAGCTCGTTCTCTTCGGGAACCAGCGCGACATCGACGAGGTGCTCGAAGAAGCGGGCGTCAGCGACCCACGGCTCGAGATCGTCGCGACGACGCAGGTTATCGAGATGGCCGAGTCGCCCTCGCTGGCCGTCAAGGGCAAGCCCGATTCGTCCATCGTGCAGATGTGCAAGTACGCGGCGCAGCGGCCGAGAGATATCGATCCCTCGTTGCGTTGCGACGCGGCGCTCTCGGCGGGCAACACCGGCGCGTGCGTGGCGGCGGGCATCATGCACATGAGGCGGCTCCCCGGCGTGCACCGCCCGGGCATTTCCGTCGCGATGCCGAGCATGCACGGGCCGATGGTCCTCTGCGACGCGGGCGCGAACCCCGAGCCCACGGCGACGCACCTCTGGCAGTACGCGGTGATGGCGGACGTCGTGGCCCGCAAGCTCCTGCACATCGAGAACCCACGCGTCGCGGTGATGAACATCGGCGCCGAGGACTCCAAGGGCACGGGCACGATCAAGCAGGCCCGCGATCTGATCAAGGCGACCCCCGGGCTCAACTACATCGGGTTCATCGAGGGGCGCGAGTTCTTCGCGGGCGTGGCGGATGTGGTCGTGACGGACGGGCTGATGGGCAACGTGGTGCTCAAGACCGCTGAGGGGATCGCCAAGAGCATCTTCGAGGCGATCACGCAGGAGATCCTTGAGATCGACTCGGACCTGATGTCCCGCTTCGCCCCGGTCGCCAAGTCGATCTGGAAGAAGAACGATTACCACGAGTACGGCGGCGCTCCCCTGATCGGCGTGAACGGGACGCTATTCATCGCACACGGGTCGAGCGAGCCGCGTACGATCGCCAACGCAATCCGGTCCTGCCGCGAGTATGTCGCCGCGGGGATCAACGACGGGATCGTCGAGCGGATCGCCGAGGCAGAGGCCGCCGTGTCACCGCAAACAGCCTCCGCCTGATCCCGCCTGCCTGGTCGCGATCCGTGTGGACCGCATCCGAGTCGGCTCTGCGCCAGACAGTAGAAGGGCCGCGTCCATGCCAGACCAAGCTGACCGCCGATTCGGGATCGAGATCGTCGGCATCGGCGCCCACACGCCCGACCGCGTCGTCACCAACAAAGACCTCGAAGGCATGATGGATACCTCCGATGAGTGGATCCAGCAGCGCACGGGCATCAAGCAGCGTTACAAGTCCGATTCGGAGAACGGCGAGACCGTGCTCCACCTGGCCAAGGGCGCGCTCGAGAAAACGCTCGCCGACGCGAAGATGGACGCGAGCGAGCTCGACCTGGTCATCCTGGCGACGATGTCCTCGGAGATGACCTGCCCCCCCACCGCGTGCCGGCTGACGGCGATGGTCGGCGCGGGCAACGCGGGCGCGTTCGATTTCTCCGCCGCCTGCTGCGGGTTTGTGTTCTCGATGAACACCGCGTACGGGCTCATGCAGACCGGGCCCTACCGGAACGTCGCGGTGATCGGCGCGGACACGCTCACGCGATCGGTCGAATTCAACACCCACGGTCGCGCAGCGGCGATTCTCTTCGGCGATGCCGCCGCGGGCGTCATCCTCAAACGCACCGACGACGCCTCAAAGGGCCTGATCGCCCAGGCGATGCACTCCGACGGCACGCGCTGGAGCGATCTCTACATCCCCGAGACCGTGCACGACCTGACCGAAGAGGACAAGACGGAGAACGACCAGCTCTGCGTGCTGCACATGAACGGCGCGGGGGTTTTCCGCTTTGCGGTGGGCACATTCCCGCAGGTGATCGGGCAGACGCTCGAGGCCGCGGGGCTTGAGGCGTCGGACGTGGATCATTTCGTCTGCCACCAGTCGAACCAGCGGATCCTACAGGCGGCGAAGGAGCGGTTCGGGCTGCCCGACGAGAAGCTGCACGTGAACATCGACCGGTTCGGGAACACGGTCGCCGCGAGCGTGCCGCTGGTCCTGAACGATCTCCGCGCCGCGGGCAAGGTTCAGGCGGGTCAGAAGATCATGTTCGTCGGCTTCGGGGGCGGTCTCACCTGGGGCACCAGCCTCTGGCAGATCTGACCGCCTCTCGCCGATACACACTCAAGCATGAACACGGATCGTCCAGAGCGATCGCCGACGCCCGGAGCCCCCCGCAAGGGCGCGGTGCCCAGGCCCGTCCGCCCCGAGGGCGCGGTCGTGGAGTCCGTAATGCCCCTGGACCCGCTCCGGCTGGGTCAGCTGACGCTCGCGATCCGCCGGCCGCGGACAAGGCTGATTCTGGAAGAAGAGTTCGGGCTCACGAGGAGGCAGGCCCACGCGATCGTCGTCCGGGTGCAGACGCACGCGGCGCTCAAGCGCCGGCAGCTTCGCGTGATGGTCCGGTTCTGGGGCGCAGCCCTGCTCGGGCTCCTGGTCTTTCTCGTGCTCCTTGGGCCGATCGCGTGGACTGCCTACCTCGACTGGGCCTCGGGCAGGCCCGAGAGCGAGCCTCTGATTCTGGTGATCTCGATCGCGATCCCGGTCGTGCTCGGGCTGGTGGCGGTGTCGCTCTGGCTCGTTGCGGAGCGGTGGCTTCAGGATCGGCTCGTGTTGGATGAGTTTCGGCGCTGCTGGAACGATCAGGAGTGCATCTGGTGCGGCCGGGACATGGATGGCTGCCTGGTGGACCGGGAGCGGTGGTCCCGGTGCCCGGAGTGCGGCTTGCGGTCGCCCATCGGCGCGCGGGCCTCTACCATCTGACCTATGGCCGAACCCATGATCATCGTGTGCCCGGGACAGGGCGCCCAGGCCCTTGGCATGGGCAACGTCTGGGCCGAGACCAGCCCCGAGGCCCGTGCCGTCTTTGACGAGGCCGATCAGGTCCTGGGGACCTCGCTCGGGCAGACGCTCAGCTCGATCTGCTGGGCGGGTCCGGCGGAGGTTCTCAGCCGGACCGATGTGAGCCAGCCCGCTCTGTACACCTGCGCGATCGCGTGCTGGCGGGGCCTGTGTGCCCAGTTGGGGCTTGCCGAGGGCGAGGCGCCGGTGAAGGCCGCGGCGGGCCTGAGCCTGGGCGAGTACTCGGCGCTGCACGTGGCGGGCTCGTTCAGTTTCGCAGACGGTTTGCGACTGGTGGCGCTGCGTGGCAGGGCGATGCAGAACGCCGCCGAGGCGGTGCCCAGCGGCATGGTCGCGCTCGTGGGCGCGGACGAGGACCAGGCCAACGCCGTGGTCG
>JBGSIX010000238.1:0-11959 GCA_041742315.1 Phycisphaerales bacterium | reverse complement strand
GCGACCGCCGACCCGCGCACGATCGTGGAGAATGAGCCCGGGCTCGTGGCGGCGCTGCGCGGGGATCTGGGGGAGCCTCTCTGGGCGCACGATGCGGCGGTCTCGGCGGCGACTGGCGCGGGGGTCGCGGAATTGGTGGCTTTGGTGCGGGAGAGGCTTGTGGGTGGGGGTGATTTGGGGGATGGAGGGCCTTGGAAGTTTTGGGAGGAGTAGGAGAGCAGGAGCACGGCTGGCACAGCCGTGGCACGGAGAGGGGGGAGAGAGGGAGCAGGGTTGATCCAGCCGTGGCACGGAGAGGGGGGAGAGAGTGGGGAGCACGGCTGGCACAGCCGTGGCACGGAGGGGGCCGAAGACCCCTCTCCCCGGGCCTCTTCCCGGCGGGGAGAGGGAGGAAATCATCCTTGTTTGCGCTGCGGGCTCGTCTGGGATTGGGGTTCTAGGATCCTTTCCCGCGGCGTTGGTTGCGGTTTGGGAGCTTGCCGATGGACGATCGCACCAGCCAGATCCGTGAGGGAGCCGGTCTCGACGAGAGCCGGATCAACCAGGACTTCATCGATCTGCTCTCGAAGTGGAGCACGCCGGCGCTGTTTGTGATCGCGGCGGTGGTGCTGGCGTACTGGGGGTACGGGCAGCTTCAGAAGCGGGCCAACGCGAAGGTGAACCGGGCGTTCGAGGAAGTCGCCAGCGCCGTGGACTACACGGTCGCCAGCCCCTCGCCCGTGACGCTCGGCGCGATCCGCGAGCAGTACGGCGACATCAGGGGTATCGCGCCGATGTCGGCGCTCCGCGAGGCGGATGTGTACCTGAACGCGGCGGTGCGGGGCGTGGCTCCGGGCGCGGAGCTCCAGCTCGACGAGAACAACCAGTCGACCGGCGTGTACGCGGAGGAGGATCTGCTGAGCGACGAGGATCGCCAGAAGTTCCTGGGCGACGCGGAGCGGCTCTACCGCGAGGTCGCGGGGATGAAGAAAGAGGGCGGCTGGGCGATCCACCGGCTTGGCGCGCAGTTCGGGCTGGCGGCGGTCGCCGAGAGCAAGGGCGACGCGGCGGGCGCGAAGTCGGCGTACGCGGAGGCGAAGTCCATCGCGGAGGCTGAGGGCTTTGAGCTCTGGTCGAAGATCGCGGATGAACGCTCGGCGAACGTGGATGAGATGGTCGTGCCGGTGGCGCTGATCTCCAAGGAAGCGTTGCCCAAGGCGCCCGAGCCTGAGATTGCAGCACCGACCGAGACGCCCGAGGGTGAAGCCGCTCAAGAGACGGGCGGGACGCCCGTCCCACCGGCTGAGCCTGCGCAGGATGCGCCTGCGGATGATCTTCCCAAGGAGGATCCGGGCGCGGGTGACGGAAGCGGCGGGTGAGATGCAGCGCAAGCCCGACTTCGGCGACGAGGCCGAGGCTCCGATTATTGAGGCGCAGGAGCTGACGCTCCCGGGTGGGAAGATCGATCCGGATGAATTGCGTGCGCGTGTGGAGGCGGCCCGCGAGGACGAGTCGCCCATGCCCAGGGTGCAGTTTCATCTGCTGGGCGATCTGAAAGAGGCGCGGCTCGACAAGTACCTGACGACGCGGGTGCGTTTTCTGAGCCGGAACCAGTTGCAGCAGATTATTGAGATGGGCGGGGCGAGCGTGAACGGTCGGATCGCCAAGAGCTCGACGAAGCTGAAGAAGGACGATGTTTTGAGGCTTGCGATCCCGCCGCCGCCCTCGAGCGAGGTGGTGCCCGAGGAGATCCCGATCGAGGTGCTGTTCGAGGATGATTCCCTGATCGTTCTGAACAAGGCGCCGGGGATCATCGTGCACCCGGCGCGGGCGGAGCTGGACGGGACGCTGATCAACGCGCTGGCGTGGCACTTTGCGCACACGTCGAGCGGGAGTCTCTCGGAAGTCGGTAAGGAATTGGCGAGGCCCGGCGTGGTGCACCGGCTCGACCGCGACACGAGCGGGTGCATTGTCTTTGCGAAGGACGAGGAGACGCACTGGAAGATCGGCGCGCAGTTCGAGAAGCGGACGGTCGACAAGCGTTACCTGGCGGTGGTGCAGGGCTGGGTGGAGCCGGAGGCGATGGTGATTGATCGGCCGATCGGGCCGCACCCGTCGCGGGTGAAGGGGTACCGCGAGAAGATGGTGGTTCGGCACGATGATCTTGGCAAGCCGAGCGTGACGATCTGCCGGGTGCGCGAGCGTTACCGGCTTCACGATCGGTCGGTGGGGGATCAGCAGTTCTCACTCGTGGAGCTGGAGTTGAAGACGGGGCGGACGCACCAGATCCGCGTGCATCTGACTGATGCGGGCTGGCCCATCGTGGGCGATGACATGTACGGCGGCCGCGCGTTCGTGCACGGGGATCGGACGCTCATCGGTCGTCAGTGTTTGCACGCGGCCTTGTTGGCGATCGAGCACCCCAAGACGGGCGAGGCGTTGGTGTTCGTGGCGCCGCCCCGGGGGGACATGCTGGATCTGGTGTCGCATCTGCGGGCAGTGGGTGAGGTGGACCGGGTGCATGTGAACGCGACGGTGCCGCTGGGCAGGCTCGGGCTGGGATGGCCGGAGTCTGGGACGGTTGATTGACCCCGACGGGCACTATCTGTCTGTGTGCAAATATTGCGAATGCAAAGGTTGCGTAAGGACTGATTTTTCAGGTACTTCCGGCGAGAACTGCCCGTACGTTGACGGGAGACCGGAGGTGTGCTGATGTCCCAGTTCGTTGCCTTGCTTGCCGAGATGCCGAGCCCGTCGGTGCTGTCGTTTGTGCTCTTTGGGATTGGGATGGTGGTGCTCCGGCTGGTGATGGGGCATCGCAAGGCGAGCCCGAAGGATCGATGACCTCTTCTTTTTGACCGGAATCGGCCCTGTTTTTGACGGGACTGGGGATCGCTGGCATCCGGCCTTGGGCTAGGATGTAGCCGTGTCTGTGGCCGCCGCTGGGTGGTGTGTGTGAGCCACGGGCCGGGATCTGATCAAGGGGAATTCCGATGAATTGCAAGCTGTCTGTTGGTGCGCTGGCGTTGGCTCTTTCGGGGCCGGGATTGATTGGGTGCTCGGCGACCGAGAAGCCCGTTCTCGATGCGCAGATGTACGAGGGCTTCGGGAACTACGAGCGGCCGATGACGACGGCGTCGGCGGAGGCGCAGGCGTGGTTCGACCAGGGCATGCAGCTTCTGTATGGGTTCAACCACGACGAGGCGATCCGGTCGTTCAAGGCGGCGGCGGCTGAGGATCCGAGCGCGGCGATGCCGTGGTGGGGCGTGGCGTACGCCAACGGGATCAATATCAACGACCCGCAGATGACGGCGATCCGATCGGAGGCGGCTCGTGAGGCGGCGGACAGGGCGCTGGCGCTCATGGGCAACGCGAGCCCCGTCGAGCGGGCGTTGATCCGCGCGGTGAGCGCTCGGTACGAGTGGCCCGCGCCGGAGGACCGGGGGTATCTGGATCAGGCGTACGCCGACGAGATGCAGAAGGTGTACGAGCGGTACCCGGACGATCCGGACGTGGGGGCGCTGTACGCAGAGAGTCTGATGAACCTGCAGCCCTGGGATCTGTGGACGAAAGAGGGCGAGGCGAAGGGTCGGACGGAGGAGATCGTCGCGGTGCTCGAGGGCGTGATGGCCAGGTACCCCCAGCACCCGGGCGCGAATCATTTTTATATCCACACGGTCGAGGCCTCGAAGTCGCCTGAGCGGGCCGAGGCGGCGGCGGACCGGCTGACGGCGCTCGTGCCGGGCTCGGGGCACCTGGTGCACATGCCCTCGCATATTTATGTGCGCGTGGGGCGGTACGGGGACGCGATGGCTTCGAACGAGGCGGTGATCGCGGCGGACAAGGCGTACTTCGCGGTCGCGCCGCCCCCCGGGTTCTACTCGATGTACTACGGGCACAACATCCACTTCCTGGCGTTCGCGGCGATGATGAGCGGGAACTACGAGACGGCGATTTCCGCGGCCCGCTCGCTTGAAGAGGAGATGCCCAAGGAGCCTCTGCGTGAGTACGCGGGCTTTATCGAGGGGATCATGCCCACGAACTTCCACGTGATGGTCCGGTTCGGCAAGTGGGACGAGATTCTGCGCGAGCCGGGGTACGAGGACTGGAGGCTCGTGTCGAACGCGGTTCGGCACTATGCGCGGGCGATCGCGTACTCGGCCAAGGGGATGCCTGAGGAGGCGCGGAGCGAGATTGCGCTGTTTAGCGAGGCTGCGGACGCGATCCCGGAGGATTGGTACATCCTGAACAACCGGGTGGATACGGTGCTCCCGATCGCGCGGCTCATGGTCGAGGGCGAGACGCTCTGGCGCGAGGGGGAGCGGTCGCAGGCGTACTCGAAGCTGCGCGAGGCGGTGGAGCTTGAGGATGCGCTCGTGTACGACGAGCCGCCGGCGTGGATGGTGCCGATCCGGCATGCGCTTGGGGCGCTGCTGATTGCGGGGGGCGAGTTCGAGGAGGCCGAGGCGGTGTACCGCGCGGATCTTGCGAAGAACCCGAACAACGGGTGGGCGCTGACTGGTTTGCAGCAGTCGCTCTTCGGACAGGGCCACGCGAGCGATGCGATGGCGCTCAACAGCGCGATCGAGGATGCGTTTGCGGGCGCGGATGTGAGGCCCACGTCGTCGTGCTATTGCGAGCCGGGGCAGGGGAAGTGATCGGCTAGGTTCTGTTTGATGGATCGGAAATCCGGGTGCCACGGTTTGTCCCGAAGGGCAAGCCGTGGTTCTTGTGATCCAAAGACACGGCTTGCCGTGGACGGACAAGCGGTGGCACCCCACTGTGGATGCTCCGTCAAGCAGGGGCTAGCAGCCGGCGTTGTAGTTGGCGATCCATGCGGTGAAATCGGCGGGGGTGAGCAGGCCGTCGCAGTTCTGGTCGGCCTTGGGGATGTCGTTTGCGTTGAAGGCGGCGATCCATGCGGTGAAATCGCCCGGATCCGTGGTGCCGCTCATGTTCACATCCGCGAGGCAGCGCATGGTGACGACAATCGTGCCCGAGTTGACGGTGGCGCAGGAGTCGGTGACCTGGCAGCGGTAGCTGCCGGCGGTTGTGGCGCTGGTGGGGTTGATCGTGAGTGTGTCGGTGGTGACGCCGCTGATGGTGGCGTTGTTGGCGAGGGGGCTGTTGTCTTTGTACCACTGATAGCTGAGATTCTGGCCGCCGGTGGCTGAGATGCCGAGTGTGAGCGGGCAGGGGTAGGCGCCGGTGGCGGTTCCGGTGACGGGCGCGACGACGGGGCCCGAGGACCAGTTCATAGAAAGGAGATTGGGAGGGGTGGAGATGTCCAAGAGGAGGAGTTGGTTGGCGTTGCCGTCGAAGACGAGCTGGTGATAGTAGTTCGCGAAGGTCTGGGTTTCACCGACGAGTGACCACTGGGAGCCGTTCCATTCCCAGGTTTGATTGGAGACGTTTGATCCGTTGATGAGCCCTCCGTGCATGACGACGGTGCCTCTGGTTGCATCGAACGCCATGGAGTGTGAGACGAGCGGTGGTGGGCCGGTGACGACGCGTTGTGTCCAGTTTGTGCCGTCGAAGACCCAGGTATCGCCCGCGACGCCGAGGTTCTGTGGGAGGAGGTTGCCGCCGTAGAGGACGGTTTCGGCGCGGATCGGGTCGTAGGCCATGGCGTGGAGGTATCGGGGCGGCGGCGCGTTTGCCGTGAAGAGAGCGCTCCAGAGCGAGCCGTTCCAGGTGAAGGTATCGGCGAAGCAGCCCGCGGGGCAGGAGCCGCCGAAGTGGACGAATTTGGCGATGGTCTCGTGGTAGACCATCGCGCCGTATTCGAGGGCGGGTGGTCCGCTGACGCCGGGGTGGAGCGTCCAGTCGGTGCCGTCAAATGTCCATGTATCGCTGAAATTTTGACCGGTTCCGTCGTCGCCGCCGTAGAGGACGATGTGGGTGGCGCTGTCGTCTGTTTTGGCGGCCATGGCGTGCGCGGAGCGAGCTGGCGGCGTGTTCTGTGTGAAGATGGCGGACCAGCCCTGTCCGTTCCAGCTCCAGGTGCCGGTTGGGAGCGGGGCGAAGTTGCCGCCCCCGAAGAGGATGACGCTGTGGGTGGGGGGGTTGTAGACCATCTCGGTGAGGGTGCGTGGTCCTCCGATGGTGCCGCCCTGGTTGATGAACTCCCAGCCGCAGACCTGAGCCAAAGCCATCGATGGGATGCAAACGAGGCAAGCGAGCGTGAATCGGAGCATCAGGATCCCCCTTTCGGTGCGAGCGTGCCGAACCCGCAGGGTACAAGGATTGTGAAGATATCGCTAGCGTCTGTCGAGGATTCCGAAGCGGATGATGGCCCAGACGGCTTGGAGGCCGTCGTTGAAGCCGATTTTTTTGCCTTCGGCGGCTGTCCTGCCGTGGTAGCTGATGGGGACCTCGTAGATGCGGAGTCGGCGGCGCGAGAGGCACATGGTCAGCTCGACTTCGATCTCGAAGCGGTTGCTGGTCAGAGGGAGGGATTTGAGCACGTCGGCGCGGACGGCTTTGTAGCAGGTTTCCATGTCGGTCAGGCTGAGGTTGCTGACCATGTTGCACAGGAGCGTGAGCAGGCGGTTGGCCTGGGCGTGCCAGAAGCGGTGGACCTGTCGGCGTCGGCCCGTGATGAAGCGCGAGCCGAAGACGGCGTCGGCCTCGCCCGAGAGGATCGGGGCGAGGAGCTTTGGGTAGTCGCTCGGGTCGTATTCGAGGTCGGCGTCCTGGATCAGGGCGATATCGCCGGTCATTTCCTTGATGGCGGTGCGGATCGCGGCCCCTTTGCCCTGGCCCGTTGTGTGGTGAAAGACGCGGATGACTGCTCTTGCGTTGGGGTGTTCGCTTGCGAGCTGTGTGAGCAGGTCGCCCGAGCCGTCGGTGGAGCCGTCGTCGACGCAGACGAGTTCGATGTTGAGTTCGATTGGTGACTGGAGGACTCGGCGGACGATCTCGCAGAGTGTGCGTGCCTCGTTGTGGACGGGCATGAGCACACTGAGTGTTTTATAGGTTCCGGTTGTCGCGTCAGTGCTCATGGGTTCTTGACGAGCCCCTCGCGCAAGCGAGGGGAGTCTTGATGTTTGCATCCATTCCGAAGAGTCCCCTCGCTTGCGCGAGGGGCTCGTTGTGGGCAGGTTACCCGATGCGTTCCTGGTTGTTCATGTAGGGGCGGAGGGCGGCGGGGATGGTGACGGAGCCGTCGGCGTTCTGGTGCATCTCAAGAAGGGGGATAAGGAAGCGCGGGCTGGCCAGGACGGTGTTGTTGAGCGAGTGGCAGAAGACGGTCTGGCCCTGGCCGCCCTCGCCTCCGGGGCGGTAGCGGGTGTTGAGGCGTCGGCACTGGAAGTCGTAGAGGCGGCTTGCGGAGTGTGTTTCGCCCCAGTCGCCGGTGGTTGAGCCGTCGGGTTTGACTTCGCCCCGTCCGGGCATCCAGCACTCGATGTCGACCATGTCGGCGTTCTTGACGCCGAGGTCTCCCGTGCAGCACTGGAGGAGGCGGTAGGGGAGTTCGAGGCGCTGGAGCAGGGTTTCGACGAAGCCGATCATTTTCTTGTGCCAGTTGCGGGACTCGGCCTCGTCGGCGCGGGTGATGATGACCTGCTCGACCTTGTCGAAGCTGTGGATGCGGTAGAGGCCCGCGGTGTCCTTGCCGGCGGCGCCGGCTTCGCGGCGGAAGCAGGGGCTGACGGTGACGTACTTGAGGGGCAGGTCGGCTTCATCGAGGATCTCGCCCTGGTGGATGCCCATGAGGCCGACTTCGCCCGTGCCGGTGAGGTACATGTCGTGCCCGCCGCCGCGGGCGGATTCTTCGATGTGGTAGGACTGGTCCTTGCCGTGGGGGAAGAAGCCGGTGCCGAGCATGGCCTCTTCGCGGACGAGGACGGGGACGGAGCGCGGGGCGAAGCCATTCTCGTTGACCATGTAGTCGAAAGCGAAGCGGAGGACGGCCTGGTGGAGGCGCATGCCGTCGCCCTTGAGGATGTAGTTGCGCGTGCCGGCGATCTTGACGCCCCGCTCGAAGTCGACGAGGTCGAGGTCGTGGACGAGCTGGATGTGTGTCTTGGGAGCAAAGCCCTTGTTGGATTCGAAGGTTTTGGCGCGGTCCCACCACGCGGGCTCCCAGTGGGAGAGGGGGACGTTGTCCTCGGCGCCCTTGCCCCTCGGGACGTCGTGGTCGGCGGGCTGGGGGACGAGGAGGAGGAGGGCTTCGAGCTCTGGGGTGAGTGTGGCGATGGTTTCTTCGAGGGCCTGGATCTCGGCCTTGAGGGTGGCGGGTTTGGATTTGAGCTCGGCGATCTCGGCTTCGAGGGCGGCTTTGTCGTCGCCCGAGGCCGCTTTGAGCTTGCCTGAGAGCTGGCCGATCTTGGGGCCGGATTCCTTGGCGATCTTGTTCTGCTCGGCCCGGAGGGTTTCCTGGCGGGTCATGAGCTCGCGGCGCTGGGTGTCCAGAGCGAGGATGCGGTCGATGTCGACGGACATCTGCTTGTCGGCGGCGCCCTGCTTGAAGCGGGCGGGATTGTCACGGAGGGCTTTGAGGTCGATCATGGGACCGATGGTAGATTCGGTCCCGATCCGGGGCGATAACCCTTGAGCCTGGGAACCAAATCCCCGATAACAGGTCCAATGGGAGTATGACGAAGATGACCGAAGCGACCCCCAAGGACACCTCGACCGCGATCTGCCGGCTGCGCCACCTGACGGGTCGGCGGAGGCCCGTGCCCATGGGGACCGAGCCGATCACGATCGGTCGGCACCCGGACAACACGATCCGCCTGAAGGACGACCGCTGCAGCCGGTTCCACTGCGTGATGGAGCCCAACAGCGAGGGTGTCTGGGAGCTGAGGGACCTTGGGAGCCGGAACGGGACGAAGATCAACGGCAAGCGGGTGGAGCAGGTGGGGCTTTTCCAGGGCGATGTGATCCGGATCGGCCAGGAGGAGTTCGTCGTCGAGGTGGCGACGGAGGATGCGCCGACGGAGGAGGCGGTCGTCGAGACGGTGATGCCGCGCTGGACGAAGGAGATGCTCTCGGTGATCCGGGCGGCGGCGGGGATGGAGCCGGCATCGATGACGCTCACGCTGATGGACGCGAGCGGGCGCTCGACCAACGCGCTGGCGGGGGATGGGGACGGGGCGCTGGCGACGAAGCTCTTGCTGCTGGTGGCGAGTTCGACGCACGCGACGGATATTCACATCGAGCCCAGGCCCAACCAGCACACGGTGCGGATCCGGGTCGATGGGCAGATGGTGTGGGTGACTGATTTGCCGGCGAAGGCGGGCAAGCTGGTGACGAACCTGGTTCGGACGGCGTGCAACTCGAGCGACACGTCGAGGGACGCGATCATCGACGGGCATTTTTCGGTGACGTTCAAGCAGGGGATGCAGAGCCGCGGGCGCGTGGATTACCGCGTGTCGCTGACGCCCTCGGTGAACGGGTCGAAGCTGGTGCTGCGGGTTTTGGACCTGACGAACGTGCCCAGGAGCATTGACGATATCGGGATGCCCACGTTCATGCTCGACCGAGTGCGGCGGGTGTGCGAGCAGGACTCGGGCTTGCTGCTGGTGTGCGGGCCGACGGGCTCGGGCAAGACGACGACGCTTTACAACGCGGTGCGCGAGGTGGACCGCGAGGTGCGGAACGTCGTAACGATCGAGGACCCGGTGGAGTACGAGCTCGAGGGCGTCACGCAGATGCCCATCGACGACGCCAAGGGCAACACGTTCCACACGCTGCTCCGGTCGGTTTTGCGGCAGGACCCGGACGTGATTCTGGTGGGCGAGATCCGCGACCCGGAGACGGCGCGCGTGGCGATGCAGGCCTCGATGACGGGGCACCTGGTGTTCTCGACGATTCACGCCAAGGACACGATCTCGAGCGTGTTCCGCTTGCTCGATCTCGGGCTTGAGCCCTATCTGGTCGCCAACAGCATGCAGCTCGTGCTGGCGCAGCGGCTCGTGCGCGTGCTCTGCGAACGCTGCAAGCGGGCGCACGGCGTGACGCCCGCGGAATCGACGAAGATGGGGCGCTTCCTGGGCGGGGCGACCCAGCTCTATGTCTCGACGGGGTGCGCGGCGTGCCTGCGGACGGGGTTCGCGGGCCGGCGGGCGATCTTCGAGCTGCTCGACTTCAACGACCAGCTGCGCGATGTGATCCTGGAGAACCCGACGATCGCTTCGATGAAGCGGATCATCGAGCAGGGCGTGTTCACGACGCTCGAGCAGTCCGGCTGGCGGATGGCGGCGGAGGGGCTGACGACGCTGGGCGAGATCGACCGGGTCGCGGGGTCAGCGTGATCGGCGGCGGCGGAGCGCCGTGAGGCTCAGCAGGGCGAGGGTACCGGTTGCTGGCGTGGGGATGTTGTAGACGGTGTCGGCTTGGACACTGAATGGAACGGGAACCGGGAAAGGTACTGAACTCAATTGATAGAAGAATATTGTAGGGAACGGTGAGCCCACGTAAGCCCCAGTAAAAACGCCATTGATGGTGAGTTGCGGAGTGTATTTCTCGCCTCCCCCAAATCCATCGTGCACCATTGTGAATGAGTAAATCAGCAAAGGATTTGAAGAGTCTGGGCCGCCCGGGTTATTGAGCGGCGGCAGTGTGTTTGTGCCTATGGCGTTTGCAATCGAATCACCCGATACGATGCCGTCATCGGCTGGGCCGAAGAATGTGCTGTCGAAAGCGGGAGCGAAGTTGTTGTCCGCGATAGAGAGCGAGGGGATGCCGCCAAACGTGAGTGAGAAATCGATTTCGGCAACAGTGGCCAAGATTTCTCCGTCTGGCTCGAAGAGTTCCGCCCAGAGCTGCCAGTGAACCGATTCGCCCGGTTGGATGACGTGCTCGTCGGCGATGAGGCGGAGGACGAGGTGGGGCTCGGCGGCTGCTGGGGCTGCGATAAAGGCTGCGGCGAGTGCGAGTGCGTGCTGCTTCATGCGTTCAGTGTAAAGATATAGTCCAAATGACCCAAGGACTTTGGGAAGGATTCATAAACGCATGTCCCTCCATGCGGGGAAGGTGGCGCGCCAGTCGTGGAGGGATTGCGGATCGATCTCGACGCTGAGTGTGCCGGGCTGGTCGGTGAGTTCGCCCAGGATGTCGCCCTTTGGGGAGATGGCGATCGTGCCGCCCGCATAGTGGAGGTGGGGGTCGGAGCCGGTGCGGTTTACGGCGAGGACGAAGGCCTGGTTCTCGATGGCGCGGGCGATGGCGAGGGCGCGCCAGTGATGCTGGCGGGGGCTTGGCCAGTTCGCGCCCAGCGCAAAGAGCTGGGCGCCCTTGCCAAGACCGGCGCGGAAGAGCTCGGGGAAGCGCAGGTCGTAGCAGATCGCGGGGCAGACGGTCAGGGTGTTCCAGGTGTAGGTGAGGACGTCGGTGCCGCCCTGGAAGAATTCGGGCTCGCGGCCGAAGGTGAATGGGTGGATCTTGCGGTACTCGCAGAGGAGCGTCTCGTCCGGGGCGGCGACGGTGGCGCAGTTGAAGGCCTTGTCGCAATCACAGGGGCGGAGGGTTCGGCTGCCCTGGATCGTGACGCCCAGGTCATCGGCGAGGGTGAGCAGGAATCTGAGTGTGCGGCCCTCGTTGTCGGCGTTGGTTTCGGTGTGGAAGCTGAAGCCGGTGTCGAAGAGTTCGGGGAGGAGGACGAAATCACCCGGATCGGGTTTGGCTCTGTCCAGGGCGTCCTCGACGAGGCGGAAGTTGGCTTCGGGGCTCTCCCAGACGAGTTCGAGTTGCAGGAGGTGGGCTCGCATCGTGGCACCATAGTAGGGGTTTGGGATGGGCGGTTTGGGGATTGTGGGCCGCTAGAATCGGTTCGGAGAACGACGTGCCACGAGATTCGGACAATCAGCCCACGCTTGTTTTGGCGAGCCGGAGCCCGCGTCGGCGGGCGCTTCTGTCGGAGGCGGGGTATTCGTTTGTCGTGCCCGACGTGCTCGTGGACGACGGCGGGCTCGTGTCGGGCGCGGTGTCGCCCGGCGATTGGGTGATGGCGCTGGCGTACCTGAAGGCGGCT